>NZ_JBEOYO010000004.1:0-319808 GCF_040297125.1 Streptomyces sp. NPDC001868 | reverse complement strand
GCGCAGTTCCCCGCGGCCCTGAAAAAGCAGGGGCTGCGCCCCGTGCTTTTTCAACGGCCCGCAGGGGCCGTTGCCTTCAGGGGCGCGGGGAACTGCGCGAGAAGCCCCACCGGGCCGGAAGCCGACAACGCACCCGACCGTCAGGGCAGACGCGGCATCGGATCCAGCGCCCGCACCGCGCTGACACGACCGACCGCATGCCCACCCCCGAGCAACACCTCACCCGAGAACCCGGCGAGAGCCTCCGGCGCGACCCCGGCCCGTACGAGCGCCGCCGCGGTCACCGGCACCCTGGCCCGATTCGCCCCATCGGCGATCTTCACGGCCACGGCCCGCCCGTCGGGAAGCGCGGCGACCTGGACCCCCTCGAAGCCGTCCTTGGTGAGCAACCCCGGCACGGTCCGCATCAACTCGGCCACATCGCGCCCCGCCCCGGACGCCATCTCGGCATGCTCGCGCATCGCGTCGGCGACGGTCCGCTCGGGCGTGCCCTCGGCGGCGGTGGTGATCCGGGCGAGGGCGCGGGCCAGACCGTGCAGGGAGACGGAGAAGAGGGGGGCGCCGCAGCCGTCGACGGTCACCTGGGCGATGGCCTGCCCGGTGAGGTCCTCGACGATCTCGGCGATGGCCTGCTGCAACGGGTGGGCCGGGTCGAGGTAGTCCTCCAGGGACCAGCCGTTGAGCTTGCAGGTGTACAGCATGGCCGCGTGCTTGCCGGAACAGTTCTGCGCGAGACGGGAGGGCTGCCTCCCCTCGTGTATCCACACGTCCCGGACGGCCGGGTCGTACGGCATGTCGGTGACGTTGCGCAGGTCGTCCTCGGTCGCCCCGGCCAGTTCCAGGATCTGCCGGGCTCCGGCGAGGTGGCGTTCCTCGCCGGAGTGGCTGGCCGCGGTCAGGGACAGCAGTGCGCCGTCCAGGGGCAGTCCGGCGCGCAGCATCGCCACGGCCTGGACCGGCTTGAGCGCCGACCGGGGGTAGAACGCCGCCTCGATGTCGCCGAGTTGGAGTTCCACCTCCCCGTCGGCACCCAGCACCACGACGGAGCCGTAGTGGATGCCCTCGATGACACCTCCGCGTACGAGGTGGGCGACGGGGGCGTGGAGCGGTTCCCGGATCGCGGGGGCCGCGGCCACCGGAGACGCAGGGATCGCCGCGGCGCCGGTGGTCGTGGGGTCGTACATCACTGCCTGCTTCACTTCTTCACTCCGGCCGACTGCTGGGCTACCCGGCGACGTACGCCGAACCAGCCGAGCACCAGCGCCAATACGATCAGGGGGAGGCACAGCACGGTCGTCCGGCCGGCGCCGCCGTCCGCGTACATCAGGACCAGCACCGACGCCAGGAAGAACAGCGTCACCAGTTCGGTCCACGGGGAGCCGGGCAGCCGGTAGCTCGGCCGGGTCAGCTCGCCCTTCTCGGTCTTCTGCCAGAACACCAGGTGACAGATCATGATCATGCCCCAGGTACAGATGATGCCGATCGCGGCGAAGTTGAGGACGATCTCGAAGGCGTCGGCGGGGACCACGAAGTTCAGTCCGACGCCCAGGACACAGATACCGCTGGTGAGCAGGATGCCGCCGTACGGGACCTGGCTGCGGCTCATCACGCCGGTGAACTTCGGGGCGGAGCCGGCCATCGCCATCGAGCGCAGGATGCGGCCGGTGGAGTACAGGCCCGAGTTGAGCGAGGACATGGCCGCGGTCATCACGACCAGGTTCATGATGCCGCCGGCCGCCGGGATGCCGATGTTGGAGAGCACGGTGACGAAGGGACTCTCGCCCGCCTTGTAGGAGGACCAGGGCAGCAGCATCGCGAGGAGGAGGACGGAGCCGACGTAGAACAGGCCGACGCGCCACATGATCGAGTTGATCGCCTTCGGCATGACCTTCTCGGGGTTCTCGGTCTCTCCCGCCGCGACGCCGACCAGTTCGACGGAGGCGTAGGCGAAGACGACACCCTGGATGATCAGCAGCATGGGCAGCAGGCCGTTGGGGAAGATGCCGCCGTTGTCGGTGATCAGGGACGGGCCGGGGGTGTGGCCGTCGACGGGCTGCTGGGTGACGAGCAGGAAGATGCCGATCACCATGAAGATCACGAGCGCGCTGACCTTGATGATCGCGAACCAGAACTCCAGTTCGCCGAACATCTTCACCGAGATCAGGTTCACGGCGAGGACGACGGCGAGCGCGATGAGCGCGATCACCCACTGCGGGATGTCGGAGAACATGCCCCAGTAGTGGGTGTAGAGGGCGACCGCGGTGATGTCGGCGATACCGGTGGTGGCCCAGTTCAGGAAGTACATCCAGCCGGCCGTGTACGCGCCCTTCTCGCCGAGGAACTCCCGGGCGTAGGACACGAAGGCGCCGGACGAGGGCCGGTAGAGGACCAGTTCGCCCAGGGCGCGGACGACGAGGAACGCGAAGATTCCGCAGACCGCGTACGCGATGAAGAGGGACGGGCCTGCGTCGACGAGACGGCCGCCGGCGCCGAGGAAGAGGCCGGTGCCGATCGCGCCGCCGATGGCGATCATGTTGACGTGGCGGGACTTCAGGGACTTGCTGTAGCCGGCGTCTCCGGCGTCGACATGAGCCGCCGGTTGTCCTGCCTGTACGACGTCTTTGTCGAGGGACTGCTCGCTCACGTCTCGCGTCCGCCTTCCGTGGAGCTGTCCGTGCGCGGGGAACGCACGATGTCGGTGAGGGTGGTCTCGACGCGGTCGAGGTGGTGGGACATGGCCTCCACCGCGTCGTGTTCGGAACCGTCGATCAGCGCTTCGACGATGGCCCGGTGCTCGCGGTTGGACTGCTCGCGCCGGCCGCCCAGCTCGTTGAGGAAGGCCGACTGGCGGGCCAGTGCGTCCCGGATCTCCTCGATGACCCGGCGGAACACCGGGTTCTGGGCGGCCTCGGCCACCGCCAGATGGAAGAGCGTGTCCATCGCGACCCAGGCGGTGGTGTCGGTCTCCCGCTCCATCCGGTCCAGGAGATGGGCCAGGTGGTCCAGGTTCTCCGGGGTGCGGCGCACCGCCGCGTACCCGGCGACCGGGATCTCCACATGCCGGCGCACTTCGAGCAGGTCGCTCGCCGCGTAGTCGCCGAAGGTGGGGTCCTCGACGGCGTTCGCGATCACGAAGGTGCCTTTGCCGGTACGGGACTGGGTCAGGCCCATCACCTGGAGCGCGCGCAGTGCCTCGCGGAGCACCGGACGGCTCACTTCGAGCTGTCGGCACAGCTCCGCCTCCGAGGGGAGTTTCTCCCCGATGGCGTACTTGCCGCGCTCGATGGCGTCGCGAAGGTGGGTGAGCACCGCTTCCATGGCGCTGACGCGCCGGGGTGCCGAGCCACCTGTCTGGCTGTCTGACAGGTTCACGGGGGTGATCCTGCGGGTGACGGGAGGGGGCTGTCAAGGGGTCCGGGATTCGATCTTCCAGGTCACGGGCGGTCGTGGATCAGCACGTGGCGCCTGCGACGTGTGCTGTCAGCTGAGGCCACCCGCGCCGAGCAGCCCGAAGAGGAGGACCCCGACGACGATCCGGTAGGACACGAACACGTTGAAGGAGTGCCTGGTCACGAACTTCAGCAGCCAGGCGACGGAGGCGTACGCGACCGCGAACGAGACGGTGGTGCCGACGATCAGCGGGGCCGCGCCCACCCCCGCACCGAGGGCGTCCTTCAGTTCGTAGAGCCCGGCGCCGGTGAGGGCCGGGATGCCGAGGAAGAAGGAGAGCCGGGTGGCCGCGACCCGGTCGAGGTCGAGCAGCAGCGCGGTGGACATGGTGGCTCCGGAGCGGGAGAAACCCGGGAAGAGCAAAGCGAGGATCTGCGAACCGCCGACGAGCATCGCGTCCCGGAACCGGGTGTCCTCCTCCGCGCGCCGGCGCCGGCCGACCTGTTCCGCGACCCACATCACCCCGCTGCCGGCGATCAGCGAACCGGCCACCACCCACAGCGAGGCGAGCGGCCCCTCGATGAGCGACCTGGCGGCCAGCCCGACGACCACGATCGGGATCGTCGCGGCGATCACCCACCACGCGAACCGGTAGTCGCGGTCCTGCCGCTCCGCCGCGTGGAAGAGCCCCCGGAACCAGGCGGAGCCGATCCGAACGATGTCCCCGCGGAAGTAGACGAGCACCGCCGCGATCGCGCCGACCTGGATGACCGCCGAGAACCCGACGACCGCCTTGTCCTCGACCTGGATCCCCATGAGCCCTTCGGCGATCTTCAGATGCCCGGTGGAGGACACAGGCAGGAACTCGGTCACCCCCTCCACCGCTCCGAGGACGACGGCCTGACCGACGGTGATGGTGCTCATGGGGTCCAGTTCTGCTCGGCTGGGGCATGACGGATACGTGCGGGCACAACGGGCGACGCCGGTCAGACGTACCCGGGCACGGCCGCGGGGTCGCACCGGTGGAGGCAGTCGTACAACAGCCGGGTAAGCGCCCGCGCTCACGCCCAGAGGGCCTCCGCCAACGCCATCCCCACAAAAGCCGCGCCCAGCCCGGCCACCACACTCCCGACGGCATTGGCGACGGCGTGGAAGCGTGCGCCGTCCTGGGCGAGGCGCAGGGTCTCGTACGAGAAGGTCGAGTACGTGGTGAGCGCCCCGCAAAGACCGGTGCCGAGCAGAAGTTGCAGGTGGGAGGTGGCGGCACCGGTGGTCACGGCGCCGGTGAGGACGCCGAGGACCAGGGAACCGGCGACGTTCACGGTGAACGTGCCCCACGGGAAGACCGTGTCGTGAAGGGACTGCACGGCGCGGTCGGTGAGGTAGCGCAGAGGCGCGCCAACCATTCCGCCGACGATGACGAGCGCCCAGTTCACGACGACCTCTTACCTTCCTCACGTGTTTCGGTGGGCCCGGTCCGGCCGACGACCTCACAGGTGTCGAGCATCACCAGCCCCTCGATGACCAGTTCGTCCAACTGCGGCAGGAACGCCCGTACGCGATCCTCCGTGTCCACGACGGTCACCGCGATCGGCAGGTCCTCACTGAGCGAGAGCAAACGTGTGGTGTGGACGATCGAGGAGGCGCCGAAGCCCTCGATGCCCCGGAAGACGCTGGCGCCCGCGAGGCCGGCCGCGTGCGCCCGGTGCACGATCTCGCTGTAGAGCGGCTTGTGGTGCCAGGTGTCGTGCTCGCCGATCAGAACGGTGAGGCGGAGGGCGGGACCGCTGGGCCGTGTCCGTCCGGTGCTTGTCATCGTCGCCTCCATGCGAGAAGCAGGCGTGCTGTCGTCGCCGCGAGCCAGACCGCCGTGAGGGCGGCGAGGAGGGTGGCGGCGAGGTAGGCGAGGGCGGTGCGCGGGTGGCTCTCGTCGACCAGCCGCTCGATGTCGACGGCGTACGTCGAGAAGGAGGTGAAGCCGCCCAGTACGCCGGTGCCGAAGAAGGGCCGTACCAGGCGGTGGGCGGCCCAGATGTCCGTGATCACGACCATGAAGAGGCCGATCAGGAAGCAGCCGGCCACGTTCACCCCGAACATGCTCCAGGGGAAGCCACCGGGCTGCGCGGGCCAGATGAGCGACGCGCCGTAGCGGGCCGCCGCGCCGATGCCGCCGCCAACCGCCACGACCGCGACCACGGGTGCCTGGTCGTGCCAGGGGGCAGCCCGGGAAGGAGCGGCGACGGGGGATTCCAAGGCTTGAGCCCCGTCGGAGTGCGGAACTGTCATATGTGTGCGTCTCCTACTCGGCGGTGCCCGGTCGCAGGCCGGGCGGGCTCCGTCACAAGCAGGGACCGTTGGCGGCGGATTGCCGCGGTTCGGGTACGGCGGGCCCCACCGCCGCGCCGCGAGTGGGCTCGCGGCCGGTCAACAGCGTAACTCGGCCGTCCCCCGCCCCGCACTCGCCCGATGGCTGAGCCGGCGGCCCCGCCTCAGTCGGCATTTCCCGGCAGCTCGCACACCGCGACCCCCCGCTCCCACAAGCTCCCGAGGATCAGACGGCCCTCGGCCACGCAGGCGCTCGTGACCATGCGGAAGCGGGAGTGGCGGTCGACGAGGGTGTGCACGACGTGCCCCTCCTCGTCGACCGCCACGACCCCGGCGAACCCCAGAGGGCGGAACGGTGCCCGTACCGCGACCCGGCTCGCGGCACGGCGTACGGCCGGGCCGGTGCGGTGGAGACGGTCGAGGGCGCCGATACGGGGTCCGGCGAGGGCCACCCACATCAACCCCTGCGGATCGCGCCACATGTTGTCGGGTGTGCCCGGCAGATCCTCGGCGAAGGGCTCGCTCGTGCCGGCCCTCGCCCCGGTGAGGTGGACGCGGGTGAGCCGGCGGGCGCCGGTCTCCGCGACCACGAGGAACGACTCGTCGGCGGAGGGCGCGAGGCCGTTGGCGAACTGGAGCCCGTCCAGGACGACTTCGGGCGTCCCCTCCCCCGGCGCGAGCCGCAACAGCCGCCCGGTGCCGGTGTGTTCGACGATGTCACCGATCCACTGGTGGAGGGGGTGACGGCGGCTGGAGACCGTGAAGTAGACGGTCCCGTCGGAGAGCACCACGACATTGCTGCAGAACCGCAGCGGCTCACCCTCGGCCTCGTCGGCGAGCACCCGCACGGTGCCGTCGCCGGTCGCGACCCGCAACAGGCCCCGCTCGGCGTCACACACCAACAGGTCACCGTCCGGGAGGAGTTCGAGACCCAACGGCCTGCCGCCGGTCTCGGCGATCGTCTCGACCCGGGCCCGTCCCGGCTCCGCGAGCCCGTCCACCCGCAGGACGCGACCGTCCTCGACACCGGTCAGTACCCGTCCGCGCTCGTCGGCGATCACATCCTCGGGTCCGCGTCCGCCGATCCCGACGAACACCTCCGGTACCAGTCCGGCACCCCTCGCGTCCCTCATGTCCGCCTCCCGATCGTCCGTCCGCCCCCGCCGGTCCATCCTGGCAGGCGGCCGGGCCGTCCCTCGTGACCTCGGGTTAAGTTGTCCGTCACCGACCAGGGAGAACACCGTGCCCGCCCGCCCCCGCCTGCTGTACGTCACCGACCTCGCCTACCCGGCCCGTGGGCGGCGCTACGGCGACGAGGACGTCTTCCTCACCTCCCGGCTGCGCGCGGAGTTCGACCTCGCCCTGTGCCACCCGCTGGACGCGGCGGCGCTGATGGACGGCTTCGACGCGGTCGTGGTCCGCAACAGCGGTCCCGTGCTCCACTACCAGGAGGCGTACGACGCCTTCCGCGAGCGGGCGACGGCACTCGGCACCCCCGTCTACAACCCGCTGACCGGCCGGGCCGACATGACCGGCAAGCGGTACCTGCTGGACCTCACCCGGGCCGGGTACCCGGTCATCCCCACGGTCGACCGGCCCGAGGACCGGACGCACCTGCCCGACACCGTCTCGTACGCGGTGAAGCCGAAGGCCGGCGCGGACTCGATCGGCCTGCGCTTCGTGACCGGCGCCGAACTGGCGGGCCTGACCTGGGGTGACATCCTCGTCCAGCCCCGCGTCGACTTCCGCTACGAGGTGTCGTTCTACTACGTCGACGACAGCTTCCAGTACGCCCTGTACGCACCGGACCCCGACCGCCGCTGGGTCCTGGAGCCCTACGAGGCCACGGAGGCGGACCTCGGCTTCGCCCGGCGCTTCATCGACTGGAACACCCTCGACCACGGCATCCAACGCGTGGACGCCTGCCGCACCCGGGAGGGCGACCTCCTCCTGGTCGAGCTGGAGGACCTCAACCCGTATCTCTCCCTGGACCGGGTGTCCGAGCAGGTCCGGGACGCGTTCGTGGACGCCATGACAGCCTCGCTGCACCGCTTCCTGGACACGACGGTCGCCTCCTGACGACCGAAGGGGGCCGCACGCCGAGGCGTACGGCCCCCTTCATGGACGGGGAGCGCTACCGGTGGCTGAACCACGCCACCGCCGGAAGCACCCTGTCGTCATAGCCGAACAGCGCCTGGTTCTCCCAGCCGTTCCCGGAGGACGAGTCGGTCGGGTCCCAGCCGTTGCCGGTGCGTGCGGTCCAGGTCGACTCCCAGTAGAAGATCCCGAGGCCACGCCCGTTCGGGACGGCCTCGACGATGCTCGCGACGTCCTTCATCCACCGCGTCTGACCGGCGGTCGTGGCCGGGTAACCGGACACGAGTTCACCGCTCAGGTCGATGATGTTCTCGTGCGCGTCCTCGCTGTCGAGCCGGAACGGGTAGGCCGTCTCGGCGAGGAACACCGGCTTGGCGTAGCGGGAGGCCGCGTCGTCCAGGGTCGTCTGGAAGTCCGCGAGCGTGCCGTGCCAGTAGCCGTAGTACGACAGGCCGATGACGTCGAACTTCACACCGTTGGAGACCGCGCTGTCGAACCACCAGCGGGTGCCGGACAGGTCGCCGCCCTTGGCGAGGTGCAGCGCGACCTGGGTGGAGGAGTTGACCGCCTTGACGGCGTCGTAGCCGGAGTTGAGCAGTCCTGCGAGCTGCGACCAGTTGGAGGTGGAGCCCGCCGACCACAGCATGCCGCCGTTGATCTCGTTGCCGACCTGGACCATGTCGGCGGTGGTGCCCTGGGACTTGAGGGCGTTGAGGACGTCGTAGGTGTGGTTGTAGACGTCCGTCTTCAACTGGCTGTAGGAGTGCCCGCTCCACGCGGACGGCACGGTCTGCGCGCCCGGGTCGGCCCAGGTGTCCGAGTAGTGGAAGTCCACCAGCAGCTTCATGCCCTGCGCCTTGACGCGCTTGGCGGCGGCGAGCACGCGTGTCTTGTTGTTGTAGCCGTCGGCGGGGTTCACCCAGACCTTGACCCGCGCGTAGTTCTGCCCGGCGCTCTTGAGGATGGCGAGCGCGTCCCCTGTCGTGCCGGAGCTGTTCTTGTAGACGCCGCCCTTCGCCTCGCTCTTGATGAGCGAGGACACGTCGGAGCCCTTGATGGACAGGCCCGTCGTACCGGACGCGAAGGTCAGGTCGTCGACGTTGATCCAGTTCCCGGCGTTGGCGTCGGAGTTGACGCTGATCGTGCACTGGTTGTTCGTCACCGCGATCGAGGTGACGATCCGGATCCAGCCGCTGGAGGAGACCGGGATGTCGGTGCGCTGCTCGGCGCTGCCGCAGTTCTTCAGCGCGAGGTACGCGGAGTTCTGGCCGCCGCCGGAGCGCACCCACGCGGTGAGCTTGTAGTTCCCGTTGGTGAGGCCGGAGAGGTACTGGTAGGTCTCCACCTTGTAGGCCGAGGCCGAGTAGTGGGAGAGGCGGTAACTGCCGCCGTGGCCACCGGACTCGGTGAAGGAGGCGGAGTTCTGCCCGGCCGCCGAGTACGTCGACCAGCCGGCCGGCGTCGCGGTCCCGGTGCCGTCGGACTCGAAGCCCCCGTTGGTGAGCGTGGAGGCGGCGGAGGCCGACGTGGCGGGCAGGGTGGTGAGCGCCAGGCCTGCGAACAGCGGTATCAGCAGGGCCCTGAGGGCGCGTCTCGCGTGGAACATCGTCGTCCCTTCGACGAAGGTGGGGATCCGGTTGCGCGGTGCTGTGGCGGCGCCGCACCCGAAGGCCGTGGGCGCGGCGCCGCCGTTACCGACCGGATGTCCCCAGAGATCCGGCCGGTGTTCGGGGGTGGTGGTCGAGCGTCGGGTCGTACGGGGTGATCAGGTATCGAGGCGTACGTGGTGCTCCGACGTCGAGACGTGCGAGGTGCTCAGGCGTCGAGACGTACGACCCGGACGCCCCCGGCGGGTACGGCGAGGCGGCCCGCCGCGCGTTCGCCGGTGCGGAGTTCGGTGCCGGCCGTGTCCAGCGGCACCTTCGCGTCGAGCGCCGTGTGGTTGATCGCGAAGAGGAAGTCGCCCGACTCCCCCGCGCGGCGCACCACTTCGACGTCGCGCGGCAGATCGGCGCGGGGCGCGATGCCCGCGTCGTCGGCGGCCCAGCCGAGGAGCGCGTCCAGGCCGTGCGCGTCGAGGCGGGTCGACACGTACCAGGCGGAGCCCTCGCCGAGCCGGTGCCGGGTGACGGCGGGCCGGTCGGCGGCGAGCCCGTCGGCGTACGTCCACACGGGTTCGGCGCCGCGCGTCACCACGAACTCCGTCCACACGTCACCGGTGAGTTCGGAGCCGTCGGGGCCGGTGATCCGCACGCTCTCGCCGCCGAGCAGCGGTGAGAACTCCTCGACGGTCAGGCCGAGTACGTCCCGCAGGGCGCCGGGGTACGGGCCCTCGTGGACGGCGTCGTGCTCGTCGACGATCCCGGAGAAGTAGGAGACGACGAGGGTGCCGCCGTTCTCGACGTACGCCTTGAGGTTGTCGCCCGCCGCCTCGGTCATCAGGTACAGGGCGGGAACGACGACAAGGGGATAGGCCGACAAGTCGGCTTCCGGGTGGGCGAAGTCGACGGTGAGGTGCCTGTCGTAGAGGGCCTCGTAGAAGGCGTCGGCGCGTTCGCGAGCCTCGTGGTCCTCGCTGGGGCGCCAGGCGAGGTTCTGCGCCCACCAGGAGTGCCAGTCCCACAGGACGGCCACGTCGGCGACGGTCCGGGTGCCGCGGATCTGGCTCAACGAGTCGAGGGAGGCGCCCAGTTCGACGACCTCGCGCCAGACCCTCGACTCGGTGCCGGCCTGCGGCAGCATCGCCGAGTGGAACTTCTCGGCGCCGCGCCGGGACTGCCGCCACTGGAAGAACATGGCGCCGTCGGAGCCGCGCGCCACATGGGCGAGGGAGTTGCGGGCCATCTGCCCGGGGGCCTTGGCGGGGTTGCGGGCCTGCCAGTTGACGCCCGAGGTGGAGTGCTCCAGGAGCAGCCAGGGGGCGCCGGCGCCGACCGAGCGGGTGAGGTCGGCGGCCATCGCGAGGTTGACGTGGGTGCGGCGGCCGTCGGTGATCAGGTAGTGGTCGTTGGTGACGAGGTCGACCTCGCGGCCCCAGGCCCAGTAGTCGATGGAGTCGCACTGGCTGAGCGCGGTCATGAAGTTGGTGGTGACCGGGATGCCGGGGGCGAGGCGGTGCAGGATGTCGCGCTCCGCGATGAAGTTCTCGCGGATGGTCTCGTCGGCGAACCGCTTGTAGTCGAGGGTCTGTCCGGGGTTGCCGACCGTGGGGGCCACACGCGGCGGGTTGATCTGCGCGAAGTCGGTGTAGTGCTGGCCCCAGAAGGCGGTGCCCCAGGCCTCGTTGACCGCGTCGACCGTGCCGTACGTCCGCTCCAGCCAGCGGCGGAAGTGCGCGGCGCAGGAGTCGCAGTAGCAGGCGGAGACGGGGACGCCGTACTCGTTGTGGACGTGCCACAGGGCGAGTGCCGGGTGGTCGGCGTAGCGCTCGGCGAGCTTGGTGGTGATGTTGGCGGCCGCGGCCCGGTAGTCCGTGTTGCTGTGGCAGATGGCGCCGCGTGAGCCGAACTCGTAGCGGGTGCCGTCGGCGGCCACAGGCAGCGCCTCGGGGCGCTCGCGGTAGAACCAGACGGGCGGGACGACGGTGGGGGTGCCGAGGTCGACGCGGATGCCGTTCTCGTGGAGCAGGTCGAGCAGCCGGTCGAGCCAGTCGAAGTCGTACGTGCCGCGCGAGGTCTCCAGCAGGGCCCAGGAGAAGATGCCGACACTCACCATCGTGACGCCGGCCTCGCGCATCAGCCGGACGTCCTCGTGCCAGACGTTTTCCGGCCACTGCTCGGGGTTGTAGTCCCCACCGAAGGCGAGCCCGGTGAGGCCCGTGGGGGTGGTCTCCGGCATGGATCTCTCCCGTTGAGTTGATCATTTGGGAACGTGCACACACTGCTTCGGCGGTGCGAGCCCAACATAACCGCACAGCAACAACCATTGACAAGTGTCCGGGATGTTTCTCTACTGTGAACGCTCACAGAAGCATGGCACGGTCTTCGCAGCAGACGAGGACCCAGGTCAGGGGAGAAACATCCATGTCCGACATCACGAAGCACCGGCGCTTTGTGGCCACCGCCGTCGCGGTCACGCTCGGCGCCACCACACTTGCCGCCTGTGGCGGGTCCGACGACAGTGAGGCCCAGTCGGGGCCGGCGAAGCTGACGTACTGGACCTGGACGCCGGGCATGGACAAGGTCGTGGACCTGTGGAACAAGGGTCCCGGCAAGGAGCAGCAGATCACCGTCACGGCGAAGAAGCAGGCCTCCGGCGACACCCTCGTCACCAAGATCCTCACCGCGCACAAGGCGGGCAAGGGCCCGGACCTGGTGCAGGCCGAGTACCAGGCGCTGCCGACCCTGGTCAGCAACGACGCGGTCGCCGACATCGCGGGCGAGGCGGGCGACGCGAAGGGCAAGTTCGCCGACGGTGTCTGGCAGCAGACGACGCTGGGCTCGGACGCCGTCTACGCGATACCGCAGGACATCGGGCCGATGATGTTCTACTACCGCGACGACCTCTTCAAGAAGTACGGCCTCGAAGTTCCCAAGACCTGGGACGAGTTCGCCGAGACGGCGCGGAAGCTGAAGAAGGAGGACGCGGACGTCGACCTCACCACCTTCTCCGCCGCCGACTCCGGTCTCTTCGCCGGTCTCGCGCAGCAGGCGGGCGCCCGGTGGTGGACCACCGAGGGCCAGAAGTGGAAGGTCGGCATCGACGACGCGGCGACACAGCGGGTCGCCGACTTCTGGGGCGGCCTGGTCGAGGAGGGCGCCATCGACAACCAGCCGATGTACACCCCGGCCTGGAACAAGGCGCTCAACACCGGCAAGCAGATCGCCTGGGTCAGCGCCGTATGGGCGCCGGGCACGCTGACCACGGCCGCGCCCGAGACCGAGGGCAAGTGGAAGGTGGCGCCGCTGCCGCAGTGGTCGGCCTCCGAGAACACCACCGGCAGCTGGGGCGGCTCCTCGACCGCCGTCACCACGGACTCCAAGAACAAGGGTGCCGCCGCGAAGTTCGCCACCTGGCTGAACACGGACCCCGAGGCGCTGACCGCGCTGGCGAAGGAGGGCGGCATCTACCCGGCCGCCACCACCGCGCAGACCAGTGACGCGTTCGCCGAGCCGCCGGCCTTCTTCGCCAACCAGGCCGACTTCTACACCGTCGCCTCCGAGGTCGCGAAGACCACGGCGCCCTCCGCGTGGGGCCCGAACGTGAACGTCGCGTACACCACCTTCAAGGACGCGTTCGGCGCCGCCGCCAAGAACAAGTCGGACTTCGGTGCCGCCCTGAAGACGATGCAGGACGACACGGTCGCCGACATGAAGAAGCAGGGCTTCGAGGTCGCGGAGTGACGACGGCACGCCGGAGGTCGTACGGGGTCAAGGGGGCCCCGTACGCCTTCCTCCTCCCCGCGACGATCCTGTTCGCCCTCTTCTTCGCGCTGCCCATCGGCTACGCGGTCTGGCTCAGCCTGCACAAGGTGCAGGTCAAGGGGCTCGGCCTCGGCTCGGGGGCGCGGAGCGAGGTGTGGGCGGGCTTCGAGAACTACACCGACGCGCTCACCGACTCGGAGCTGCTGGACGGCGCGCTGCGCGTCCTCGGCTACGGCGCGATCGTGGTCCCGGTCATGCTCGGTCTGGCGCTGGTCTTCGCCCTGATGCTGGACAGCGACAAGGTGCGGCTCGCCCCCTTCACCCGGCTGGCGATCTTCCTGCCGTACGCCGTCCCGGGCGTCGTGGCGGCCCTGCTCTGGGGCTTCCTCTACCTCCCGGACGTCAGCCCCTTCTACTTCGTGCTGGAGAAGCTGGGTCTCCCCCAGCCGGACCTGCTGGACGGCGGCGGTCTGTACGCGGCGCTGTCGAACATCGCGATCTGGGGCGGCACCGGCTTCAACATGATCGTCATCTACACCTCGCTCCAGTCGATCCCGACCGAGGTGTACGAGGCGGCGAAGCTGGACGGGGCGACCCCGTCGCAGATCGCCCTGCGGATCAAGATCCCGATGGTGGCGCCCTCCCTGGTGCTGACCTTCTTCTTCTCGATCATCGCCACGCTCCAGGTGTTCAGCGAGCCCACCACCCTCAAGCCCCTCACCAACTCGGTCTCCACGACGTGGAGTCCGCTGATGAAGGTGCACCGGGACGCCTTCGGCGAGGGCGACATCTACTCGGCGGCGGCCGGTGCGGTGATCATCGCCGTGGCCACGCTCGTCCTCTCCTTCGGCTTCCTGAGGGCCGCGAACTCCCGTACCAAGCAGGAGGCAGCACGATGAGTTCTCTTGCCGTCCGCAAGGCCGCTCCGGCCGCGGGGACCACACCCGGCACCGCCCAGGGCCCGCCGCTGCGCCGCCGCATCGCGCTCGTCCCGACGCTCACCCTGCTGCTGGGCGCGATCTACTGTCTGCTGCCCGTGGCCTGGGTGCTGATCGCCGCCACCAAGTCGGGCAGCGAACTGTTCTCCACGTTCACCTTCCTGCCGGGCACCGGCTTCGCGGACAACATGTCCGACCTGAACGCCTACCGCGACGGCATCTACTGGCAGTGGATGGGCAACTCCGCCCTCTACGCCGGTCTCGGCGCCCTGCTGTCCACCGCCGTCTCGGCGATCAGCGGCTACGCGCTGGCGATCTACCGCTTCAAGGGCCGCGAGGCCGTCTTCAACGTCCTGATGGCGGGCGTGCTGATGCCGCCGGTGATCCTCGCGATCCCGCAGTACCTGCTGATGGCGAAGGCGGACTTGGCCGACTCCTACTGGTCGGTGCTGCTGCCGCTGGTCCTCTCCCCGTACGGCGTCTATCTCTCCCGGATCTACGCCGCTGCCGCCGTGCCCACCGACGTGGTCGAGGCCGGGCGGATGGACGGGGCGAGCGAGTGGCGGATCTTCACCCGGATCGCGCTGCCGATGATGGTGCCAGGTCTGGTGACGGTCTTCCTGTTCCAGTTCGTGGCCGTCTGGAACAACTTCCTGCTGCCGTACATCATGCTCAGCGACGACGAGAAGTTCCCGATCACGCTCGGCCTGTTCACGCTTCTCGAACAGGGCGCGAACACCCCGGCGCTCTACACCCTGGTGATCACCGGTGCGCTGCTCGCGGTGATCCCGCTGATCGCGCTCTTCCTGGTCATCCAGCGGTTCTGGAGCCTCGATCTTCTCTCCGGAGCCGTAAAGTCATGACCATGAGCAGCACGGGGGGCAGGCGTAAGCCGCCGACCATTCACGACGTGGCGCGCGAGGCGGGAGTCTCCCGGGGAACGGTCTCGCGCGTGCTCAACGGCGGTCACTACGTCAGCCCGACGGCCGCCGAGGCGGTCAACGCCGCGATCCGCAGGACGGGTTATGTCGTGAACCGGCACGCCCGCTCGCTGATCACGGGCCGCTCGGACTCGATCGGCTTCCTGCTGACGGAACCGCAGGAGAAGCTCTTCGAGGACCCCAACTTCAATGTCCTCCTGCGGTGTTGCACCCAGGCACTGGCCGCGCACGACATCCCGCTGCTGCTGATGGTGGCCGGCACGGAGGACGAGCGGCGCCGGATCACGCGGTACATCACGGCGGGCCACGTCGACGGTGTGCTGGTGGTGTCCAGCCACTCCGCGGATCCGGTCGCCCAGGAGCTCCGCGAGGCGGGCATCCCCCTCGTCCAGTGCGGAAAGCCCATGACTCCCGGCTCCAAGGTGAGCTACGTGGCCGCCGACGACCGCGACGGCGCCCGCGACATGGTGCGCCACCTGCTGTCGCTGGGCCGCCGGCGGATCGGTGTCGTGACCGGCCCGCTGGACTCGCCCGGCGGTGTCGACCGCCTCGCCGGCTACAAGGAGGTCCTCACCGAGGCGGGCGTCGAGATCGACGAGCGGCTGATCGTCTCCGGCGACTACAGCCGAGCCAGCGGCGAGGCGGGCACCGACCGGCTGCTGGAGCGGGCGCCCGACATGGACGCCGTGTTCGTGGCCTCCGACCTGATGGCGCAGGGCGCTCTCGCGGCGCTGCGCCGGGCGGGCCGCCGGGTCCCGGAGGACGTGGCCGTGGGCGGCTTCGACGACTCGGTCGCGGCGACGGAGGCCGTCCCCGCCCTCACCACCATCCGCCAGCCTTACGACCGCATCAGCAACGAGATGGTGCGGGTCCTGCTGGCCCAGATCGGCGGCGAGGACCCGGCGGCGGTGATCCTGCCGACGGAGCTGGTGCGACGGGAGTCGACGTGAGGCGGCGCGCGGCCTGAGGAGCGGGTTCCCGGGCTGTGCCGCCGTCCGTGGTCCCGTGCCGCCGTCAGTGGTGCACGGGCTCCCGGTCGGGTGTCCGTGTCTCCTCGGTGACGCGGGTGCCCGGGTGCCGCAGCGCGCACAGGAACCCGATGCCGAGCGCGATGGCCATCCCGTAGAACACCCACTGGTTGGCCTCGGCGAAGTCCATGCGGATGGCGTCCATCGAGTCGCGCACCACCGTGCCGACGGGGCCGTCCCCGCTCGGTGCCTGGCTGTCCGGGTTGCCGGTGACCGATTCCGAGATGTCACGGGCCGCGTCCCGCGCCGCGTCGTCCGGCACTCCCCTGGACGTCAGTGTCTCGACGACCTTGTCGGTGGTCACATGCGTCAGGATCGTGCCGTACACGGCGAGGCCCACGGCCGCCGCGTAGTTGCGCACGGTCTGGGTGATGCCGGTGACCTCGCCGTAGGAGGCGTTGAGGGACCGGTTCACCGCGTCGGTCGAGGCGGGCGCGAGCAGGAAGCCGATGCCGGCGCCGGCGAGGGCGACGTAGGGCCACTGGTCGTGCATCGAGAGGTCGGTCAGTTTGTTCGCCCACAAGGCGAAGCCGACCGCGCCGAGGGCCGTGCCCAGTTTCAGCGCGGGCCTGGCGCCGCGTTTGTCGAGGATCCGGCCGCCCCACTGGGAGGCGATGGCGAAGCCGATGAAGAAGTACAGCAGGAACAGCGCGGCCTGGGTGGGTGAGGCGCTGAGCGAGACCTGCGCGTACACCGAGGCGAAGAAGAACAGCGGGACGAAGGCGAGCATCGAGAAGAACAGGACGGCCGCGTCGACGCTGAACGCCTTGTCGCGGAAGACATGGAGCTTGATGAGCGGTTCGTCGACGCGGAGCTCGTAGGCGCAGAACAGTACGAGGACGGCCAGGCCGCCGATGACGCAGGCCCAGGTGGCGAAGCTGCTCCAGCCCCAGGCCGAGGCCTGTTGCAGGCCGAGCACGCTGAGGCCCATGCCGACGGCGACGAGGACGGCGCCGGGCAGGTCGAGGCGTTCACGGCGGGCCCGGTGGGGGATGCGGGCGAGCGCGGTCAGGACGAGGGCGACGATCGCGACGGGCACGTTGACCCAGAAGATCGCGCGCCAGGTCCAGTCGGTGAGCCAGCCGCCGAGGAGCGGGCCGAGCGCGGTGAGGGCACCGGACAGACCGAAGAACAGGGCGAGGGCCCGGCCGCGCTTGTCCACCGGGAAGACGGCGACGACGACGGCGAGCGCGGCCGGGAACATCAGGGCGGCGCCCAGGCCCTGCGTGGCCCGGAAGACGATCAGCCAGCCCACGGCGAAGCTGTCGTCGGGGACGCAGCCGCACAGCACGGACGAGATGACGAAGGTCAGGGTGCCGATCACCATCATCCGGCGGTGCCCGAGGATGTCGGCGAGCCGGCCACCGAGCGCGAAGAACGCGGCCAGGGCGAGCAGATAGGCGTTGACCACCCACTGCATGCCCGACGAGGAGAGGCCGAGCTCGTCCACGATGCTCGGGGCGGCGATGGCGACGATCGTCTGGTCGATGAAGGTCATCGAGACGGCGAACATCATCGCCGCGAGAGCGAGGGTCTGATGGGGCGGAGCCGAGCCGGGGGCGGCCTGCCCGGGCGCTGAACTTTCCGTCATGTCGGCCATGGACCGAATGCTCCCCTCATCCGCCGCCGGGCGCATGCGCGAGTGGCGCACGGTAAGACCACGCCACCCCGGTCATCACCCGAACGGTCGTCCGAAGATCGCGGTGCCACCGGCGTCGGAACGCCGACCCGGGGGTACTCGACGAGCACCGGCCCCGGATCCGGTTGGACACTGGAGTGCGGCCGGGGTGTGCCGGCGGACGAGACCAGGACGCTACTGCCATGAACAGCGACAGCAATCACCGGGGCGCGGAGAACGTCGTCTCCAGCCATTCCGTCTTCGGGGCTCCCTGCTGGGTGAGCCTCACCAGCCGGGATCTGCCGGCCACGGAGAGTTTCTACGCCGCCGTACTGGGCTGGCGATGGCGTACGGCCAAGCTCGGCGACCACTTCCGGATCGCGCTGGCGGACGGGGTGCCGGTCGCCGGGATCGCGGGGGTGGCGACCCTGTGGCAGATGGCGGTCGCCTGGACCCCGTACTTCGCGGTGTCCGACGCGGACGCGGCGGCGTCCCGGGCCCGGGAGCGGGGCGGCACGGTCGCGGTCGGCCCGCTCTCCTTCCCGCCCGGCCGGGCGGCCCTGCTGGCGGACCGCCACGGGGCCTCGTTCGGGATCTGGGAGGGCGCGCTGTTCACCGACTGGGAGACCTGGCGCAAGGCTGCCCCGGCCTTCATCCGCCTCCACACCCGGGACGCCTTCGACGCCGCGATCTTCTACGGCGAGGTCCTGGAGTGGGCCACCGAGAGGCCCGGCTGCTGCGAGGTCCGCTACGAGGGCAACGAGGTCGTGCTGCGCAGCGAGGGCGAGGTCGTGGCCCGGATCAGCTCCGGCGCGCTGGAGGCCGCCCCCGACCCCACGATCCGCCCGCACTGGCAGGTGCACTTCTCCGTCTCCGACGTGCCGGCCCGTGTCGAGGCCGCCCAGCACCACGGGGGCACGATCCTGACGCAGGACGCGAACGAGGCGGTGCTCCGCGACCCGGACGGCGCCCAGTTCACGATCACGTCACGCAGCGCGCGCTGACCTCCGCCGGGCCGGGCCCCTGGGGGTCAGCCGGCCCGGGAGGGCCGTGACAGCAGCACCAGCGCCCGGGCCTCGACGGTGATCTCCGCGCCCGCCTTGTGCTCGGTCTCGTCGGGGACGCCGTCCGGCTCGGCGGCCGTGTCGACGAGGGTCGCCCAGCGCTCGCCGTACGCGGCGTCCGGCAGGCGGAAGACTTTCGGCTCCCAGTGGCTGTTCAGCAGGAGCAGGAAGGAGTCGTCGACGACGGGCTCGCCGTGGGCGTCGCGTTCGGCGATGGCGTCACCGTTGAGGAAGACGGCCACGGCGTGGGCGTCGGCGCGGTCCCAGTCGGCGTCGGTCATCTCCTCGGCGTCCGGCAGCAGCCACACCAGGTCGGGCAGCGGCCGGCCGGCGCGGGTCGGGGTGTCGCCGTGGAAGAAACGGCGGCGGCGCAGCACGGGGTGGGCGGCGCGCAGGGCGATGAGGTCGCGGGTGAAGGCGAGCAGTGCGCGGCGTTCGGCGTCCAGCCGCCAGTCGAGCCACGAGACCTCGTTGTCCTGGCAGTAGGCGTTGTTGTTGCCGCGCTGGGTGCGGCCCGACTCGTCGCCGTGGCCGATCATCGGGATGCCCTGGGACAGCAGCAGTGTGGCCAGGAGGTTGCGCTGCTGGCGGGCGCGGAGCGCGCGGACGCGCGGATCCTTGGTGGGGCCCTCGACCCCGCAGTTCCAGGACCGGTTGACGCTCTCGCCGTCCCGGTTGCCCTCGCCGTTGGCCTCGTTGTGCTTGTCGTTGTACGAGACCAGGTCGCGCAGGGTGAAACCGTCGTGCGCGGTGACGAAGTTGACGCTGGCGCGGGGGCGGCGCCGGCTGTGCTCGTACAGGTCGGAGGAGCCGGTCAGCCGGGACGCGAACTCGCCGAGGGTGTGGGGGCTACCGCGCCAGAAGTCCCGTACGGCGTCGCGGTACTTGCCGTTCCACTCCGACCACAGCGGCGGGAAGTTGCCCACCTGGTAGCCGCCCTCGCCCACGTCCCACGGTTCGGCGATGAGCTTGACGCGGCTGATGACCGGGTCCTGCTGGATCAGGTCGAAGAACACCGAGAGCCGGTCCACCTCGTGGAACTGCCGCGCCAGCGTGGCCGCCAGGTCGAAGCGGAAGCCGTCGACATGCATCTCGGTGACCCAGTACCGCAGCGAGTCCATGATCAGCTGGAGGACGTACGGGTGCCGCATCAGCAGGCTGTTGCCGGTGCCGGTGGTGTCGTAGTAGTGGCCCCAGTCGCCGTCCACCAGACGGTAGTACGAGCTGTTGTCGAGGCCCCGGAAGGAGAGGGTGGGGCCCTTCTCGTTGCCCTCGGCGGTGTGGTTGTAGACCACGTCGAGGATCACTTCGAGGCCGGCCGCGTGCAGCGCCTTGACCATGGACTTGAACTCGGTGACCTGCTGGCCTCGGGTGCCGTGGGCGGCGTAGGCGTTGTGCGGGGCGAAGAAGCCGATGGTGTTGTAGCCCCAGTAGTTGGTGAGGCCCCGGTCCTGGAGGACGCCGTCCTGCACGAACTGGTGGACCGGCATCAGCTCGATCGCGGTCACCCCCAGCGAGGTGAGGTGCTCGACGACCGCGGGGTGCGCCAGTCCGGCGTAGGTGCCGCGCAGTTCGGCGGGCACGTCGGGGTGGGTGCGGGTGAGGCCGCGGACGTGCGCCTCGTAGATGACGGTGTCGGCGTACGGGCGGCGCGGCGGGCGGTCGTCGCCCCAGTCGAAGAACGGGTCGGTGACCACGCCCAGCATGGTGTGCCCGGCGCTGTCGGCGCCGGGTTCGCGGAGGGAGGGGTGGTTGTCGGTCTGCCCGTCCACGGCCCTGGTGTACGGGTCGAGCAGCAGCTTCGCCGGATCGCAGCGGTGGCCGGCGGCGGGGTGCCAGGGGCCGTGCACGCGGTAGCCGTAGCGCTGTCCCGGTCCGACGCCGGGCAGATGGCCGTGCCAGACGAAGCCGTCGACCTCGGTGAGCGGGACGGAGCGGTGGGCGCCGTCGTCGTCCACGAGGATCAGGTCGACGCGTTCGGCGACCTCGCTGAACACCGCGAAGTTGGTGCCGGTGCCGTCGTAGGAGGCACCCAGCGGGTAGGGGTGCCCGCTCCACACGGGCACCCCGGTCCGGTCCGGCCGCGCGGTCACCGCGCGGCTTCGCAGGCGTCCGGCGCCTCGCCGCCGGGCGAACCGGCGAGCACGGCGACGGGCATCTCGCGAGGCACCTGGAGCACTTCGCGCAGGGCCGGCTCGGGCGCCCTCGGCACCAAGGGCACGCTCAGGTCGACCGGCGCCCGCTGGGTGAACCAGATGACCGTGCTGCCGGTGGCCGTCGAGCAACAGCCCCAGCCGTCGCTGAGCGCGGCGATACGGGTGAGGCAGGGACGCAACTCCCGGTCCGGGCGCATCTCCCGGTCGTTCGCACCCACCGCCGCGATGAGGTGCTGACCGTTCCACCACATCTCGATCGAGGTGTCCTTGTCCGTGGCGTGCTCCTCGATCGCGCGCAGCAGCAGTTCGGCGCTGTGGCAGACGGGCCCGACGAGGGTCTCCAGGTCCCAGAACCGTAGGTGGGCGGCCAGGATGCGCCTGACCTGTCCGACCCGTTCCGGACTGACTTCCACGTCGAGGTGGTAGTAGCGAGATGCTGCGGTCTTCATCGTCGTTGGCTCCTCACCGGCGAAGCTCCCACCTCGCGAGCACGAAGCGTGAGCACCGATCACTTCTGAGTCAGCTCCAGAGTGGGTGGGCTACGCCATTCGTGCAACACGAGCGACTCCTGGGGTGGTTGAAGAACCAACAAGACGCCCGGTGGTTCCCTGTGCACCATGAGTGAAGGCATCGGCTCCCTGAGGCGTCGATGCCCCTCCGTGCACGACCTCCCCCGGGAAGCGTGCTCCGCCGAGAGTGCCGGGAGGGACCAGCACATGCTGCTGCCCGCCAAGAACGAGGTGGCCAGACATCTGCGGCGCTACCGCACCTGGGAACGCGCGATGCTCGCGTCCCCGACCGACCGCGCGGCCCGGGCCAACTTCGAGGACTCGGGCTACACGCTGTGCGTGCTGATGGGCAAGCGCTGCGCCCGCGAGGCGGTCACGGCCGCCGAGCGCTACCTCCGGACGAGCCTGCCCGCCTATCTCCAGGAGCAGACGGGCCGTCCCCAGCAGGAACAGACCGGCAAGGCCGCCCGCAAGGAGCAGACCGGCAAGGCCCGTTCCGTCCGACGTGGTCCGCCGTCCGGACGGCGTTTCACGGCCGGGCGGTAGACCCCCCAGTACCCGTTCGGCCCAGCGCCGATCCCCGAGCACGGCGGAGGTGAGACCCCATGAGCCCGATCCCGGCCCCGGCCATCGGCCGCGTCCCCGTCAGGGACGTCCGCCCCCTTGTCGAGTGCGGCAGACGTCCCGCGAAGGCGGTCGTCGGCGAGACCTTCGAGGTCACCGCGACGCTCTTCCGGGAGGGCCACGGCGTGGTGGCCGCCAATGTCGTGCTCAAGGACCCGGAGGGCCGCCCCGCCCCGTGGACCCCGATGCGTGAACTCGCCCCCGGCACCGACCGCTGGGGCGCCTGTGTCACCCCCACCGCCGTGGGCCGCTGGACCTACCGCGTCGAGGCCTGGAGCGACCCGATCGCCACCTGGCGCCACACCGCCCGCATCAAGATCCCGGCCGGTATCGACCCCGGACTCGTCCTGGAGGAGGGCGCGGAGCTGTACGCGCGCGCCGCCGCCGGCGTGCCGGAGGGAGGCGGGCACACGGTCCTGCTGACGGCCGCCGGGCGCCTGCGCGACGACACCCTTCCGGTCGCCGACCGACTGGCGGCGGCGTTGGCGCCGGAGGTCGACGAGGTCCTCACCCGCCACCCCCTGCGCGAACTGGTCACCTCCAGCGAACCACTGCCCCTCCTCGTGGAGCGGGAGCGGGCCCTGTACGGCTCCTGGTACGAGTTCTTCCCGCGTTCCGAGGGCACCCCCGAGCAGCCCCACGGCACGTTCCGTACCGCCGCCCGCCGCCTGCCCGCCATCGCCGCGATGGGCTTCGACGTCATCTACCTGCCCCCGATCCACCCGATCGGGACCACCTTCCGCAAGGGCCGCAACAACACCCTCTCCCCCACCCCCGACGACGTCGGCGTGCCGTGGGCGATCGGCTCCCCGGAGGGCGGCCACGACGCCGTCCACCCCGACCTGGGCACGATCGACGACTTCGACTTCTTCGTGGCCGAGGCCCGCGCGCTGGGCCTGGAAGTCGCCCTGGACTTCGCGCTGCAGTGCTCCCCGGACCACCCGTGGGTGCAGAAGCATCCCGAGTGGTTCCACCACCGCCCCGACGGGACGATCGCGTACGCGGAGAACCCGCCGAAGAAGTACCAGGACATCTACCCCATCGCCTTCGACGCCGACCTGCCCGGCCTCATCGCCGAAACGACACGCGTCCTGCGGCACTGGATGGACCACGGGGTCCGGATCTTCCGCGTCGACAACCCCCACACCAAACCGGTGGTGTTCTGGGAACAGGTCATCGCCGACATCAACGCCACCGACCCCGACGTCATCTTCCTCGCCGAGGCCTTCACCCGCCCCGCGATGATGCACACCCTGGCCGCCACCGGCTTCCAGCAGTCCTACACCTACTTCACCTGGCGCAACACCAAACAGGAGCTGACGGAGTACGCCACCGAACTCGCCGGCGAAGCCGCCGCCTACATGCGGCCCAACTTCTTCGTCAACACCCCCGACATCCTCCACGCCTTCCTCCAGCAGGGCGGCCGCCCCGCCTTCGAACTCCGCGCCGTCCTCGCCGCCACCCTCTCCCCCACCTGGGGCGTCTACTCCGGCTACGAACTGTGCGAGAACACCCCCCTCAAGCCGGGCAGCGAGGAGTACCTCGACTCCGAGAAGTACCAACTCCGCCCCCGCGACTGGGACGCGGCGGCACAGGAGGGCCGCACGATCGCGCCCCTCATCACCGCGCTCAACGACATCAGACGGCGCCACCCCGCACTGCACGGGCTCCGGAACCTGCGCTTCCATCACACCGACAACGACGCGGTGATCGCGTACAGCAAGCGCGCGGGCCCGGACGCGGTCGTGGTGGTCGTCAACCTCGATCCCCATCGCGCCCAGGAGGCCACGGTCACGCTCGACATGGCGGAACTCGGCCTGGGGAGCGACGAGAACGTGCCGGTACGCGACGAGCTGACGGGGGAGACCTACCGCTGGGGAAGGACGAACTACGTGCGCCTGGAACCCGGGCGGGCACCCGCGCACATCCTCCATGTCCAGCATGTCCGGCTCCAGGCCGAGAGCACGACCTCCTCGTCGCAGATCGGAGTGTCAGGTACGCCATGACCATGAACAAACCCATCCCGGACACCTTCGAGGACACTCCGCAGCGGGACCGGGATCCGGACTGGTTCAAACGCGCCGTCTTCTATGAGGTCCTGGTCCGCTCGTTCCAGGACAGCGACGGCGACGGCATCGGCGACCTCAAGGGCCTGACCGCCAAACTCGACTATCTGCAGTGGCTCGGCATCGACTGCATCTGGCTCCCGCCCTTCTTCAAATCCCCCCTCCGCGACGGCGGCTACGACGTCTCCGACTACACCGCCGTCCTCCCCGAATTCGGCGACCTCGCCGACTTCGTGGAATTCGTCGACGCCGCCCACCAACGCGGCATGCGCGTCATCATCGACTTCGTCATGAACCACACCAGCGACCAGCACCCGTGGTTCCAGGAGTCCAGGAAAGACCCCGACGGCCCCTACGGCGACTACTACGTCTGGGCCGACGACGACAAACAGTTCCAGGACGCCCGCATCATCTTCGTCGACACCGAAGCCTCCAACTGGACCTTCGACCCCGTCCGCAAGCAGTACTTCTGGCACCGCTTCTTCTCCCACCAGCCCGATCTCAACTACGAGAACCCCGCCGTCCGGGAGGAAATGCTGGCCGCCCTGCGGTTCTGGCTGGACCTCGGCATCGACGGGTTCCGGCTGGACGCCGTCCCCTACCTCTACCAGGAGGAAGGCACCAACTGCGAGAACCTCCCGGCCACCCACGCGTTCCTCAAGCATGTCCGCCGGGAGATCGACACGCTGTACCCGGACACGGTCATCCTCGCGGAGGCGAACCAGTGGCCGGAGGACGTGGTCGACTACTTCGGTGATTTCTCCAGCGGCGGCGACGAATGCCATATGGCGTTCCACTTCCCGGTGATGCCGAGGATCTTCATGGCGGTCCGAAGGGAATCCCGCTACCCGGTCTCGGAAATCCTCGCCAAGACCCCGGCCATCCCCTCCAGTTGCCAATGGGGCATCTTCCTGCGCAATCATGATGAATTGACGCTGGAGATGGTCACCGACGAAGAGCGCGACTACATGTACGCGGAGTACGCCAAAGACCCGCGTATGCGCGCCAACATCGGAATCAGGCGTCGGCTGGCGCCCCTCCTGGACAACGACCGCAACCAGATCGAACTGTTCACCGCACTCCTGCTCTCCCTGCCCGGCTCGCCGATCCTCTACTACGGCGACGAGATCGGCATGGGCGACAACATCTGGCTCGGCGACCGCGACGCCGTCCGCACCCCCATGCAATGGACCCCCGACCGCAACGCCGGCTTCTCGACCTGCGACCCGGGACGACTCTCCCTCCCGACGATCATGGACCCGGTCTACGGCTACCAGGTGACGAACGTCGAGGCGTCGATGTCCTCCCCCTCCTCGCTGCTGCACTGGACCCGCCGCATGATCGAGATCCGCAAGCAGAACCCGGCGTTCGGTCTCGGCACCTACACCGAGTTGCCGTCGTCCAACCCGGCCGTGCTGGCGTATCTCCGGGAAGCCCCTTCGATCGAAGAAGACGGGGACGACCTGGTGCTGTGTGTGAACAACTTCTCGCGCTTCCCGCAGCCCACCGAACTGGATCTGCGCGCCTACGACGGACTCCACCCCGTGGAGCTCATCGGCGGTGTCCGTTTCCCCGCCGTAGGTGAACTGCCCTATCTGCTCACCCTCGCGGGCCACGGCTTCTACTGGTTCCGGCTCTCCCGAGTCCTCTCCCGCGCTGCCCGAGGGCGTTGAAGCGCGGGCCGGCGAAAGGACGCGTCACCATGCCGAAGACCGCAACCGCATTGCTCCGGCCGAGCTGCGACGGGGTCGCCGCCGACCTCATGACCTCGCTGGCCGGGCTGCTGCGCGAGTGGCTGCCGAGGCAGCGCTGGTTCGCCGGCAAGGACCGGCCGGTCACGGACCTCGCCCTCCTGTCGATGACCGAGCTGTATCCGGGCTGTCTGCATCTGCTCGTGCACACCGGTCAGCCGAGCCACACCGGCCACGGCGGAGTGCCCGCGCCCGGTGGCGCCACCCCGGACGGTGACTGCTACCAGCTGCTGCTCGGTGTGCGCGAGCAGGTGGTGCCACGCCTCAGCCGGGCGCTCATCGGGCAGGCGCACGAGGGTCCGCTCGCGGGGCTGACCGTGTACGACGCGCTGTACGACCCCCGCTCGGCGCAGCTGCTCCTCGAGCGGCTGCGGCATCCCGGTACGGCGGGCCCGCTGTGTTTCGAGGCGGACCCGGACGTACGGGTACCGGCCGGGCTGGCTCCCCGGCTGCTGGACGCCGAGCAGTCCAACTCCTCGCTGGTGTACGGGGACGCGTTCATCCTGAAGGTCTTCCGGCGTATCCAGCCGGGGGTGAACCCGGATCTGGAGGTGCCGGGCGCGCTGGCCGGGCAGGGGTGCGGCCGGGTGCCGGCGCCGGTGGCCTGGTTCCGGACGACCGATCCGTTCGCGGCGACGCTCGGTGTGCTGCAGCCGTTCCTGCCCGACGCCTCCGACGGCTGGACACTGGCGCTCGGCGCGCTCGCCGCCGGGCAGGACTTCACGGCGCAGGCCCGTGAGCTGGGCCGGGCCACGGCGGAGGTCCATATGGCGCTGGCCTCGGCCTTCCCCTCCGGGGCCCACGACGAGAACGGGCGGACGGCCGCCGCGATGACCGAGCGGCTGGACGCCGCCGCGCGCTGTGTACCGGCGCTGCGGCCGTTCGTGCCCGGGCTGCGCACCGCCTTCCACGCCCTGCTGTCCTGCGATGTCGGGCCGGCCGCGCAGCGCGTCCACGGCGATCTGCATCTGGGGCAGGTGCTGCGGGCGGGCCGGGAGTGGTTCGTGATCGACTTCGAGGGCGAGCCGTCCCGTCCACTCGCCGAGCGGTGCGGCACCCAGTCGCCGGTGCGGGACATCGCCGGGATGCTGCGCTCCTTCGACTACGCCGCCCGGCAGCGCCGCCCCTGGCGCCCGGAGTGGGCACGCCGCTGCCGGGAGGCCTACTGCGCGGGTTACGCGGCGCACGCCGGCTGGGATCCGCGCAAGAAGCACGGTCTGCTGCGTGCCTATGAGACCGACCGGGCCGTGTACGAGGTGCTGTACGAGGCCCGGCACCGCCCCGACTGGCTTCCCGTACCGATGGCGGCGATCGAGCGTCTCGCCGTGAGAGGAGACTGACACCGTGGCCCTGCGCGACACCACTCCCCCCGAGGCGGCGGGCCCGCCGCCGCGCAGGCCCCGGCTGACCGTGCCGGCCCCTCCCCTGGCCCCCGACGACCGTGCGCGGCTGCTGTCCGGCGCCCATCACGACCCGCACGCCCTGCTCGGCGCCCACCCGGTGACGGGCGGGATCGCGGTACGGGCCCTGCGACCGTACGCCCATGCCGTGAGCGTCGTGATCGACGGCGAACGCACCTATCTCGCCTCGGAGGGTGACGGCCTCTTCTCCGTCCTGCTCCCGCTCGACACCGACACCGACACCACCACCGCCACCGTCGATGTCCCGGAGTACACGCTGCTCGTCTCGTACGAGGACACCGACCACGAGGTCCATGACCCGTACCGTTTCCTGCCCGCGCTGGGCGAGCTGGATCTGCATCTGATCCGTGAGGGGCGGCACGAGCAGTTGTGGAAGGCGCTCGGGGCCGAGCCGATGACCCATCAGGGGGTGCCCGGCACCCGGTTCACCGTGTGGGCGCCGAATGCCCAAGGGGTGCGGGTCGTCGGGGACTTCGCCTGCTGGAACGGGACGGCGTTCCCGATGAGGTCCCTCGGTGCGTCCGGGGTCTGGGAGCTGTTCCTGCCGGGGGTGGGCGTGGGCGCCCACTACAAGTTCGAGATCACCTCGCGCCACGGCCACCGGCTCCTCAAGGCCGACCCGATGGCCCGCCAGGCGGAGGTCCCGCCCGCGACGGCGTCCATCGTCACCGCCTCGCGCTACGAGTGGGGCGACGCGGAGTGGATGGCCGGGCGCGGGGACACGCCTGTGCACGAGGCGCCGTTCTCCGTCTACGAGGTCCATCTGCCGTCCTGGCGACCAGGACTGACGTACCGTCAACTCGCCGATGTGCTGCCGGAGTACGTCCGCGATCTCGGCTTCACCCACGTCGAGCTGATGCCGGTCGCCCAGCATCCGTTCAGCGGGTCCTGGGGCTACCAGGTCACCGGCTTCTACGCCCCGACCGCCCGCCTCGGCACCCCCGACGACTTCAAGTACCTCGTCGACGCGCTGCACCGGACCGACATCGGCGTGATCGTGGACTGGGTGCCCGCCCACTTCCCCAAGGACGACTGGGCGCTCGGCCGCTTCGACGGGGAGCCGCTGTACGAGCCCGGGGACAGCCGGCGGGCCGAGCATCCGGACTGGGGGACGTACGAGTTCGACTTCGGGCGCGTAGAGGTCCGCAACTTCCTGGTGGCGAACGCCGTCTACTGGTGCGAGGAGTTCCATGTCGACGGGCTGCGGGTGGATGCCGTCGCCTCGATGCTGTACCTCGACTACTCGCGTGACTCCGGTCAGTGGTCGCCCAATGTGTTCGGCGGGCGTGAGGATCTGGACGCGGTCGCCTTTCTGCAGGAGATGAACGCGACCGTGTACCGGCGGGCGCCCGGTGTGGTGACCATCGCGGAGGAGTCCACGGCCTGGGACGGCGTCACCCGGCCGACCGACAGCGGCGGGCTGGGCTTCGGGCTGAAGTGGAACATGGGGTGGATGCACGACTCGCTGGGCTATATCGAGCACGAGCCCGTGCATCGCAAGTACCACCACAACGAGATGTCGTTCTCGATGGTGTACGCGTACAGCGAGAACTACGTCCTGCCCATCTCGCACGACGAGGTCGTGCACGGGAAGCGGGCGCTGGTGTCGAAGATGCCGGGTGACTGGTGGCAGCGGCGGGCGAATCACCGCGCGTATCTGGGCTTCATGTGGGCCCATCCCGGCAAGCAACTGCTCTTCATGGGGCAGGAGTTCGCGCAGGGCGGCGAGTGGTCGGAGCCGGACGGTCCCGACTGGTGGCTGCTCGATCCGGGGTACGGCGCCGAGGCCGACCATCGCGGTGTGCGGGATCTCGTCCGTGACCTCAATACGGTGTACCGGGACACGCCCGCGCTCTGGCAGCGGGACACCGATCCCGGTGGGTTCCAGTGGGTGAGCGCGGACGCGGCCGAGGACAATGTGTTCGCGTTCCTGCGGCTCGATGCGGGTGGTGTGCCGTTGCTGGCCGTGTCCAACTTCAGTCCTGTGGTGCGTGAGGGCTATCGGCTGGGGGTGCCTGACGATGTCCCGGTGTGGCGTGAGGTGCTGAACACCGATGCCGTGGTGTACGGAGGGAGCGGCGTCGTCAACGCCCACCCCGTCGAACGTGAGCCACATGCCTGGCACGGGCGGGCGGGCAGTGTCCGCGTGACGTTGCCCCCGCTCTCCACGCTCTGGCTCCGCCCGGCACAGCGGGGCGAGGAAACGCGGGGCGCGGGCGAGTGGTCAGGATCGGAGAAGCCTCGGCGCCCCTCCCCGTCCTAGCGTGGACCGCAGATCCCAGCGACCGGAATCTCAACCCACCGAGGAGCACGTCATGACCGCCGGACTGAAGACCATCGTCTACCCCGTCAAGGACCTGGCCGGGGCGAAGGCCCTGTTCAGCGCGCTGCTGGAGGTGGAACCGTACGCGGACACCCCGTACTACGTCGGTTTCAAGGACGCCGGCCAGGACGTGGCCCTGGACCCGAACGGCCACGCGAAGGGGATGACGGGCCCGGTCCCGTACTGGCACGTCGCCGACATCCGGTCGACGCTCACGGCCCTGCTCGGCACGGGCGCGGAGACCCTGGAGGACGTTCACGACGTGGGCGGCGGCAGGCTGATCGCCTCGGTGAAGGACGCGGACGGAAACCTGATCGGGCTCATGGAGGACACCGCGGCCGAGTAGCGCGAGGCCGGTGGATGCGTCTGCACTAGTTGCACAGACAACGAACACCTCGCCCTCTGTTACCGTGCACATATGGCAGCGAACACGGCCGGTGTCCGGCTCGAGGACCAATGGCGGGACATCCTGTCCGTGCACGCCCGCACGATGTGCGAGATCGACCGCGTACTGCATCCGCACGGCCTCGGCGCCAGCGACTTCGAGGTGCTCGACATCCTCGCGTCGGGCATGGCGGCGGCCACGGCCGCCGGGGACCTGTGCCGGGTGCAGAACATCGCGGAGAAGGTCCACCTCAGCCAGAGCGCTCTGTCCCGGCTGATCGGCCGCCTGGAGAAGGACGGCCTGGTGGAGCGGTCCGTCTGCGCGGAGGACCGGCGCGGCGTATGGGTCACCCTGACGGACAAGGGCCGCGACCTGCACGCGGAGGTCCTGCCACTGCAGCGCGACGTCCTGTCCCGCATGCTGCGGCAGGGCTGACCCACCGGCGCCTCCGCCTCACCTCCCCCTCAGCGCGGCAGATCCCGTACGCCCCCGAAGGCGAACGCCGTCGTGGCCGGGTCCGCACCGCGCCGGGGCGGGGGTCAGATGCCCTGTCCTCCCAGGAGGGTGCCCACGTCATGGGCGTCGAGGGTGAGGCCGTGCGGGGAGCCGGCGTCGATGGTGAGGGACAGATCGGCGTCGGTCGGCCACTGGGAGGCGAGGGCGCCCAGCGGGACCAGGCGGTAGCGCGACACATAGGGCAGGAGCTCGGCCATCGCGGGTTCCGAGGTGAAGACCGGCACGATCTGTTCGCCGCCGGGCTGCTCCAGGACGGGCAGCGCCACGGCCGTCGGGTCGCTCACGGCCGCCTCGTCGGCGTCGTCCGGCACGGGAATCAGCACCTCACTGTCGGCGAGCGTGTGCAGCGCGGCCGTGTCATGGGTGTCGAAGGCGAGCACGGTCAGCGCGCGCTGGGCCGGTGTGGTGGCCTGGGTCGCGTGGTGGCCGTTGGAGGATATGTCCATGAAAGATCCCAGGTAGTGATGGAAAAAGCCGCCCAGGACGGCGTCCGTCCCGGGCGCGTCGCCCCTCGCGTACCCGACACGGACGCGGGCATTCCTGTGCGCGACCGATGCGTGCGAGGTGTGCGGGGCGGGAGTGATCGCGCGGGCGGGGGCCGGCGGGTCAGGGGATGAGGGGGATGCCGTCCGAGGGCAGGCCCAGGCGGTCGCAGCCGACGCGCCTGGCCAGGGGTTCGGCCATGCTCGCTCCGACGTGGGTCCAGTACGTGGCCGCGTCCCGGAAGTACCGCTGCATCCGTTCGCCGTCGCGGGCGTGCCGGGAGCCTGCGGTGCGGAAGAGGGTGCCCTGGAGGACGTCGTACGCCATCCGTCCGGCGTGCTGGAAGACGAGCGCGAGGCGGTTGTCGACGGCGGTGGTGAAGGCTTCCTCGCCCGTGATGTTGCGGCGGCAGGCCTCCATCCAGGCGTGGGCGTTGTGCTGGAGCGCGGCCTCGGCGGTGTGGATCGCGCCGAGTGCCTCGCCGAGGTGGCGTTGGTAGTCGTGGAGTTCGGCGCGGGTGCGGGTGGGGTCCAGGAGCTGCGGGCGTTCGGTGAGGATGCGGGCGTATTCGTCGGCTGCGGCGTACGCGGTGCCGATGATGATGGCGGCCAGCTCGCCGTGGTAGAAGCTGGGCGCGCGGTGGGCGTACATCGGGTTGTCGTGGAGTTTCGAGCCGGGGGTGCCGCCCTCCACGGGCAGGTCGAGGAGGCTCGTCTCGCGGGTGAAGTGGGTGGGGACGCGGCCGTTGTCGATGCGGACGCTGTTGGAGCCGGAGCCGCGCAGGCCGAGCACGCCGTGCCAGTCCTCGACGACGGTGAACTGCGAGCGCGGGGCGATGAACAGCACGAACGGACCCGGCGGGTCGTCGGGCTTCTCGGGGGCGCGCAGGGTCTGGCCGATGTAGTGCGTGGAGTAGGGGGCGCCGGAGGAGTACGGCCACACACCGTCGAGGAGGATGTGGCCGTCGCCGTCGGGGCGGGCGAGGCCGACCGGGGCGACGGTGGAGGCGGCCCGGAAGTCGCCGTCGGTGCCGAAGATCTCGTCCTGGGCCTTCTTCTCGAAGACGCCGGCGACCTGGAGGACGTGGGCGGCGGTCAGGCAGAGGGCCCAGCCGGTGGAGGGGCAGCCGCGGGCGATCTCGGTGACGACGCGGTAGAAGGTGGGGAGGCCGAACTCGTAGCCGCCGTAGCGGCGGGGCTGGAGCGTCCGGTAGAAGCCGGCGCGCAGGAAGTCCTGGTGGGTCTCCTCGGGGTAGCGGGTCAACTCCTCGGTTTCCGCCTGCCGTTCGAGCAGAGCGGGCCGTAGTGCCACGGCCCGCTCCACGAGTTCACGTTCGGTGAGGTCCGGTTCGGGAACGGCGATCACTGTGTCTCCAGACGTGGGGGGACGTCGGTGTGCGACACAGGTGATTCAACTCCCGGCGGGGCCTCGGTGTACCCATCGGATAGCGCCAAGTAGCGCTCACTTCAGGTACGGACCGTCACCGCCGATCTTGCCGGGGCCGTTGAGGACGTACACCCGCAGATTGCCCTTGCCGGGTGCCCCGACGCTGAGCGTGCCGTTGGAGACGGTCTTCACGTCGCCGGTGACGGCGTCCCGGTAGGTGCCGTCGGGGATGCCGTCGTAGGTGGCGCCGCCGGTGACGGTGACGAGGGCGAAGCTGTCGGTCGAGCCGCTGGTGTAGCGGCGTTTGAAGGCCATCTGGCCGCTGATGCCCTCGGTGGAGTACTGGCCCGTCTGGAGGGCGGGGACCGCGCGGCGGATCTGGTTGAGGCGCTGGAGGTGCTTGACCAGCGGCTGGGAGAGCGTCGTGGCGACCTGTCCGCTCGCCGAGTCGGCCTTGCCGAAGTCGGACGCCGTCACCGATCCGGCGAGATGGTCGCCGTAGTACGCGCGTCCGGTGGTGGCCAGCGCGCAGGTCGGCCCGCAGTCGATCTTCTGGCCCTTCTGGAACTCGATCTCCGAGCCGTAGTAGAGCGTGGGGATGCCGCGGAAGGTCCACATCAGGGACATGTTCTCGGCCCAGGCGTCGGTGCCCTCGCCGTAGCGGTTGCTGGACTTGTTGGGGCCGTAGTCGTGGCTGTCGACGTAGACGACGTTGTACGTGGCGTCGTTGACGCTGTCGTCGGAGTCCTTGCCGTTGCCGTAGGCGTTCTGCGCGTCACCGAAGTTCATGTGCATGCGCATGTCGATGATGTGCATGCCGGAGAACCGGCTGTGGTCCGGCGTGTGGTAGCTGTTGCCGTTCAGGAAGGCGTTGGTGGAGGTCGGCTGGTTGCCGGTGCCCTGGCCGTTCTCGTAGTCGAACTGCTCCAGGGCGGCCTTCTCGTCGTCGGCGCTGTACTCCTTGCGTTCCTTCCAGGTGTAGAACTGCGCCGAGTGGTTGACCGAGCCCCGGTTCCACTTGTCGTTGACGAAGGCCGCGACCTCGCCGAAGACGAAGAAGTTCTTGGCGGCCTCGGCGCCGAACTTCTGGGTGACCCGTTCCTGGATAGCGGGCAGGAAGCGGCGGTTCCAGGTGACGCGCGGGATGTGGACGGCCGTGTCCACGCGGAAGCCGTCGACGCCCATGTCGATGTACTTGTCGTAGGCGCCGATGAGGTAGTTCTGCACGGCCGTGTTCTCGGTGTCGAAGTCGGCGAGGTCCTCGTGCAGCCAGCAGGAGCGGGCGTCCTCGCCCTCCCAGTTCCCGATCCAGCACTGGTGGTAGTACGCCTTGGGGAACATGCCCGAAGTGGGGCTCGGCCACTGGCAGTTGTAGAGGGTGTAGCCCTCGGCGCTCTTGCCGCCGGTGGGCTTGCCCCAGTTGACGCAGGTGTTGCCGGTCGGCTCGGCCGTGGACCACAGGTCGCCGTTGTAGTACGACTTCCCGGACTTGGGCTCGACGGTCAGGCCGTCGTACTCGAAGCCCTCGTTCTTCTCGTCGTAGTACCAGCTCCACTGGGAGTCCCGGACGCCGTAGACCTTCGGCGTGGACAGGTTCTTGGCGCCCCAGCGGGAGCTGTGGTTGTAGACGACGTCCTGGTAGATCTTCATGCCCTTGGCGTGGGCCGCGTTGATCAGGTCCTGGTACGAGGCCCCGGTCGACTCCAGGCGCGGATCCACCTTGTAGAAGTCGTAGCCGTGATAGCCGTGGTAGTCGTAGTCGGAGCGATTGAGGACCACCGGGGTGATCCAGACCGCGGAGAAGCCGAGCGCCTTGATGTAGTCGAGCCGGTTGACCAGGCCCTTGAAGTCGCCCCGGAACATGGGGTCGTTGTTGGCCGCGTTGCCCGACTTGGTGTGCTGGCCGCCGCCCCGGTTGTTGGAGCTGTCGCCGTCGTGGAAGCGGGCGGTGAGGACGAAGTAGATGGGGTCCTTGCGGGGGTCGGTGCCGAGGGGGGTGCCGGAGGCGGGTTCGGGGGCCTTCTCACCAGTGGTCGCCTTGGCTTCGGCGGAGGCGGCCGAGGTGTTGCCGGCCGCGTCCACCGCCTTCACCGTGTACGTGTAGGTCGTCTTCTCCTCGAGTCCTGTGTCGGAGAGGACGGTCGAGCCGATGTCGGTGACGGTCGTGCCCTTGGTGCCGCCGGTGCGGGTTACCTGGTACTTGGTGACGCCCTTGTCGTCGGTCGAGGCGTCCCAGCTCAGCACGATCGAGGTGTGGGTGGCGCTCGCGGTGACCTTGGCCGGGACGGTCGGCGCCCGGGTGTCGGGGGCCTCGGCCGCGCACGGGTCCTTGGCGTCCTTGGTGACCGTGCGGTCCTTCACCGTCGTCGTACCGGCCGGGATCGCGTAGTCGGCGCTGTTGTTGTTGTCCCAGACGCCGTTGCCGTTGTTGAAGGCCGCCTTGAGGGAGGTGGCCGTGCCGAGGTCGAGGGTCTTCTTCCACCAGCCGGCGCAGGCCGATTCCATGCCCACGCCGGGCGCGGTCGTCCAGGAGCCGCCGGTGGGCGCGTAGTGGATGTTGGTCGTGGTCCAGCCGGTCGTCGCGGTCGAGTAGTAGACGGTCGCCTTGTCGCCCTCGACGGGGCCGGTGCCGGCGCAGGGGTCGCTGTGGGCGATCACGCCGTCCTTGACCGTGATGGTGCCCGTGCCGAGCGCGTAGTTGTTGCCGCCGTTGTTGTCCCAGGTGCCGCTGCCGTTGTTGAAGGTGGCGGCCAGGCCGGTGGCCGCGCCCAGGTCGACGGTCTTCTTCACCCAGTCCGTGCAGGCGGTCTCCATCCGGGTGCCGGGCACGGTCGTCCAGGAGCCGCCGTCGGGGGCGTAGTGGAGGTAGGTGGAGGACCAGTTCTTGGTCTTCGTGTAGTAGAAGACGGTCGCCGTGTTCGCCTCGGCGGCGGCCGGTTCCATGGGGAGGGGGCCCGCCTCGGGGACCGCCGCGAGCGCTCCGAGCAGGCCGGCCGCCACGATGAAGGTCAGGACGGGGCGGCGTGGCCGGTCAGGGGGTGGACGTCTCATGCGCGAACTCCAATGCGGGCCGTTACATGGGGAGTCGATCCGACGGGTGGTGCGCGAGGCGGATCTGCAAGAGGAACCGGCAAGTTCCTGAAAGCCCTTGCAGCGCGGAAGCTACAGGGACATGACAGCCGCGTAAAGAGATCGCGCGGCGCGGGCGCGTATCGCCGAAGCGCCTCGGGGTGAAAACGGACCAGTAGTGGTGACCCGCGCCCACGCGCCCGGCGGGACCGTCCGCCTAGCGTGGCCGTATGACCATGCAACCCTGGTTTCCCGCCGCCAAACTGGGCATCTTCATCCACTACGGCATCTACGCCGTGGACGGGGTGCCGGAGTCCTGGTCGTTCTACTGGGGCGAGGTGACGCACGAGCAGTACATGAAACAGCTGGACGGGTTCACCGCCTCCGCGTACGACCCCGACGCCTGGGCCGAGTTGTTCGCCCGGGTCGGCGCGAAGTACGCGGTGCTCACCGCCCGCCACCATGACGGCGTCGCCCTGTGGGACACCGCCCACGGCGAGCTGAGCGTCGTCCGGCGCACCCCGGCGGGCCGGGACCTGATCGCGGGATACGTCGACGCGCTGCGCGAGCGGGGCCTCAAGGTCGGCCTCTACTACTCGCACTCCGACTGGAACCACCCGGACTACGCGAGCGTCCGCCACCCCGAGATCGACCAGTGGACGGACACCCACCCGGGCGGCAACGACGCCAACCGCTACTCCCATGCCGCACCCGGCGAGGAGGACCCGGCGGCCTGGGACCGCTACCTCGCCTACCGGGACGGCCAGGTGAGCGAGCTGGTCGAGCGGTTCCGCCCCGACCTGCTGTGGTTCGACGGCGAGTGGGAGCGCACCGAACAGCAGTGGCGGATACGGGAGTTGGCCGAGCTGATCCTCGCGGAGAACCCGGACACCATTCTCAACGCCCGTATGCTCAGCCACGGCGACTACGCCACCCCGGAGCAGGGGGTACCGCTCGAAGCACCCGACGGGCCCTGGGAGTTGTGTCTGACCATCAACGACTCATGGGGCTTCCAGCACCAGGACGACAATCACAAGTCGGTGCGGCAGCTGGTGCGTTACTTCGCCGAGACGATCGGCATGGGCGGCAATCTGCTGCTGGACGTCGGGCCGAGGGCGGACGGGTCGATCACCGCCGAGCAGGTCGAACGGCTGGAGGGGCTCGGCGCGTGGATCGGCCGGCACTCCGACGCCGTGTACGGCACGGTCGCCGGGCTGCCCGCCGGACACCACTACGGCCCGAGCACCCTCTCCGCCGACCGCCGCACCCTGTATCTGACGTGCTTCGACGTGCCGCGCGAGTCCGTGGCGGTACGGGGCCTGCGCAACCCCGTCAAGAAGGTCACCGTCCTCGGTACGGGCACCGAGCTGGGCCACCGGGTGATCGGCGGCCTGGACGCCGTGCCCGGCGTGACCTGGATCGACGCCCCCGCGGAGGCCGACCTCGACCCGTACGCGACCGTGCTCGTCCTGGAGCTGGACGGGGAGCTGGACCTCTACCGGGGTACGGGACGCGACTGACCGAGGATCACTTGGACGGTCACGGCCGGAGAACTACTTGAACACGGTCACGGCCGGAGGACCCCGTCGACGGTCACGGCCCGAGGATCTCGTCGACGGTCACCACCCGGACGAGCGGCCGGTACAGGTCCAGCACGTGCAGGGCCTTGGCGTGCGACTCGTCGTCGGCGCCCGCGCAGGCGTCGGCGGCGACCAGCACCTCGACGCCCGCGTCGGCCGCCGCGAGGGCCGTGGACAGCACACAGCAGTCGGTGCTTACCCCGGCCAGGACCAGCCGCCCGTCCGGGCCCAGCCGGGCGGCCAGCTCCGGGCCCCACTTGCCGAAGGTGGGGGCGTCGACCAGGCCCACCGTCCCTGCCTCGTCGGCGAGTTCGTCTACCAGTCGCCACAGGGCCGCGTCGGGTGGCCGCAGCGCGAAGGGCCAGCGGTCGTAGTACGCCCGCCAGGCCCCCTGGGGGTGCTCCGGCGCGACGAAGCGGGTGAACACGGTCCGTCCGGCGAAGGCCGGCAGCAGACGTCGTACGCCCGCCGCGGCCTCGTCGAAGCGCGGGGCCGCCCAGGGGCTGTCGGGTTCGGCGAACACGCGCTGCATGTCGATGACGGCGAGCAGGCCGGGCACGGTGGTCATCCCCGCGCCTCCTGGGCCCGTACCCGGCCGCGGGCGAGCAGCAGCGTGCCGAGGAAACCGGTCGCCAGGGCGAGCAGGACGCCCAGGTTGGCGTAGGCCCAGTCGCCGTTCCTGCCGCCGAGGCCGAAGGGACCGAGGAGATAGCCCTGCCAGTCGAGCCATCCCGCGGCGGAGTTGGTGACGAGGCCCCAGCCGAGGGCGGTGGCGGCGAGGGTGAGGAGGAGGGGGCCGGGCGGGACGTCGCCGTAGCGGCCCTGCGGGCGGAACAGGTCGGGCTCGGCGTAGTCGCGGCGGCGCAGCAGGAGGTCGGCCAGCATGACGCCGCACCAGGCGGCGATGGGGACGCCGAGCGTGGTGAGGAAGCCGATGAAGGGGCCGAGGAAGTCGTCGGCGAAGAAGACGATGTAGACGGCGCCCGCGATCATCAGCACACCGTCCACGAGCGCGGCCAGGGGGCGCGGTACGCGCAGGCCGGCCGCGAGGAGAGCGAGGCCTGAGGAGTAGATGTCGAGGACGGCGCCGCCGACCAGGCCGAGTACGGCGACGGCGGCGAACGGCACCAGGAACCAGGTGGGCAGGAGCGTGGTCAGCGCGCCGATCGGGTCGAGGGCGATGGCCTCGCCGAGGTCGGCGGAGGAGCCCGCGAGGAGCAGTCCGAAGAGCAGCAGGAGCAGCGGGGCGAGGGAGGCGCCGAAGGTGGTCCAGCCGACGACGCCCCGGCCGGAGGAGCCGCGCGGCAGATAGCGGGAGTAGTCGGCCGCCGCGTTGACCCAGCCGAGTCCGAAGCCGGTCATCAGGAAGACCAGGGCGCCGATGAACTCCTGGGCGGAGCCCGCCGGTACGGCGCTGACGGCGGACCAGTGGACGTGGTCGGCGACCAGGACGACGTAGACCACCGTCAGGACGCCCGTGACCACGGTGATCACGGTCTGGAACCGCATGATCAGGTCGAAGCCCATCACCCCGACCACCACGACCAGGGCGGCGACCAGGACGAGGGCCATCACCTTCGTCCCGGTGCCGCCGCCCGTGCCGAGCCGACCGAAGACGGTGGCGGTGGCCATGGTGGCGAGCGCGCACAGCACGGTCTCCCAGCCGACGGTGAGCAGCCAGGAGACGACCGCGGGCAGCCGGTTGCCGCGCACCCCGTACGCGGCCCTGCTGAGCACCATCGTCGGGGCCGAGCCGCGTTTGCCGGCGACCGCGACGAAGCCGCAGAGCAGGAACGAGAAGACGATGCCGACGACTCCGGCGGCCAGGGCCTGCCAGAAGGAGATGCCGAAGCCGAGCGCGAACGCGCCGTAGCTCATGCCGAGCACCGAGACATTGGCGCCGAACCAGGGCCAGAAGAGGGTGCGGGGAGTGCCCTTGCGGTCGGCGTCGCCGATCACGTCCAGGCCGTGTGTCTCCACCTGGAGCGGCCGGACGGCGCCGGTGCCGTCGGGGGCCGAGGTGCCATCGGGAGTTGGGGAGTCCGTCATCGTCGACCTGCCTGTCTGATCGCGGACCTGTCCGTCCGATCATGCGGATCGCGTCGAGGGGAACCTAGGTGCGCCGGTCAGGGGCGTCAAGGTGGCACCCGTACGGATGCGGAGGGCGGGCCTCCGGGATGTCGGGGTCTACGTACAATCTTCGAGAATCGGCCGGGGGTTCGCGATCAGGAACCTCCGGATTGGCTCCGGGACGGCCCGGGGCCGGCTTCGGGGGGAATCGCATTGCCGTGGGACGTGGCTCCGCTGGTGAGCCGGGAGAGCGAGCTGGCACGGCTCGACGGGATACTCGACGGGCTGACGGGGACCGGCCGGGCGCCGACGGGGACCGACGACGGGGCGACGGGGACTGGCCACGGCCCGACGGTGTCCGGGGTCGGTCCGACGGTGTCCGGGGATGGTCCGACGGTGTCCGGGGACGGTCCGACGGTGTCCGGGGACGGTCCGACGGTCGTCGATGTCACCGGCGCGGCGGGGATCGGCAAGAGCCGGCTGGTGTCGGAGTTCTGCGCGCGGGCGCGGGAGCGGGGCATGACGGTGCTGCGCGGCCGGGCGACCGAGTACGAGCGGCATCTGCCCTACCAGCCCCTCGCCGACGCCCTCGCGGACCTCGACACCGAGACCGGGATCCCCTCCCCGTTCACCGAGGTCTCCACCATGGACCGTTTCGCCCTGCAACGCGCGGCGGCCGCCTTCCTCGCCCGGATCGCGCGGACCGGCAACGGCCTGGTGGTGGCCCTCGACGACGTGCACTGGGCGGACCCGGCGTCCCTGGAACTGCTCGACCATCTCGTACGGCATCCGCCGCGCCGCGCCCCCGTGGTGATCGTGGTCGCCCGCCGCGAACGGCAGACCTCGCCCCGGCTCGTGGCCTCCCTGACCCGGGGCGTGGAGGCCGGGACGGTGCTGCGTCTCGAACTCGGCCCCCTGGACCGCGGCGCCTGTCTCGCGACGCTCGCCCCCGACCGGCCGGCCGGTCTCGCCGCCGAGCTGTACGCGGCCAGTGAGGGCAACCCCCTGTACTTCCTCGCCCTGCTCCAGGCCGGCAGACCCGCCGGGCTCAGTTCGCTGCTGCTGGACGAGCTGACACCGCTCACCGACGGCCAGCGCGGGACCGTCCAGGCCCTGGCCGTGCTCGGCGACCACGCGGCGCCCGAGCTGGTGGCGGCCGTCACCAGTCGCCCGACGAGCGAACTCGATGCGGATTTCCGGGAGTTGACCGCCCGCGACCTGGCGCGGCCGGGGCCCGACGGCCGCTGGGCGCTCCGGCATCCGGTGCTGCGGTCCCTCGTCCACGACACCACCGATCCCCTGCTGCGCACCCGGATGCACCATCTCGCCGCCGCCGAACTGGCCCGGATCGGGGCACCGTTCAGCGAGCGGGCACACCACGTCGAGCGGTCGCTGACCGGCTGGGACCCGGGCGCCGTGACCGTCCTCACCGAGGCCGCGCGGCAGGCCGCCGCGACGGCGCCCGCGAGCAGCGCCCACTGGCTCGGCGTCGCCCTCACGCACCTGCCCGAACGGCCGGTGCACGAGGGGCTGCGCCGCGACCTGATGCTGCGGCGGGCCGAGGCGCTCGGCGCCTGCGGCGGGCTGCGGGAGGCCCGGGACCTGCTGCACGAGGTGATCAGCCTGTCGCCGCCGGGCACCGACGACGGCGTACGGACCTCGGCCGTCACCCTGTGCGCGGTCATGGAGCGCCATCTCGGCCGGTACGCGGAGGCCGTGGCCCTGCTCCGTCGCGAACTGGCCCGGGGCGCCGACCTCTCCCCCGCCGGGACCATCGAACTCGGCCTGGAACTGGGCTCGTCCGCGCCGCACGCCAGCTCCTACGCGGACGTGAGCGACGACGTGGCCCGCACCCTGGAGCTGGCCCGGTCACTGGGCGACGACGTCGCGGAGGCGGGGGCGCTCGCCGTCACCGCGCTCGGTGAGGCGTACGAGGGCAACACGGTCGCCGCCGCCGAGGCCGCCGACCGGGCCGCCGCGCTCATCGACTCCCTCACCGACCAGGACCTCGCGGGTCTGTGCGAACCCCTGGCCCGGCTCAGCTGGGCGGAGGCGTTCCTGGAGCGGTACGCGGACGCCGAACGGCACGCCGAGCGCGGCCGCGTGATCGCCCGCCGGGGCGGTCTGCTCAATGTGGTGCCGCATCTGCTGCTGTGCCTGTCCCACCTCCATGTGATGACGCTGCGGCTGGGGTCGGCCGTCGAACTCGCCGAGGGGGCGGAGACGATCGCCCGGGGCATCGGCAGCGACGAGTTGCTCGCGTTCGTGCTGGCGTCCAAGGCCCAGGCCCTGATCCCCTCGCTCCCGCCGGGCGACGGCGGGGCGCTGGCCGTCGCCGAGGAGGCCGTCGCGCGGGCCGGCGCCGGCACCCGCTGGTGGGCGTCCATCGCCTGGGGTGTGCTCGGGTACGCCGCGCTGCACGCCGGTGATCCGGGGCGGGCCCGGGCCGCCGTGCTCCGGGCGGGCGGGGAGGACCTCGCCGGGCTCCAGCCGAGCATGCGGCCCCTGTTCACCGAGGTCCTCGTCGCCGCGGCCGTGGCCACCGGGGACCACGACGAGGCCCGGCAGTGGGCGGAACGCGCCCGCAAGGAGGCGGAGCGGCTCGATCTCGTGGCGCAGCGGGCGTCCGCGCTGCGCAGCCTGGCGCATGTGCCGCTGGCCGAAGGCGATGCGACCGCCGCGGCCGACCTGTTCGAGCAGGCCGCCGGGGAGGCCGCCCGGGGCCAGGGGCGGCTGTGGGAGGCGCAGACCCTGCTGATGGGCGCGCCTCTGACCGCGTCGGCGGGCCGCCCGGCCCGGGCCCGCGCCATGTGGGAGCGCGCCCTGCGGCTGGCCACCGAGGGCGACGCCCGGTTGCTCACCGGTCTGGCGGAGATGATCCGCCCGGCCGTATTCGTCGAGCCGGAGACCCAGACCCAGACCCACACCGATTCGGTGACAGCGACGGCGGCGGCAACCTCGACGAGGACGGCGGGCGGGGTGGCGGGCACGAGCACTGGTCCGGGCATGAGTGCGGGCCCTGGCGCGGGTCCAGGCGCGGACACCGACGTACGGTCGCGGGAAGCGGCCTCCGTCGAGCTGGCCGGGCTGTCCCCACGGGAGCGCGAGATCGCCGCGCTCGTCGCGAAGGGCCTGACCAGTCCCGCCATCGCCGAACAGCTCTTCCTCAGCCCGCGCACCGTCGAGACCCACCTCTCGCGCATCTACCGCAAGACGGGCGTCACCTCGCGCGCCGCGCTGGCCGCGTTGCAGGTCCGTAGCGAACTCGGGGACGGCGGGGCGTAGTCACGGTGTCGGTGCGGGACCGGGCCGGTTCGCCACGCGCGACCGGCCCGGGACCGTACGGCACCTCACGAACTCACGGACTCACGGACTCACGGACTCACGGACTCGCGGACTCACGAACTCACGAACTCACGAACTCACGAACTCACGAACGCCGGCGGCGGACCGGTAGCGCGAGGGTCGCCGGGCGCAGGCCTGAGGACCTCGCGGTGAGGGTGAGGCAAGCCCGGTCGCTTTCCCGGGCGGAGGATCGCGAGGGCCTTGCCGTGCCAGGTGAAGCGGGCCGGTCGCCGGAAGCTGTCGACGTTGTGCGGGTTGCCGTTGCCGACAGCGGCCAGCTCCCCGGCGCCGTCGATCTCGAAGGTGACCTTGCGGGTGGCGTCATCCGCACGCCCCAGAGGGGGACGCGCACGGGGCCGGTCACCGTCAGCCTGGTGTGCCGGTAGATCCCCGAGCCGGCGTACCAGCGGCTGTTGCGGCCGCTGTTGTCGACGCGGACGGCGAGCACGTTCGGGCCCGACGGATCGAGGTGCGGGGTGAGGTCGTGGGCGAAGGACGTGTAGCCGTTGGGATGGAAACCGAGGTGTTTCCCGTTCAGCCAGGCGTCCGCGTTCTGGTACACCCCGTCGAACCGCAGCTCGATATGTGACCCGTGATCGTCGCCGGGCTCCCCCACCTCGAAGTGTTTGCGGTACCAGCCGACGCCGCCGACCGACCCCCCGTTCTCACTGCGCTCCGGGTCGAACGGGCCGATCGCCCGGGGCGGTGTGGGCCACTGCGGGTCCGGCTCCTTGGGCCAGAATGCTGAACTGACATAGACATGCCAGGAGTAGGGCGATACGGCTGTGGCGTCAAGGGTCGGGGGTGACCGGGTGCGTATGTGTGCCCCCTCGGTGCGTCTCCTCCGAGCGGGGTGGTTAGCATATGAGCGCCGCCTAGCTCGAAAGATAATTCTGTGACTGTCAACGAGGACTCGTTCACCCAATGGAAGAACCGCGAGGAGATCGCGGAGTCGATGATCCCGATCATCGGGAAGCTGCACCGTGAGCGGGACGTGACGGTCCTGCTGCACAGCCGCTCCTTGGTGAACAAGTCGGTGGTCAGCATCCTGAAGACCCACCGGTTCGCCCGCCAGATCGCCGGTGTGGAGCTCTCGGTCACCGACACCCTGCCGTTCCTGCACGCCCTCACCGAGCTCGACCTCGGCCCCGCCCAGATCGACATCGGCCTGCTCGCCGAGGCCCACCGGGCCGACGACCGCGGCCTGTCGATCGCGGAGTTCACCGCCGAGGCCGTCGCCGGCGCCACGGGCGTCAACAAGATCGAGGGCGGCGAGGGACGTGACGTCGTCCTCTACGGCTTCGGCCGCATCGGCCGCCTCGTGGCCCGGCTGCTGATCGAGAAGGCCGGCTCCGGCAACGGTCTGCGGCTGCGCGCCATCGTCGTGCGCGGCGGCGGTGATCAGGACATCGTGAAGCGCGCCTCGCTGCTGCGCCGGGACTCCATCCACGGCCAGTTCCAGGGCACGATCACCGTCGACGAGGCGGAGAGCACGATCGTCGCCAACGGCAACACCATCAAGGTGATCTACGCGAACGACCCGTCCGAGGTCGACTACACCGCGTACGGCATCAAGAACGCCATCCTCATCGACAACACCGGCAAGTGGCGCGACCGCGAGGGCCTGTCGAACCATCTGCGCCCGGGCATCGACAAGGTCGTCCTCACCGCCCCCGGCAAGGGCGACGTCCCGAACATCGTGCACGGCGTCAACCACCACACGATCAAGCCGGACGAGCAGATCCTGTCCTGCGCGTCCTGCACCACCAACGCGATAGTCCCCCCGCTGAAGGCGATGGACGACGAGTTCGGTGTGCTGCGCGGCCATGTGGAGACCGTCCACTCGTTCACCAACGACCAGAACCTGCTGGACAATTACCACAAGTCGGATCGCCGGGGCCGTTCCGCGCCGCTCAACATGGTCATCACCGAGACGGGTGCCGCCTCGGCCGTCGCCAAGGCGCTGCCCGACCTCAAGGCGCCGATCACCGGCAGCTCGATCCGCGTCCCCGTCCCGGACGTCTCGATCGCGATCCTCAGCCTGCGCCTCGGCCGTGAGACCGACCGCGAGGAGGTCCTCGACTACCTCCGCAACGTCTCGCTGACCTCGCCGCTCAAGCGCCAGATCGACTTCACCAACGCCCCCGACTCGGTCTCCAGCGACTTCATCGGCTCCCGCCACGCCTCGATCGTCGACGCGGGCGCCACCAAGGTCGACGGCGACAACGCGATCCTCTACCTCTGGTACGACAACGAGTTCGGCTACTCCTGCCAGGTCATCCGCGTCGTCCAGCACGTCTCCGGCGTCGAGTACCCGACGTACCCGTCCCCGGCGGTCTGATCCACCGGCCGTACGCCCCCGTCGGCACCGGGCCGGGCGAGCGAATCCGCTCGTCCGGCCCGTGGCGTGCCCATGATGTGATGACGCCGTGAGCCGAGCTTCCGAAGAGTCCAACCGCCGTATGCTGCGCGCCCGGGACGCCATGGACCGGGCGTACGCGCAGCCGTTGGACGTCCCCGCGCTGGCCCGGATCGCCCATGTCTCCGAGGCGCACTTCACGCGCACCTTCCGCGCCACGTTCGGGGAGACACCCCATCGCTATCTGCAACGCCGCCGGGTCGAACGGGCGATGTTCCTGCTGCGGGAGACCGACCGCGCGGTGACGGACATCTGCTTCGAGGTCGGCTTCGGCAGCCCGGGGACCTTCAGCCGGACGTTCCGCGACATCGTCGGCACATCACCCCGGGAGTACCGCAGGGCGGCGGTGGCCGTGGCCGTACCGACCTGTTTCGCAAAGGCGTGGATGCGACCGAGCGGCTGAGCAGTTTTGGATAAGTTTTCGTCCGGCGCGCTCGCTAGCGTGGTGCCCATGTTCACCGCCATCACGCACTCGCAGATCTACGTCCTCGACCAGGACGCCGCCCTCGACTTCTACGTCGGCAAGCTCGGTCTGGAGGTCAACACCGATGTCGACCTGGGCTTCATGCGCTGGCTGACCGTCCACGTACCCGGCCACCCGGAGCGCCAGATCCTGCTGGAGAAGCCGGGGTCCCCGGCGCTGTCCGAGGAGACCGCGGCCCAGGTCCGCGACCTGCTGACGAAGGGCGCCATGGGCGGTCACCTCATCTTCAGCACGGACGACTGCCGCAAGACGTACGAGACCCTGCGGAGCCTCGGCGTCGAGTTCACCGAAGAGCCCACCGAGCGCCCGTACGGCATCGACTGCGGGCTCCGCGACCCGTTCGGCAACAGCATCCGCTTCACCCAGCCCAAGGGCTGAGCCTCCGCTCCCGTTCCCGACGGCAGGGGCGTTGTCAGTGGTGGGCGGCAGGATGGTCGCATGACGACATCAGTTGCAGTGATCGTGGATGCCGCCGCCTACGCCCAGGCCGTCGAGGACGCGGTGCGGGCTTCGGCCGCCTATTACACGGGCGGTACGTCGGTGCTGGACGATGACGCGTACGACCGGCTCGTGCGGGGGATCGCGGCGTGGGAGGCCGAGCATCCCGACCAGGTGCTGGCGGACTCGCCGACCGGGAAGGTCGCCGGCGGGGCCGTCGAGGGGGACGTGCCGCACACGGTGGCGATGCTGAGCCTGGACAACGTGTTCTCCGCCGAGGAGTTCACGGCGTGGACGGCCTCGCTGGCCCGGCGGATCGGGCACGAGGTGGAGCGGTTCGGGGTGGAGCCGAAGCTCGACGGGCTGGCGATCGCCGCCCGGTACACCCGGGGGCGGCTCACCCAGCTGATCACGCGGGGCGACGGGACGGCCGGGGAGGACGTCTCGCACGCCATAGGCACCGTCGAGGGGCTGCCGCGCGAGCTGGCCGAGCCGGTGACGGTGGAGGTGCGGGGCGAAGTCCTCATGACCAACGCCCAGTTCGAGCACGCCAACGAGGTGCGCACCGGGCACGGCGGCCAGCCGTTCGCGAACCCGCGCAACGCGGCGGCGGGCACGCTGCGCGCCAAGGAGCGTGCCTACACCGTGCCGATGACCTTCTTCGGCTACGGGTTGCTGCCCCTGCCCGGAACGGACGCCGACTCCGCCGCCCATCTGGGCGAGCTGTCCCACAGCGAGTTGATGGCCCGCGCCGCCGACCTCGGGGTGAACACCACCGCGAGCACGGCCGTGCCCGGTGTCACCGCCGGCACGGTCGAAGAGGTCCTGGACCGGGTCAAGGAGATCGCCGCGCTGCGGGCCGAGCTGCCGTTCGGGATCGACGGGATCGTCGTCAAGGCCGACCTCGCCGCCGATCAGCGGGCCGCCGGGGCCGGTTCCCGCGCCCCGCGCTGGGCGATCGCCTACAAGCTGCCCGCGGTCGAGAAGATCACCCGGCTGCTGGAGGTGCAGTGGAACGTCGGGCGCACCGGCATCATCGCCCCGCGCGGCGTGCTGGAGCCCGTCGAGATCGACGGCTCCACCATCACGTACGCCACCCTGCACAACCCGGCCGACATCACCCGCCGTGACCTGCGGCTGGGCGACCATGTCATGGTGCATCGCGCCGGTGATGTCATCCCCCGCGTGGAGGCGCCGGTCGCCCATCTGCGCACGGGCGAGGAACAGCCCATCGTCTTCCCCGAGGTGTGCCCGAGATGCGGTTCCGGCATCGACACCGGGGAACAGCGCTGGCGCTGCGAGAACGGCCGCAACTGCCATCTGGTGGCGTCCCTCTCGTATGCCGTGGGCCGCGATCAGCTCGATGTGGAAGGGCTCGGGCAGACCCGGGTCGTCCAGCTCGTCGAGGCGGGCCTGGTGGCCGATCTCGCCGATCTGTTCGCTCTCACCCGGGAGCAGCTCCTCGGCCTGGAGCGCATGGGGGAGACCAGCACCGACAACCTCCTCGCCGCGCTCGACGCGGCCAAGGGGAGGCCGCTGTCGCGGGTGCTGTGCGCGCTGGGTGTGCGGGGCACCGGACGCTCCATGTCCCGCCGGATCGCCCGGTACTTCGCCACCATGGACCACCTGCGTGCCGCCGACGTCGAGGCGATGCAGCGGGTCGAGGGCATCGGCACCGAGAAGGCCCCGTCCATCGTGGCCGAGCTGACCGAACTGGCCCCGCTCATCGACAAGCTCGCGGCGGCCGGGGTGAACATGACCGAGCCGGGCGCCACACCGCCCGCCCCGGTCGACGACGAGTCCGCCGACGCGAAGGACGGAACGACGGACGGTACGAAGGAGGGCACCAAGGGGGGCACGGAGGCCGGCGCCGAGCCCGCGGGCGGTCCGCTCGCCGGGATGGCCGTGGTGGTCACGGGCGCCATGACCGGCGTACTGGAGAAGCTCAGCCGCAACCAGATGAACGAGCTCATCGAACGCGCCGGCGGACGCGCCTCCTCCAGCGTCTCCAAGAAGACCTCCCTGGTCGTCGCGGGCGAGAACGCCGGCTCCAAGCGCGCCAAGGCCGAGACCCTCGGCATCCGGGTGGCCGACCCGGACGAGTTCGCCGCCCTGGTGGCCGACCACCTCGACTGAGCCGCCGCCCGGCTCACAGCCCGAGGATGACGAGGGCCGTGTCGTCCGTGGCGCGGCCGGAGGGGAGGAGGTCGAGGAGGAGGGCGTCGGCGAGGGGTTCGGGGGTGGACCGGCGGTGGCGGGTGAGCGCGTCGGCGAGGCGGGCGAGGCTGAGGTCGATGTCCTCGTCCCGGCGTTCGATCAGACCGTCCGTGTAGAGGACGAGCATGTCGCCCTCGGTGAAGTCGACGGTGGCCTCCAGGCGGGGGGTGTGTTCCGGGCGGGCGCCGAGCGGTGGATCGGTCGCCCGGTCGAGGAAGACGACCTTGCCGTCACGGCACAGGAGGGCGGGCGGCAGATGCCCGGCACTGCTGTAGGTGATCGTGTGGGTGTCCCAGTCGACACAGGTCTGCACGGCGGTGGTGTTCTCGGCGCCCGCGACGGAGCGGGCGTACAGGCCGAGCGCGTCCAGCGCCTGGGCGGGGCCGTCCGCCACCAGGGACGCGGCGCTCAGCGCGCTGCGCAGCTTGCCCATGACGCAGGCGGCGGCCAGGCCGTGTCCGACCACGTCACCGACGGCGATACCGATGCGGTCGACGCCGGACAGGTCGACGAGGTCGTACCAGTCGCCGCACACGTTCAGCGCGTCGGTCGCCGGCTGGTAGCGCACGGCCGCGCGGTGGTGTCCGATCGGGTCGGGCGCGGGCAGCATCGCCGTCTGCAGGGCGAGGGCGACCTCCCGTTCATGGGCGTGCGCCTCCCGCAGCCGTTCGTTGACCTCCTGCAGCTCACGGGCGCGGGTGTACAGCTCGGCCTCCAGCACGCTGGTCCGGTCGCCGGGCGAGCGTTCACGGGCCCGGATCAGCTCGGTGACCTCCTCCACCTTGTGGATCAGCAGCACCACCTTGCCGTCGGGGCCGAGGATCGGCGCGTTCACCGGGCTCCAGTACCGCTCCTCCCACTCCCCCGGCCGCTCCGCCGACTCCACGTCGTAGCGCTGCAGCGCCATGGCGTCCCGCTCGCCGCTCTCCACCACCCGGTTCAGGGAGGCCGCCAGGTTCCGCATGCCGTTCGCGGACGGGTCGTCCGGGTTGTCGGGGAACACATCGAAGAGATACCGGCCGACCACCTGCTCGCGGGTGCGGCCCGACATCCGCAGAAACTCCTCGTTCGCGTCCGCGTACACCAGCTCGGGTGTCAGCAGCGCCACCATGCCCGGCAGCGCCTGGAACACCGCCGCGTAGTCGATCTCCGTATCCGCCATGGTCGCCGCCTCAGCGTCCGTCGCCTTCGTGTGATCTCCACCATAGGAGCGGATGGCCGCCGGAGCGCGGTCCTGTTCCAGGAAAACCGCCAGGTCACGCACGGTTGTGCGATAAGGGACGCAGCGTCGCGAGCCGACGGGCCCCGCGTTCCGGTCACCGGGCGGTGCGCAGCAGGATGTCCCGCGTGGAGCCCATGCCGTACTTGTCCACACGGCTGGACAGCTCCGCCACCTCGCGCAGACAGGGGCCGATGTCGATGCCCGCCTGCCGCGCGTCCTCGCACAGGTCGCGCAGTGCGAGCAGTTCGTCACGGGTGTCGGAGCCCTGATCGACGGCCGACATGTGCAGCAGGCGCAGCCGGAACCCCTCGGGAGTGGGCTCGAAAGGCAGGTGCACGGCCCAGCGGAAGGCGGTGTAGTGCTCGAAGAGGCCGCGCAGGAAGATCCGCAGGTCCTCGTCGCCGTCCGCGTAGGCGGTGAGGACGGCACGCAGCACGGCCTCGGCCTCCGCCCGGACCCCCGCCTCGTCCATCGCGCACGGCCGCTCCCGCATCCTCTCCTCCCAGTCGGGGTCACCGACGTCCACGGGTTCCTCGGCGATCGGCCGCAGCGCGGCGTTCACCAGCGCGACCCGCTTCTCGATCCCGGCCGACCACTCCATGCCGCTCCCCCCGTGCACCGAGCTCAGCAGGGCTGTCGCCACACCCCGAGTTCCAGTCGTTTCACCATCGACGACAGCTTCAGTCTGCGGGACTCGGCGCAGAAGCCGCTCCGGGGTTCCGTGTACTCCACGTGGAACACGGCCTTGCCCGCCTCGATGAAGGGCGTGAGCCGCGCGCACTCGTCGTACTGGGCGCACTCCTCGTTGACCGCGAAGTCGAAGTCGGCCAGGAGCTGCGGGATCTGCGGCAGGTCGTTCTTCAGACCCACCGACAGACCGCGCTCATGGGCGAGGTCCGCGATCATGCGGTTGTACGTCAGCTGGTCCCGCGCGGTGAGGGGGAAGCCGGTGTCGTTGCCGTAGCCCTCCATCAGGTCGGGTTCCACGGCGTCGAAGCCCTTGTCGCGGCACATGTCGAAGCGGCGCGCCATGAGGGGCCGCAGGACGTCGGTGCGCCGGATGTCCAGCCACCGTTCGCCCGCCCAGCCGTTCTCCTCGCCGAGCAGCGAGCGCGGGAAGGCGTCCTTGTCGGGCCGGAAGTCCTCCCAGGCGCCGACGTTGATGTAGCAGATGACCTTCCGGCCGTCGCGGTGCAGCCGGGCCACGTCCGCCGCGGAGTTCTCGAAGCCGTCGATGTCGTAGACCGGCACGTCCGCCGTGGGCTCGACCTTCCCGTCGAGCTGCCACTGCCAGGCGAGACCGGGCCGGGGTTTCCAGAGCTGCCCGGAGTCCGGGGCGCCGTCGTCGGCGCAGCCCGTCAGCGTCGAGGCCACCAGCGCGGCCAGCAGGGTCAGGAACGCGAGCGCCGGTCTCCTCATCGGTCCGTCCCGGTGAGGGCGGGGGTCAGCCGGGCCCAGGGGTTGGGTGGTTCGCCGGTGACCGGGCCGCAGACCCCGGCGCCCCGGTCGTGCGCGGTGCGGACGGCGAGCGGGACGAGTGCCTCGGGGACGCCGTAGACGAGGTGGCAGAGCCGCTCGGGTGGGAGCCGGGCGGCCCAGGCGGGTCTGCTGAACGCCGACACGTACGTCGACCAGTGGCCCTCGAAGGTGACGGTCAGGTCGGCGAGGCGGGCGTACCCCGGGGCCGGGTGGACCCCGGGGTTGAGGACGACGGTCCCGGCGCCGAGCCGGCGTACGGCCCGGACCAGCCGGCGGCAGGCGGGCAGCCCGTCCGGTGTGGCCGTCACCTGGTCGAGGAAGCAGCCGTCGGCCGCGTACCACTCCTGGTGACGGCGTACGTCGGCCACGACCTCGGCGCGGTCGCGCACCCCGTAGTCGGTGTCGACATAGCCGAGCAGCCGGGCCCCGGCCGCGCGCAGCGCCCCGGCCGCCGCTGTGAACGCGGGGTCGGGGCCTTCGCCGGGGCCGTTCGCGGGGTTGAGGACGACGCCGTACGTGCGGGTCGCGGCCCGGATCAGGCGGTGCCAGGCACCCGGGTCCTCGGCCGGGTGGACGTACAGCGGGATGAGGAGGCTCACGGCGTACGGTCACCGGTCCTGTGACCCCCGCCGGGTCGGCCTTCGCCGCCCGCGCCGAGGGGGCCCTCCCCACTTGCCCCGGGTTCGCCGCCTTCCCCGCCGAGCCGGCCCTCCCCGCTTTCCCTGGGTTCGCCGCCTTCCCCGCCGACCCTTCCGCCCCCGCTCTCCCACAGTGCCGTGAGCGCGTCGTCGAGGGTGTGGGCCGGGCGCCAGCCCAGGGCCGTCTCGGCGGCGGTGATGTCGGAGCACTGCCAGGACACGTCCGCCGAGCGCACCGAGCCGAACGCGTGGGCCGAACCGAGCCCGTGGGCCGAACCGGCCGAACCGGCGCCGTCGGCCGCATGAGCCGCATGGGCCGGGGCCGCGCCACCCGCCACACGAGTCGGCGCCGCGCCGCCAGCCGCACGAGCGGAGCCGTCCGGCCCCGCCGCACCGCCCGCACCCGCCGCACCCGCGAACCCCGTCCCGCCCGCTGGGCCCGTCGCGCTCCCCCAGCGCACCGCGGCTCCCGCTCCCGCCGCGTTCTCCGCGATCCGGCCCCGGAAGCCCGCCTTGTCGGCCAGGCCCCGGACGACCTCGCGGACGGGGACGGCCCGGCCGCCGCCGATGTTGAGGACGGGGGGCAGGGGGCCGGGGGCCGTGGCGGCGAGGGCGACCGCTCGGGCGACGTCGCGGACGTCGACGAAGTCGCGGTACGCGGAGAGGTCGCCGAGGGGGAGGACGGCGTCGGGGTCGGGGCCGGCCGTGCGGAGCAGGGCGGCGATACGGCCGGGGAGGCCGGTGGGCGGTGCCCCGGGGCCCACCGGGTTGCCGACGCGCAGGACCACCGCGTCCAGGCCGGAGGTGGTGACGGCGACCGTGCCCGCGAGTTTGGTCGCGCCGTAGGGGGCGAGCGGGCTGGTGGCCGCCGACTCCGTCACCCGGACGTCCGGGACGCCGGGCCCGTACTCGGCGGCCGAGCCCAGGTGCACCAGCCGTGCGCCGGGGGCGGCCTCGCGGAGCGCGGCGCACAGGACGGCGGGGCCTCGGGCGTTGACCTCGGCGAGGGTCACGGGGTCGCCGCCGGTCGCGCCCGCGCAGTTGATCACGGTGTCGGGCGCGGCCGACGCGAGGGTCTTCGCCAGTGCGTCGCGGCGGTCGGTGGCGAGGTCGATGACGTACTCGGCGGTGGGCGCGCGTCCGGCGCCGAGGACCAGCACGCCCGGCAGGGCACGCAGCCCCTCGACGACGTGGGTGCCGAGATAGCCGGTGAAACCCAGGACGAGAATGCGCATGTAGAGCTCAGGCTCCCTTGAGCAGAAGCGACTTGCGGGTGGTGAACTCGGCGTTGGCCCGGTCATAGTCGTCGGGGCGGCCGATGTCGAGCCAGTACCCGTCGAAGTCGTAGGCGTGCGGCTGGTTCTGAGTCCTTATCAGATCCAGGACCAGCTCGTCGAAGCCCAGGGGCAGTCCGGGGGTGTAGCCGTCCAGGGTCGAGCGGGAGACGCCGTAGACGCCCATGGAGACGCGGTAGTCCATGCTCGGCTTCTCGGTGAAGGCGACGACCTTGGCGTTGTCGGTGGTCAGCACGCCGAAGTCGATGTGGACCTCGCGGGCGTAGGTGGCGATGGTGAGCGGCGCCCCGGACTCGCGGTGGTGGTGCAGGACGTCGGCGTAGTCGAGGTCGGTGAGGATGTCGCCGTTCATGACGAGGAACGTCTCGGGCAGCCGGTCGCGCAGGTTGAGCAGCGGGCCCATGGTGCCGAGGGGGCTCTCCTCGGTGGCGTAGTCGACGGTCAGGTCCCACTGGGAGCCGTCGCCGACGTAGGCGCGGATGATCTCGCCCAAGTGGCCGATGGCGATGGTGACATGGGTGAAGCCGGCCGTGGAGAGCTGGCGCAGCACGATCTCCAGGATGGCGTGCTGGTCGCCGATGGGGACGAGCGGCTTCGGCAGCGCGGTGGTGTAGGGCCGCAGCCGGACACCCTTGCCTCCCGCCAGGATCACTGCGTGCATGGTGCTCCTCCTTCGTCGAGGTGCTTTCGGAGATGTGCTTCGCAGAGGTGTTTCGGACGTGCCGGACGGGAGTCAGATGTTGTAGATGCCGGTCTTGTAGCGGGCGAGGTTGGCGGGGTCGCGGAAGAACTCCACGGTGTGCGCGAGGCCTTCCTCCAGGGTGTGGGCCGGCTGCCAGCCGGTGGCGGCGGTGAGCCGGGTCGCGTCCGCGACGAGCCGCATGACCTCGGAGTTCGCGGGCCGGATGCGTGCCTCGTCCTCGCGGACGTCGAGTTCGCTGTCCATGACCTTGCCGATCAGGGCCACGAGGTCGCCGATGGAGATCTCGCCGCCGGTGCCTGCGTTGAAGGTGCGGCCCACGACCTGTGCGGCGGGCGCGGTGCCGACGGTCAGGAAGGCCTGTGCGGTGTCCTTGACGAAGGTGAAGTCCCGGGTGGGGCGCAGATCGCCGAGGGTGATGGTCCGCTCCCCGGCGGCCACTTGGCCGATGACCGTGGAGATCACCGCGCGCATCGACTGGCGCGGTCCGAAGGTGTTGAACGGTCTCAGGGTGACGACCGGGGTGTCGAAGCTGGCGTGGTAGCTGTCGGCGAGCCGGTCCCCACCGGCCTTCGACGCGGCGTACGGGGACTGGGTGTTGATGGGGTGGTCCTCGGTGATCGGCACCGTCCGCGCGGTGCCGTAGGTCTCGCTGGTGGAGGTGTGGACCAGGCGGGGTGTGCCGAGGGCGCGGACGGCCTCCAGGACGTTGAGGGTGCCGGTGACGTTGGTGTCCACGTAGCTGTGGGGTGCCTGGTAGGAATACGGGATCGCGATGAGGGCGGCCAGGTGGTAGGCGGTGTCGGCGCCGTCGAGGAGGCCGCGGACCGAGCCGGGGTCGCGGACGTCGCCGAGGACGATCTCCACCTGGTCCAGGACGTCCGGATTCAGGGTCTCCAGCCAGCCGTAGGAGGAGAAGGAGTTGTATTGGGCCATGGCCCGGACCCGGTGGCCGGAGGCGACCAGCGCCTCGGTCAGGTGGGAGCCGATGAAGCCCTCGGCTCCGGTGACGGCGGCGAGCGGTGCGGAGGTCAACTGGTGTGTCCTTCCGGTCGGTCGGATGTGGGGGCGGTGTCGGGTGGTCGTGGGTGAGCGCGGGGCTCAGGCGTGCGGCGCGGGCCGGCCGAGCAGCCGCAGCGCGCACGCCGACAGACAGAGCGCGGCGGCGGCGCAGCACAGGGGCAGCGCCAGCTCGCCCGGTGGCAGACGCAGCAGGGTGACCGCGCCGGCGCAGCCCGCCGCCGCGAGACAGATCGCGGCCGACGGCCAGGCCGCCCCGAACGCCTGGAGCAGCAGCGCGGTCCACAGGACGGCCGCGAGCAGGAGCAGGGGGGCCGGGTCGGCGTCGGCGAGCCAGGCCGCCGGCAGCAGCGGCAGCAGGTAGGCGAGCAGGCAGAGGACGAGGATCCCGGCCGAGCGCAGCAGGAACCCGGCGGGCGTCGCGACGGCGCGCAGCGCGGCGACCGACAGGCCTCGGTAGCGGAAGAGCAGCCACTCCGCCGGGCCCATGCTCACCGTCAGCAGTATCACCGCGTACGGCTCCTCCCGCCCCTCCAGCAGCACCAGCACCCCGGCGGCCAGGCCGAAGAGTCCGTACGGCAGGGACCACAGCAGTCGGGGGCGGCGGGCGTCCGGCACGGCCGGGGCGGTGAGGGCGGGCCGGAGGCTGAGACCGGTGACGGCGAGGGTGGCGAGCAGGGCGAGGAGGGGCAGTCCGGCCCGGAGCCATGGGCCCGGTTCCCACCAGGGCAGGACGGCGGCGCCGGCGATCAACGGGCTGAGCGCGGCGAGGAGTTGGCGTTCCCTGCCGAGGACCAGCAGGACGCCCGCCGCCGCGAGGTACGCGGACTGGGCGGCCGCCACCAGGGTGACGGGGCCGCCCTGGGCGGGCAGCGCCGCGATCGCCGTGGCCACCAGCGCTCCGACGGGCGCGCCGGTCAGGAGCGTACGGGCCGCCTCGTGCTGCCCGGTCACCATCCGCAGGTGGGCGCGGTGGCCGAGGGCCTGGCCCCAGGCCCAGGAGACGAGGCCCGCCACGATGAGCGCCGGGGCGTGTGCACCGGGGTTCCACAGCGGGGCGGTGAGCAGATAGGCGAGGCCCGGCAGGGCGAACAGGACACCCCGCAGGAGGCAGCGCACGGTGTCCGGGCGCCAGGGGTCCGCGGTCGGCGCGGGGTCGGGGAAGGTTCTGGGCACCCGCTCGTACAACGCCGCGGCGAGCGAGAAGAGGTTCGGGTGGCCGTACCGGTCCTTGATGAGGGAGGCGGACAGGCCCTCCGCCTCCAGCAGGGCGGCCACCTCGTACGGGTGGACGGCCGGGCCCACGCGGTCGGCGAGTTCGGCGGCGAGTTCGCTGACGGCCTCCTCGTCCGGGCCCTGGTGGGGCAGCCGGATGGTGAGGGTGGTGTCGTCGCCGAGGGCCCAGCTGGGGCGGCGGCGCGGGCGGCGCCGGTCGGCCAGCCGGATGGCGAGGGTGTCGTGTTCGACGCCGCCGGGTTCGAGTGACATGGGCCCGCTCATCCGGCCACCGTGCTCATCGGGGTCAGTGCTTCCGCCGGAGGCGTTCCGGTCCTCGACTGCCGGGCCCGCGTGGGCAGTTCGAGGTAGATGGACCGGAAGGTGTCGATGGTCCGGCGGAGGGTGAACTGCTCGATCACCCGCAGCCGGGCCGCCTCCCCCATCGTCCGGCGCCGCGCGGCGTCGCCCAAGAGTTCCAGCGCGGCCTTCGCCATCGCCTCGGGGTCGCGCGGAGGCACCACGAGCCCGGTGTCGCCGACGGCCTCGCGGACGCCGCCGACATCGGTGGAGACGGTGGCCCGTCCGCACGACATGGCCTCGATCAGGGTGAACGGGAAGCCCTCGCTGATGCTGGAGAGCATCACGACGTTGCCGGCCGCGTAGGCGTCCTTGATGTCGTCGACGCGGCCCTCGAAGGTGACGGCGTCCCCGTGCCCGAGCTCGGCGGCGAGCGCCTCGCACCGCTCCCGGTAGGCCTCGCCGCCGCGTGGTGTTCCGCCGAACAACCGCAGCCGTGCGTCCGGGAGTTGGGCCCGCACCAGGGCGAACGCCCGGATGAGGGTCTCCAGGTCCTTGATGGGGTCGACGCGGCCCGCCCAGCTGAGGGTGAGCGTCTCCGGCTCGGGCCCGGCGGGCGGGAACGCGGCCGGGTCGACGCCGTTGTAGACCGTACGGATCGCCTCCGGGTCGGCGCCGCCCTGTTCCTCCCAGAGCCGGTTGTAGCGGTTGCCCGGGGTGATCAGGGCGGCCCGGCGGTAGGTCTCCTCCGCGAGGAGGCGGAAGAAGCCGAGGACGACGGCCTTCACCGGCCAGCGGTAGGGCGCGGTGCGGTAGCCGAGGTAGCGCTCGCGCAGATAGACGCCGTGTTCGGTCAACAGCAGGGGCACACCGTGCCGTTCGAGGGCGGCGAGGCCCGGGAGGACGGCGACGCCGCCGCTGACCGCGTGGGCGACGCCGGTCTCGGGCGGTGGTACGGCCAGGGGGCGCAGGGCGTGTTCGAGCAGGGAGGTCGCGGTGAGCGCGTCGTGCAGGGTGGGCCGGGCCTCGCGTACGGCGAGACCGGGGCGGTTCCAGACGGCGGTGAGCTGGGCGATGGCCCGGTCCGAGCGCAGGAACGGGCTGAGCGTGCCGTCCGCCGCCGCCCCCGCGAGCTCGTACAGGGCGGGGGCGAACCCGCTCTCGGCGCCCGGGTCGAGCAGGGCGGTGAGGAACCGCTCGTAGGCGGTGGTGAGTCGATGGCGGGCGCGGCCCCGGGGCGGGTGGCCCTCCGGCGGCTCGCCCCACATGGGGACGGACAGCACCCGGGAGACCTGGGCGGGCAGGTCCCAGACGACGGGTTCGCGTCCGGTGCCGGTGACGGCGATGACGTCGAAGTCGAGGTCGGGCATGCCCTGGACGAGTTGGTCGCACCAGACGCTCACGCCGCCGTGACTGTGGGGGTAGGTGCCTTCGGTGAGGAGGGTGACGCGCGCCGCGCCGAGTCGGCGCGCGTCGTGAGGAACGGGCATCGGTGTGCTCCACGGCCGTGGTGTGGGGTGGTTCCCTGCCGGTCCCGGCCGCCTGTCGGACGGCCGGGACGGTCTGGTGGGCGGGTGCCGCGGGTCAGTCGTCCGCGGTGGTGTCGTCCGCGGCGTCCTGGTCCGCGCTGTACGGCACTCTGTCGCTCACGCCCGCGGGGACGCGGGTGTCCGGTGCGGGCTCCGTGGCCTCGGCGGACCCGGTGGTGACGGGGGCGGAGGTGCCGGTGGACATCGTCGGCAGGACGAGGGCGAGGGGGTCGCCCGAGGAGGGGGTCCAGCCGGAGACGGCGCCCGCGTAGGCGTCGCCGAAGGCGGACCCGGCGAGGGTGGTGCCGGTGGGCGCGGTGGCGGTGACCGCCAGGCCGTCCGGCGCCTCGACGGTCACGGTGTCGCCGATGCGGTAGGCGGTGACCTCGCCTGTCTGGAGGGCGGCCTGCCAGGCGGCCCTGCGCCGGAGTTCGGCGCCGATGTCCTTCATACGCAGGTTGACCACGGGGGTGTTCTCGGCGAACAGGGCCGCGTAGCCGTCGAGGACGCCGTCGAGCACCGGGTAGGCGATGCGGTCCTCGGCCAGGTTCGACTGGTGGATGAAGTGCGGTTTCGGGTCGTTGGCGAGGACGTGGCCGAGGGCGATCCGCTTCTCCAGCGGCACGATGACCTCGTCGTATCCGGTGGCCGTGTCCAGAGGTGCCGTGAGGCAGGTGGTGGTGGCGGGGTTGTCCTCGCAGATGCCGCTGCCGCCCTGGGCGCGGCTGGTGTAGATCCAGTTGTACTCGTCGACCTGTTCGGCGGCCCGGCCCGCGTTGTAGAAGACGTTCATCGGGTAGCGGGGCACGGTGATGGCGGGGCCGACCGGGCGCTGGGCGGGCTCGCGGGAGTTGTCGGAGCCGAGCCAGGCGATGTCGTTGTCGTCGAGGGCGAGCGCCAGGTTGGGGTTGTCCTCGGTCTGCTGCGGGAGGACCTTCATGCCGGAGTGCTCGCCGGTGACCAACTCGTCGTTCTCCAGCGGGAGTCCGGCCCGCTCGCCCCAGACGCGGTTGGTGGCGATCTCGTCGGATATCTCGTTCCGGCTCACCCATCGGGTGGAGCCGTCGGCGTCGGTAGCGCATCTCCAGGGGACCACGCTGGTGTCCTGGACGCAGCCGAGGAAAGGGTGCGAGTAGGTGTGGTTGATCCAGCGGAACCGATTCCGGTCCGCGATGAACCTGTCGGTGAGCGCGTCGTCGCCGTTGTTGTCCTCGCGGTGGTCGACGCTGCCGGCGCCGTTGTACGCGAGGTCGAGGGTGAAGCCCTTGTCGGCCTGCCAGGCGGTGGCGTGGCCGACGTCGTCGGGTGTCATACGGATGGGGTCGGGCTCGACGTTCGGGTCGGCGCAGTCGACGTCGCCGGGCGTGCAGTTCAGCTCGGTGTTCCAGCGGTCGTCGGCGGCGAACACGTCGTCCACGTGCACGGCGAAGTAGTTCCGCGAGGCGCCCAGGTGCACCCCGCCGGTCATCCACTCCACGATGCCGCGGGCCAGCAGCCGGAACTGCTGCTGGTACTGGTTGTAGACGAAGGTGACCACGAGTTCGCGCCGCCCGTCGTGCCGGTACTCGCCCACGAGGGTGCCGCGCGTCGACTGGCCGGGGATCGCCGCGTCGACGTAGGACGTGAAGTCGGCACCCGCCACCGGTCTCGACAGGTAGGCGTAACTCTCGCCGACGGCGGGGTCGTTGTCCTCGAAGGGCACCGCCCCGTCGAGGTAGCCGAAGGCGCCCGCCCTGCCGGCGTCGGTCACCTGGGCCTCGGCGCCGTCTAGGCTGCCGGAGTAGCCGCCGTGGACCGGGTACTGCAAACCGGCTTCTGGACGCGCGTAGGTGTAGGCGTCGACCTGGGGGATCGCGTACGTCCGCTCGTACGCCGCGAGGGCCGCCATCTCGGTGGAACCGGCCGGGAACGGGTTGTCGTTGGGCAGGACGACGGCCTGGAACCTGGCGCGGGGCCGGCCGTCGACGGTGTCCGCGAGGAACCCGGCGTCGATCACGGTCCGGTCGGAGCTGGTCAGGTCGATCTCGGTGTACGGAGTGCCGGCGGCGGTGAGTTCGGCGGCGATCGCGTCGGTGGACGGGCCGCCGTCGCTCACCACCAGGATCCGCAGGTCGACACGGGGCGTGGTGTCGTCGGCCTGGGCCGGACCGGTCGGCAGGCCGAGTGCGGCGATGAGCACGCCCACCGTGAGCACGGTGGTGCGTAAGGTCCGCTTCATGCGGTGAAGTCCCCTCCCCGGGCAGGGGTGAGCACGCCTCTCCTGGAGCGGACGCACCCCCTTGCGTGACGCCGGCGTCCCCCTCAGAACCCAGTCGTCGACGCATCCGTCGCGTCACATAGTGGTGTCTGTGTGTGGCTTTCGTGGTCATGCCGCGAAACATGACGGAAAAGCGCAGGTGTCCAACTGGGCGAACCTAGAACCGAATTGAACGTTTTCTCATCCGCCCGTGCACCTGGCGCGCGACGACCGCGAGGGCCCGGCGCGCTGGTCCGGGCCCTGCGGGGCGCACCGGCGGGCCGCTCGGGTCCGCCGGATCGTTCGCCAGTGGTCCAGACCATGACGGAAGCCCGATCGCAGATCATTTCAGGTCACTCCCGTCACAGCCGCCCACACCCTCGACGGATCGTCAGGCGCAGAGCACCCGGGTCTCGGGGGTGTACACCGGGCCGCCGCTGACGTTCGTGCGGTCGCTGAACTCCGCGTAGAAGTACGAGTAGAAGCCGATGTTCCCGTTGCAGCCGGAGTCGGCGGCGACCTGGAGCGTCAGCGTGACCGTACGGCTCTGACCGGGCGGGACGGTGGCGCCGTAGTTGGTGCCGAGGTTGGCGGGGCCGGTCCCGGAGCAGGGGGTGGCGCCGGCGGCCGTGGCGAGACTGCAGCCGGTGAAGGAGTACTTCAGGTCGGGGCGCTGGTTGGTCAGCCAGGTGGGCTCGATGGTCTGGTAGATGAACCAGACGTCGTAGGTGTGGTTGTTCGTGATCGTCATCGACAGGTCGACCGTGCCGCCCGGCGTGGTGGTGGCACTGCCGGTGGTGAACGTCAGCTCCGCGGGTGCCGCGGCGGCCGCGCTCGCGCCGGGCGCCATGCCGAACACGGCGAGGGCGAGGGCCAGGACGGCACCGAGGCCGAAGCGTCTCATCAGTGGTGATCGCATGGGCCGGGAGGCTAGGCATCCGGCGAGCACACCGTCTGCCCCGACGGACACGGCGCGGGCGCGGCCCGGCCGGAAGTGTGCGTCACGTGAGGGAGGCGTGGCGGATCCGTGGCCTCTCCACGGACACTCGTATCGCCGCACGGTAACGGGTGTGTGACGGGGGGTGAGGAGGGGATCGGTGTTGCCCGGTTGTCCCGTGATGCCGGCGGGGCGGCATTGGCGCGTATCGCACCCAGCGGACCATGCTCCGGCCGCCGCGCGGTACGCGCGTTCTCGGCCAACCGCCGGTTTCCGGCCCCGCCCTTCCCCTTTCGCCCCGTCCGGTCCTCCGGTCCTCCGGTGCGCCGCGCGTCGCTGCGGAGGGTGAGCACATCGGCCGTACGGCGCCGGTTCGTTGACTGGCCGGTAGTACGTACTTCGGTTACGTAGGTATACGGATGCGTCGGCGTGCCCGCTTCGATTGGCTTGCCGGACGCCGGAGGGATCGTCTCGCCCTGCCTGTTCGTCGTCGGGGTTCCCGGCGCGTCGAGGAAGGCTTGTCGGGAGGCGCCCCGGACCGATTGTCAGTGGCTGCCGCTAGCGTTCCGCACATGGTCGCACTTGGGCCGGGATTCCCCGGCTGAACTGTGCTTTCTTCTTGTGGAACCGACGCGGAGGGCTGGGGTTCGTGGGTTGGCTGTCGGCGGGTGACGGGTATGAAGTCGCCCTTGTGGAGGGGCGGGTGGCGGCGCGAGCCACCTCGGGCCGGGCGGCGGGACGGCAGTTGAAGTCACTGCCGAAGGCGCTGAAGGACCACCCGGAGGTGGACCGGCTGCGCCGGTTCGCCGAATGGCTGGATCGGCACGCGGCGGCGTGCGTCACACAGGTGGACGCCTGGATGGTGTCGTCACTGCCCGTACCCACCGGTCTGCTGGCCCGGGTGTGGCCGGACGAGGCGTGGCAGGCCGCGCTGCGCGACCTCGCGGTGGTCGGCGACGACCCGGACGAGGTCGGTTTCCTGCGCGGCGCCACCGACTCGGGCGAGCTGCGGGTGGTGAACCTGGACGGTGAGACGGTCCGCCTCTCCCCGCGCACGGTGACGCTGCCGCACCCGGTGCTGCTGCCGGACCTCGACGACATCCGGGAGTTCGCGGCGGAGCTGGGCATCGTCCAGCGTGTCGAGCAGATACACCGGGGGACCTGGCGGCGGCCGGACGATCTCGCCGCCAAGGCCACCCAGGTGCGGGACTTCACCGGGGGCCGGTTCCGCTCCCGCTTCGCCCTCGCCGCGCGCGCCACCTCACTGGGGTACCGCGTCTCCGGCGGGTACGCCACCGCCCGGGTCCGGGACGGCGAGCGCACCGTCGAGGCCTCGGTGTGGATCGGGGAGCCGTACTGGGACGACGAGGTGGAGACCGGCAGCCTCACCTGGCAGGACCAGGACGGCCATGCCCTGCCGCTGAGCCAGGTGGGCCCGGTGGCCTGGTCGGAGGGGATGCGGATGGCCGCGGCGCTGTACGCCGGGCGTGTGATCGAGGAGGGCAAGGACGCATGAGCGGGGGGACTGGGGTGTCGAGCGGGGCGGCAGAGGTGTCGTACGGGGAACTGCTGGCGGCGGGCGCGGTGTTGCCGCCGGACACCGAGGGGGCCGGGGAGCGGGCGGTGCCGCTGACGGCGCGGACGTACCGTCATCCGGGCCTGGACGACCGGGTGGTGGTGCGGCTGGTCGCCGGGGAGCTGGGCGCGGCGGAGGATCTGGCCGCCGGGTTCCTGGGGCTGGAGCAGGATGCGGAGCCGGCGGTGGTGGGGCTGGGGCTGCGGCAGTCGCTGGGCTTCCCCGAGTGGGTGCTGGTGCACCACCCGGCGGACGGTCACCACGCGCTGGGCGTCGTGCCGGACCTGGAGCGGGCGGCCCGGCAGGCGAAGTCCAAGCCGAAGGCGGCCCTGGACGCCTATCTGGAGCTGGGCGCGCGCCTGGCGGCGTCGGTGCCGCACTTCCTGCCGACCTTCTACGAGCAGGCCGGACGGGTGTTCCTCGCGGAGGAGAACGCCACGTACGCGGCCCAGTTGTTCACCCGCGCCCGCAAGGCCGAGGCGGAGCACGGGCTGGTCGTCGAGGAGGAGCGGCTCGACGCCGTGTTCCTGGAGTTCGCGCTGGCCGGCGCGCTTCCGGTGAAGGTGCTGTCGGCGTACGCGAAGGAACTGGCCGCACGGGTGCCGGCCGAGGAGGCGCTGCGGCGCTTCACCAAGCTGTGCCTGCGCCGTACGGCGGGCGGTCTGCCGCCGTCGGCGCAGATGGCGAACGACCTGCGCAGGCTGGCCCGCGCCGCCGGCCGGGACGCGGACCTCACCGAGCAGGACTATCTGGCCGAGCTGCTGGTCCTGCCGTCCACGCTGCGTGCGGCTGCGGGCTGGTGGAAGGGCCACCGTGCGGCGCTGGCGGCGCTGGCGGCGCGCGAGCCGAAGGTGCGCGGCGCACTGCTGGACACGCTCCCCTCGTCACACGACGACGAGATGCCCCTGATGTGGCTGGACATGCTGGAGGCCTCCGGCGCCACGGCCGGGCTGTGGGACGGCTCGCTGCCCGCGGAGCAGCGTCCGCACGACGGTACGGCGGGCTGGCTGGAGCGGTTCCTCGCGTTCCGCGAGCGGGCGCGGTCCTGGCGCGGCTCCACCCGGATGCCGGAGCTGTATCCGCTGGTGGAACGGGCGGTGGACCGGCTGCGTACCGAACTTACCTCCGCCGGACGGGAGTTGAAGGTCACGCATGATGTCGATCTGATGGACCTGCTGCTGTCCCTGGACGTGCCCGTGGCCGCCCCGCCGAAGGACGGGTCGCTGCCGCTGGAGCAGTGGGCCGCCGGTGACGGGCGGCGTGAACTGCTGTCGCTGTCCGCCGACTCCCGTTTCCACGAGGCCTTCCGGCGGGGCGCGGACCGGTTCGGCAACGACGACTCCGGGCGGCGCGCGATCCGTGTGCTGGCCGCCTCGCCGGGCGGGCGCCCGCTGCTGGCGGAGTGGGTGCGTGGGGTCGTCCGGCGGTTCGCCGCCGTGGGTCTGCCGCAGCTGCCCGAGGCGCTCGGCCGGCTGAGGTGGCTGCCCGCCGAGGCGCTGGCGCTCGCCGAGGACGAGGTCCGCGCGGCCGTCGCCACCGACCTGGCGCCGGTGCTGTCGCGCACGCTGCGCGCCGGGCTCTTCGACGAACTGGGCTGGCCCGCCTGGGAGGACGCGACCGCCACCCTCGTCCCGAAGGACGACGTCGAGGACATCGTCGTCGCCGACGCCTGGCCGCACCTCGTCGTGGCGGGCGCCGCCCAGGCCCGGGTGATCGGCGCGGAGGGCACCCTCCTCACCCACGACCTGCGCATCCCGGCGAACGACAAGTGGGGCGACCCGGGCTTCCACCACGTGGACGGCGAACTCCTCGTCTACTGGCGCTCCCGCGACGACGGCCTGCGCGGCTACTGGCACACCCGCGCCGACCAGCCCCGGTCCATGCAGGGCCCGGGCGGCACCCGGGGCACGGAGATGGACTGGTACAAGGCCGACCTGAAGCTGACCCTGCCCCTGCCGGGCGGCGGCCGCACCACCGGCGCGGGCGTCCTGCATGTCGGGGACACCACCCTCCCCGAGGAGCGGTGGCTGATCTTCGACGGCGCCTCGTACTGGGTGTGGCACGCGGAGGGCGAGCGGGACACGCACAGCTGGTACGAGTACGACCCGGCGACGAACCAGCGCGGGCGGGCGAGCATGCCCGCCTTCCTGGCCGACGCGCTGCGCGACGCCCCCGAGGGCAGCACCTTCGACAGCGGCTGGCTCGGCCCCTCGCCGACCGTCCACCACGCGCCGGCCTCCGCGCCCGTGGACGGCGTCGTCGGCATCCGCACGATCAAGCTGCCCGACGGCTCCTTGCGCACCCAGGACCTCGCCGGGCACACCGTCACCCTGCCCGCCGGCCGGGGCCGGCCGTCCGCGCTCGTCGTGTTCCCGGGCGACGACCGGGCCCGTGCCGTCGTCCGCAACGGCTGGCAGATGGAGATCGTCGACACCGACGGCGTCGTCACCTCCGTCGCGAAGACGGACCGGACCCCGGGCGTCTACGGCGAGGGCACGCTGCTGCTGCCGCCGGTGCAGTTCTGGGAGTGCATGACCGCCCGCGACCCGGAGGGCTCCGCCGCGCTGCGGAACATCGACAGGGAGACGTCGGCGGCCCTGCTGACGGCCGCCGCGAAGGACGACGGACAGGGCGACGGAAAGGGCGACGGGAAGGGCGGCGGGCAGGGCGACGGGAAGGCGCTGGCCGACGCCATCCGCGCCCTCCTGCCGGTCACGCACGACGCGCTCGTCGCGGGCATCGCCGGGGTCGTGCGCCACGCCGCCGGCCAGCAGGCCGTCCTCGACGCGGCGGCCGCCCGGCTCACCCGGGCGCTCGACGGGGACGTCGAGGAGATGGAGGGGCCCGCCGGACCCGCCGACACCGTCCTCCAGGACGCGATGAGCGGCTTCGGCGTGGGACGGCGCTACTGGTGGAACCGCGACGACGAGTCCGACACCGTCTTCCGCGCCCTGCGCACCCTGTCCAGGGCCACCGGGCTCGCGTCCGGCACCGCCGCCGTACCGGAGGGGCCGACCGGGTGCCTCCACCTCGACGGGCCCGCGCTGCCGACCGGCGAACCGGAGCTGACCACGCTGATCGACCGCGCGACCGCCCTGGCGTTCCGGGCGGCGGCCGGCACCACCGCGGAGGAGCATCGCGAGGCGCTGCGCACCCTCCTCGGCCGGTTGGTCGAGCTGGGGCTGGCGGGCGGCACGACGACCACGCGGTGGCGCAAGGTGGTCCTGCACGTGGCGGCCCCCCGGCTGCGGACTCCGTCCGGCGAGTGGCGGGAGGGCTCGTGGACCGGGCTGCTGCCGCTGGGCGGCGGCGCGTTCCTCGCGATCGTGGAACGCGGCTCCCTGAACGACGACGGCAGCACCTTCACCGGGTTCTTCCACGACCCGGCGGGCCGGTTCGACACACCGGAGGGCTACCGGCTCGACGCGTCCTCCCCGTTGGCCGACGAGGGGTCGACGACCCGGCTCGGCGCGTTCCTCGCGGAGCTGACCGCCCGGGGACCGGCGCCCTGGTTCCCGGAGGCCGCCGAGGAGTTCGCCCGGCTCACGGGGGTCACCGGGACGATGGCCCGGCTGATCGTGGCCGGACTGCCGCAGGTCGACACCTACGAGCGCTCGTTCCTGACCACGGAGGCACGCGACGCCATCGGGGTGAAGCTCGCGCCGGCGGCCGTCGCCAAGGACGAACTGCGCGGCGTCGACGGCGAGATCCGCGCCGCGGTGGTGGCCGCGCTGCTGCCCGCCGACCCCGCCCGGCTGTGGACCGAGGGGCCCGACGTGGCCGCCGCGGCGGAGGTCTGGAACAGCGAGGTGGGCAAGCGACGGGCCATCCCCGAGGAACTGCTCGCCGACGCGACCCGTGCGGTCAAGCACTCGTCGTGGGAGCTGCGGAGCGCCCTGCCCGCGCTGCTGCACCCGGCCGACGAGCCCCGGCTCACCCGGGACCTGGAGTGGGCGGTCGACGGCGACCGGGTCAAGCCCGTCGGGGACGAAGCGGTCGGCTTCACGGCGGACACACTGGTCGGCTCGGTCGGCCTCGCCGCCTGGCTCGCCCATCGGCTGCCCGCCGGCGACCCGCTGCGGGCCGCGCTGCCCGCCGCGCTCACCGCCGTACGCGAACGGCTGGCCCACCCGGGGCTGGTGCTGGACCTCGGGCGGTACATCGGTCTCCCCGCGTTCCGGAAGACCGCGGGCGCCCCGACCGAGGTCGGCGCGGGCTTCGAGCGGTACGGCGCCGTCATCCTGGCCACCCACGACGACCAGCCGGCGCCGGGCATCCGGGTCGCGCTGCTCGACGAGGCCGGCCAGGACCCGTATCTGCCCGCGCTGCGCGTCGACGACCAGCGGCCCTACGCCGCCGAGGTGGCACTGCGCCTGGCCCGCTCCGCCCCGTACGCGGCTCTCCTCGCCGACCCGGGCGACCCGCTCGCCGGGGAGCGCGACAAGGACGGCACCTGGTGGCCGCAGGACCCCGGCCGTTCCGTGCCCGAGCTGGTGGCGGAGGTGGCCAAGGAGTACGGCATCGGCGAGGACGCCGCCACGCTCTATCTGATGCTGCTCGCCATGCCCGACCCGACCGACCGTATGACGGCCCGCTGGACCGGGTGGAAGCCGGCCCGGCTCAAGGCCGCCCGTGCCGAACTGGCCGCCGGCGAGCTGGTGGTGGAGGCCAGCCGGACCAGGGCCGGGCGCTCGCTGTTCCTGCCCGGCGGCTGGGTCGACCCCAAGGCGCCACGGCTGCCGCTGGAGCGGTGGAAGCTGCCGTTCTTCGGCGAGCTGATGAGCGACGAGCACGCGACGTTCGGCGTGATCGTGCCGACCGAACCGGCCGCCGAGCTGTACCGCAGGGCCTGGCAGCGCGTCCAGGACGGTGACGCGCCCCGGTTCGAGGAGCTGAAGGTACGGCGGGGCCGCCGCCGCTGAGGAGGCCAGGGCGCCCGACCACTGGGCGCCCTCGGCCCCGTCCCCGCGATGGGTCGATCGACCGATCGACCGATCGACCAACAAGCCACCAGGCCACCAGAGCAACAGACCTACTGAGCAAGGACATTCATGACCCCGACCGACACGGCGGCGGCCCTTCCGGCCCGGCAGACCCTGCCCGCGGAGGAGCGCCACGCCACCGAACTCGCCTTCCTCGCCGCCCATGACGAGGGCCCGCGCCCGCCCGGCTGGCGCCTGACCCCGCGTGCCGTGGTCACCTTCGTCTGCGGCAGCGGCGGCGAGACCCTGAAGCTGCCCAAGCCGCACGAGACGCTGCCCGACAAGCTGGTGATCGCGCCCAAGTTCGTCGGTGAACGCGCCCTGGTGGAGCGGTGCGTGGTCACCCTCGCCGGGGAGCGCGGGCTGCTGCTCGTCGGCGAGCCCGGTACCGCCAAGTCGATGCTCTCCGAGCTGCTGTCGGCCGCCGTGTGCGGCACCAGCGCGCTCACCGTGCAGGGCACCGCCGGCACCACCGAGGACGCGTTCCGCTACGGCTGGAACTACGCGCTGCTGCTCGCCCAGGGACCGACCCCGCAGGCGCTGGTCGACTCGCCGGTGCTCGGCGCCATGCGCTCCGGCCGGGTGGCGCGGGTCGAGGAGATCACCCGCTGTCTGCCCGAGGTGCAGGACGCCCTGGTGTCGATCCTGTCCGACCGCCGGGTCAGTGTGCCCGAGCTGTCCGGCACGGACGACGCCCAGGTCCCGGCCGCGCCCGGGTTCACCGTCATCGCCACGGCCAACCTGCGCGACCGGGGTGTCTCGGAGATGTCGGCCGCGCTCAAGCGCCGCTTCAACTTCGAGACCGTGCACCCGATCGCGGACGTCGACGCCGAGACGGCCCTCGTCCGGCGGCAGGCGGAGGCGGCCGTCCAGCGGGCGGGCGCGGCCTTCGGCGTGGACGACGCGGTGCTCGACGTGCTGGTCACCGTCTTCCGCGATCTGCGCGAAGGCCGCTCCGCCGAGGGCTGGGACGTGGAACGACCGGGCACGGTGATGTCCACCGCCGAGGCCGTGCAGGTCGCGGCCTCGCTCGGGGTGGCCGCCGCGTACCTGCCCGGGGGCGACGCCCTCGACCTCGTCCCCGGCCATCTCCTCGGCGTGGTCCGCAAGGACGACCCGGCCGACCACGCCCGGCTGCTCGGCTACTGGGACGGTCCGGTGCGCCGTCGCGCCGAGGACGGTTCCGCGATGTGGCGCCGCCTCTGGGACCTGCGGGAGAACCTTCGGTGACGACCACTCAGGACCCACGGGCGGCCGTCACGGCCCTCGCCGACTCCGCCGCGCCGTACCTGCTGGGGGTACGGCATCACAGCCCGGCCCTCGCCGCCGCCGTACCCGGGCTGCTGGACGCCTCCGGCGCCGAGGTGGTCTGCGTGGAGCTGCCGGCCGACTTCCAGCCCTGGCTGCCCCATCTCGCCGCCCCGGGCACCCTCGCCCCGGTCGCCCTGGCCGGCGCGAGCGAGGGCGGCCGGCTCGGCTTCTACCCGTTCGCCGACTTCTCTCCCGAACTCGCCGCCCTCCGCTGGGCCCGGGAGCGGGGCGTGGAGGTGGTGTGCTGCGATCTGCCGATGTCGGATCTGGCGTGGACCCTGGGCCGGGAGGAGTTCGGCGCGGGCAGGCCGGGGGCGAACCGCTCGGAGCCGGACGCGGGGGACCCGAGGACGGGCCCGGGTGCGGATGGCCCGGGCACGGGCCCGGGTACGGATGACCCGAGGACGGGCCCGGGCGAGGTGGAGCGGGACGGAGGCCGTACGTCGTCGGACGCGGGCCGTGCGTCATCGGACCCGGGCCATGCGTCGTCAGACGCGGGCCATGCGGCATCGGACCCGGATCGTCCGGGAGCCGCGACCGACCGCGCGGCGGCGGGCGGCGGCTCCATCCCGGCCGTCGAGACGCGGAGCGCGGTCGCCGAAGGCACCGCCGTCGCCGCGCCCACCGCCTTCGCCGCGGCGCTCACGGCCGCCGGGACCGGTCGTGACGGGGACGATCTCTGGGACCGGTGCGTGGAAGTGCTCGCTCCCGGCTGCGCGCCAGAGGCGATCCGCCGGGCGGCGCTCGGTGTGGGGTGGGCGTTGCGGCGCGACGCCGAGTCGGCGGGCGGTGTGCCGTCGGTGGACCTGGCCCGTGAGGCTCACATGCGGGCCACGATCGCCCGCGCGGCGGAAGGCGGACGCCGGATCGCGGCCGTGATCGGCGCGTTCCACGCCCCGGCGCTGACGGACGTGACCGGCGTGGACACCGATCCAGCCGGGGCGGGCGGTTCGGACGACACGGAGTCGTCCGGCGCGGCCGGCACGGTGCCGGGGCCGCGTGCGGGCGGCACCGCGTCCGGAACCGCGTCCGGGACTCGGGGAGCGGGTCTCGTCAGGGAGCACCCGCCCGTCGTCACCTCACTCGTCCCGTACGCCTTCGATCTGCTGGACTCGCGTTCCGGGTATCCGGCGGGCATCCGGGACCCACGCTGGCAGCAGGCGGTGTTCACGGCCGGGGGCGACCCCGGACTGCTGCACGCCGCCGCCGCGCGAGCGATCACCGATGTGTGCCGGGAGCTGCGCGCGGCCGGGCACACCGCGGGCACGGGCGAGGCCACCGAGACCCTGCGGATGGCGGGCGACCTGGCCAGTCTCCGGGGGCTGGTGGCCCCCGGCCGGGGCGAGGTGCTGGAGGCGCTGACGACCGTGATGGGCCAGGGCGAGCCGCTCGGCCGTGGCCGGGCCCTCGCGCGGGCCCTCGAAGTGGTCCTGGTCGGCACCGACCGGGGCCGGATCGCGCCGGGTACACCCCGTTCGGGGCTCGGCCCGTCCGTGGAGGCGGAGCTGGCCGCGCTGCGGCTGCCCGGCCCGGACGACCCCGCCCCGCGCGAGCTCCGGCTCGACCCGCTCCGCTCCGCCCTCGACGGCCGCCGCGAGACCCTGCTCCAGCGCCTCGCGGTGTGCGGCGCGGGCTACGGCGAGGCCGTGGAGGTGGCCGGCACGGGCGACGGTACGGCGCTCACCACCCGGTGGCGGCTGTCGTGGACGCCGGCGGTTCCCGTACGGCTCGATCTGGCCGGGATACGGGGTGTGACAGCGGCCCTGGCCGCCGAGGGCACCCTGCGGGAGGACTTCCGTAGGGAGTCGGCGGACGGCGGGCCGACCTGTGCCCTGGTCCTCGCCGGGCTCCGGGCGGCGGCCCGCTGCGACCTGCCCGCGCTGGTCGCCGACCGGCTGGCCGACGCCGCCGTCGTGCTCCCTGCGGCGGCCACGCTCCCCGAACTCCTCGAAGCCCTCGACCTGTTGGAGGCGCTGCGCCGGGGTCATCTGCCCGGCACCACGCCCGAGGGCAGGCTGTCGGCCGCCGAGCTGGCCGTCGACCTCCTGGAGGCGGCCGTCCGCGCGCTGCCCGGCCTCGCGGGCAGCGATCAGCCGGAGGACGCCGCCGCGCTCGTCGCGCTCGCCTCGCGGGCCGGTGAACACCGCCTCGGTCTGCGCATGGACGACGCCTTGGGCACCCTCGCCCGCACCGGCTCCCCGCTGATCCAGGGTGCCGCCCTGGCCGCCCGGGTCCTGCTCGACCTCGACGACGCCGACACCCTCGGGGCGCGTGCCGCAGGCTGGATCGACACGGCCACCGGCCCCGACAGCCGCCTCGGACTGGCCCGCCGTCTCACCGGCCTGCTCAGCGGCGCGGCCCCGCTCCTCCAGTCCGCGCCGACCGCGCTGGACCCGCTGCTCGACCGCGTCGACACGCTCACGGACCAGGGGTTCCTGGACCGGCTGCCCGCCCTCCGCGGCGGCTTCGACACCCTCACCCCGGCCGGCCGCGACCGTCTCCTCGACACCGTGACCGAGCGCCTCGGCGACCGCCTCGACCTGTCCCTCAGCGCCTCGCCGACACTCCTCGCCCTGTGGACGGCGGCGGACACGGCGGGCCTGGCGGCGGTCAACGCCCTGCGGCTGCCGACCGGCACGGACACGGCGGAGCCGTCCGAGAACACCGACCCCACCCCCACGCAGGCCCTCACCACCTCGGCCGAACCGGAAAGCCCCGTCAGCCCCCCGACCACCGACACCACCAACAACACCGGGAGCACCGGGAGCACCGGGAGCACCGGGAGCACCGGGAGCACCGGGAGCACCGAAGACGTCCCCACCCCCGCGCCGTCCCCCGCACCCCGTTCCCTCCTCCACCTCACCCCCGCCGACCGCTGGCGGCTGCTCCTCGGCCGGCAGAGCGAGAGGCTGCCGCAGGGCGCCCGTCGTTACGCGCACGCGCTGGACGAGCTGTACGGCACCGGCCGGGGCGAGGGCTCCTCGGATCTCGGCCGGGAGGGCGGCCCGCGTCAGGGCGGCGGTCAAGACGCGTCGTTCCCGACGGCCCGGGAGTGGGCCGAGGAGTTGGACGCCCTGTTCGGCGCGGAGGTCCGCGAGGAGGTGCTGGCACGGGCGGCCGACCAGGGCCGTACGGACGTACTGGCCGAGCTGGACCCCAAGGCCGTCCGCCCGTCGGTCGACCTGCTGACCTCCGTGCTGTCCCTCGCCGGAGGGATGCCCGAGCAGCAACTGGCCAAGCTGCGCCCGCTGGTACGGCGTCTGGTCGACGAGCTGTCCAAGGAGCTCGCCACCCGGATGCGCCCCGCGCTCACGGGTCTGGCGACCCCGCGCCCGACCCGCCGCCCCGGTGGCCGGCTCGACCTGCCCCGCACCCTGCGGGCCAACCTCGCCCACACCCGCCGGACGGCGGACGGCCGGACCGTGGTCGTACCGGAGCGGCCGGTGTTCAGCACCCGTTCCCGCAAGGAGGCGGACTGGCGGCTGGTCCTCGTCGTCGATGTGTCCGGGTCGATGGAGGCGTCCGTCATCTGGTCGGCGCTGACGGCGGCGGTCCTGGGCGGGGTGCCCACGCTGTCGACGCACTTCCTCACGTTCTCGACCGAGGTGATCGACCTGACGGACCGTGTGGACGACCCGCTGTCGCTGCTTCTTGAGGTACGGGTCGGCGGCGGCACCCACATCGCGGCGGGGCTCGCGCACGCCCGTTCCCTGGTGACCGTGCCCAGCCGGACCCTCGTGGTGGTGGTGAGCGACTTCGAGGAGGGCTACCCGCTGGGCGGACTGCTGGGCGAGGTACGGGCCCTCGCGAGTTCCGGGGTGCATCTGATGGGCTGCGCCGCCCTGGACGACACCGGCACCCCGCGCTACTCGGTACCCGTCGCCCGGCAACTCGTCGCGGCCGGTATGCCGGTCGCCGCCCTCAGTCCCCTCGCCCTCGCCCGCTGGGTGGGCGACCGCCTCCGCGGAGAGACCCGATGAACGCCGAACTGCCCCCGGCGGCACCCGATGTGGTCGCCGCCGCCGTCGAGAGCCTGACCTCCCGGCTGCGCAAGAAACTGGACGCCGCGATCGAGACGTACGCGGCCGTCCCCGTCACGGTCGACGGCGGTGCCCTGCGCGTCCTGTGCGGCGAGGACGCCGAGGTCACGCTCACCCCCGGACCGTCGGGCGCGGTGACCGACGCCGAGCGGGCGGTGTGCAGCTGCCTGCTCGCACCCCGCTGTCTGCACCGCGCCGCCGTCCTGAGCGCCTGCCCGGTGGCCGACGCCGACGCCGACACGGACGCCTCCGCCGATGCCGAACCCGCTGCCGACGCGACGGCCGTCGCGGAGCCGGATGTCGAACAGCCCGGCGCGGCAACGGGCCTCCCCGGAGGCCGAGATGAGGCCCCGTCAACCGACACCCCTGTTGAGTCCGCCAAACCCGCCGTACCCACCGAAGGCACAAGCCGGCCCGCCACCCTAGGACGCCCCAGCACCACTGATACGCCCGACACCTCTGAAGCCAAACCCCCCACCCCCGCCCAGATCTCCGCCGCGGCCGGCCTCTGGGCGGCCACCGCGGCCGTGCTCGCCGCCGGGGTCCCCGCGGCGGGCGCGGTGCCGCAGGCGGAGTTGTTGCGGGCCGCGCACACCGCCCGGCTCGCCGGGCTGCACCGCGCCGAGGCGGCCGCCCTGCGGGTCGTACGGGGACTGCGCGGCGCCCGCGCCCGGCACGACGGCCACCGGCTCGCCGACCTGGTCGCGAACGTACGCGAACTGCTGCTCACCACCGGCCTGTTGGCGGCGGCGAACCCGGATCCCGCCCTCGTCGGCACGGCCCGCCGCGCCTACCGGCCGGGCGGCGCTCTGCGGGTGCACGGCGTGTGCCGGGAGCCGGTGATCTCGGCCACCGGCTACGGCGGTGTCGTCACCCATCTCGTCTCCGACGACGGACGCTGGTTCTCCATCGCCGACGTCAAGCCGGGCGGCCCGGCCCGTGCCCGGGGTGCCGCCACGGCCACCGTCGCCCTCGGCTCGGGCATCCTGAATCACGCCCAGCTCTCCCGTGGCGGACTGCTGATCTCCGGTGCCACGCTCTCCCCGGACGGCCGCCTGGGCTCCGGCAAGGGCGTGCGGGCCACTCCGCTCGCCGGTCTGCCCTGGACGTCGGGACCGCTCGCCGCCCTCTTCGCCCGCCCCTTGGCGGAGGCGGTCGCCGAACGGCTCACGGGCAGCCCCGGTGCCGACCCGGAACAGGCCGAACAGGCGGCGCGCAGGCTGATCGGCTGCGACCTGGTCATCGTCGGCGCGGCGGGCGACCAGCTGCTCGCCCGCGAAGTGTCGAACTCCACCGATTCATCCGCCGACGGCCTCCTCGTCCGGCTGACACCGGCCAACGGCCACCCGGACCTCGCCCACACCGCCAACTTCCGTCAGCTCGCCGCCCGGCCCGGCCTGCGGGTGCGGGTGCTCGGCCGGCTCGAACCCGACCGTGCCGCCACGCTCCGCCCCCTGGCGATCGGCCCGGCCCCGGACACGGACGCGACCCTGCGGCTGCCGGACGACTGGCAGGGCCACGCCGATCTGGGCTACGACCGTCTCCAGGGCGCCCACTTCCCACCACCGGACGCCCTGTCCACCGTGAACGGTCTGCTTTCCGTGGACGGCCTGGTCGGCGCCCCGGCGGACCCGCTCGCCGAGGCCCCGTTGTGGCGGCTGCGCCGGCTCGTCGAGGTCGCCGTCTCCGGAGGCCGCCGCGCGGTCGCCGAGCCGGCCCGCGACGGCGACCGGCACGGCGGCGGCGCGGCCCTGCGGCGCAGCGGGTTCCGTGCGGCGGCCGACCTGTCGACCGCCCTCACCGCCGAGGCCGACCGCCGCTCCCGCGATGTCTTCGGCCGCATCACCGACCCCGACCCGGACCGCTACGCCCGCGCCTGGCTCGCCACCGCGGTCTATCTGGCCGGCACCGAACGCGCCCTGGTCCAGGCCACCTGGCGGCCACCGGCCGACTGAGACAGCGGCGGGTCTCCCCTGCTCGGGGCCATTCAGGTCGCCCTCGGTCGCAGATAGCGGGCCAGCAGGTCGTCCAGGCTGATCAGGCCGGTGAGGCGGCCCGTGTCGTCGTGGACGACGGCAAGGGTGGCGCGGTGCCGGCGCAGGACGTCGATGGCGTCGGCCACGGTCGCGTCGTCCGGCAGGCGCGGCACCGGCCGGGCGAGGGCGCGAGCCGTGACCGCGCGTCCTCTCGACCGGGCGACCAGGGCGTCGCGGGCGTGGATCGAGCCGAGGACGGTGATGCCCAGCTGGGCGCCGGACAGCATGAACGACAGCCGCTCCAGCACGGTCAGGGCACGGGCCGCCCGCCGGTCGCCCGCCGCCGCCTCCCGGGCGAGGGCGAGCCGGTCGGCGGAGACGTACGCGAACTCCTGGGCGACGAAATAGCCCGTACCGGCGGTCAGGACGAGGACGGCCAGCAGCCCGAGCACGGCGGTCGCGGCGCTCATAGGCCGCGCCCCGGGAAGACCGTCGCCGGGAAGACCGTCGCTTGGAAGTCCATCGCCGAAAAGACCGTCGCTTGGAAGTCCGTCGCCGGGGACTCCGTCGGTCTGGCGGACACGGGCTTGCTCCTTCAGTAGGGGTGCGGCACGTGAACGATTCTGACCCGATCTTCGTTCCCGACCGCGATCGCCCGGCCCCGGCGCGGCGCTTCCCCCTCCCCGCCCCGGCGCTTCCCCCACCCCGGCGCGGCGCTCCCCCCGCCGCCTCAGCGGTCCCCGGCTCTCACCAGCCCCTTCTCGTACGCGATCACGACGGCCTGGGCGCGGTCGCGGAGCTGGAGTTTGGAGAAGATGCGGGCCACATGGGACTTCACCGTGGCCTCGCTCAGGGTGAGCCGGGCGGCGAGTTCCGTGTTGGACAGGCCGCGGCCGACAAGGGTCAGGACCTCCAGTTCGCGGGGAGTCAGGGCCCGGAGGTCGGTGTGCACGGCGGGCGGGTCGGCGGCTTCCGTGGCGAAGCGTTCCACCAGCCGCCGGGTGATGGTGGGGGCCAGCAGGGCGTCGCCGGTGTCGACCAGCCGTACGGCGGCCGCCAGATGCCGCGGTGTGACGTCCTTCAGCAGGAAGCCGCTGGCGCCCATCGACAGGGCCGCGTAGACGTAACGGTCGAGGTCGAAGGTGGTGAGCATGAGCACCCGGCAGCCGGGGGCCCGGTCCAGGATGCGGCGGGTGGCCTCAAGGCCGTCCATGTTCGGCATCCGGATGTCCATCAGCACGACGTCGGGTTCCAGCTCACGGGCCATCGCCACCGCTTCCACCCCGTCGGCGGCCTCGCCCACGACCTCGATGCCCCGGGCGGTGAGGATCAGCCGGAACCCGGTCCGGATCAGCGTCTGGTCGTCGACGACGAGCACGCGGGGCGCCGGCACCGTGTCTGCCGCCGTCACGGCCGGTCCAGGGGGATTCGGGCCCGGACCCGGAAGCCGCCGCCGAGACGGCGCCGCGCGTCCAGGTCGCCGCCGTACACCGCGACCCGTTCGCGCAGCCCCAGCAGCCCGCGCCCGGTGCCGTCCCGGTGGCGCGGGGCGGGGCGTGCGGGGTGCGGCCGGGTGGTGTCGCCGCCGGTCAGCACGCTGGGGCCGGTGTTCAGGACCTCCACGCGCAGCGCGTGGTCGGCGTACCGCACGGTGACCTCGGCCTTGCCGCCGTCGCCGTGCCGGAGCGCGTTGGTGAGGGCCTCCTGGACGATCCGGAAGGCCGTCACGTCGATGCCCTGCGGCAGCGGGCGCGGCTCGCCGGAGATCCGTACCTCGACGGGCAGACCGGCGAAGGAGATCCGGTCGACGAGCGGGCCCAGCCGGTCGAGTCCGGGTTGGGGCGCCAGTTCGGCCGACTCGCCCGGGTCACCGCCGAGTCGGCTCGCGCCGGACCCGACCACCCCGTTCCCGCCCCCGGCCCTGTCCCCTTCCACGTCCCCCTCCACGTCCCTCTCCGTGTCTGTCTCCGGGTCCGCCTCCGCGTCCTCGCCGTTCTGCGAGGGCGCCAGCAGACCCAGCAGATGCCGTAGGTCGGTCATCGCGCCGCGCCCCGCGTCCTCGACGGCCAGCAGAGCCGCCGCGGCCTCGTCCGGCATGGTGCCCAGCACCTCGCGGGCCGCCCCCGCCTGGACCACCATGAGGCTGACGTTGTGGCTGACGATGTCGTGCAACTCCCGGGCGATACGGTCGCGTTCGGCCGCGACCGCCGCCGACGCGGCACTCTCCCGCTCCCGTTCGAGCAACCAGCCGCGCTCCCCCACGGCCCGCTGCCAGCGCCGTCGCGTACGCACCAGCGCCACCGCCAGCCAGGCCGCGACCGCGCACGCCACCGGCAACGCCGCTGTCGTTCCGTCAACCCCCCGCTCCCACATAGGGTTCACCTTCGCAGACCGGTGGACCGCTCCGCATCGGCCCAGGGATGCGGGCCCCTGCATCCCCGGGATGAGACGCGGGCCGTGCTGCCATCCAGGGAGGGATGTCCCGGCCGCGCTCCTCGCCTAGCGTCCGGTGCATGGTCACTGAGGACAAAAGAACCGAGGACGGCAGAACCAAGTACGACGGAGCGGAAGCCGTCGTACGGCTCGACGGTGTGCGCAAGGAGTACGGCGAGACGACGGCACTGGACGGGGTGTCGCTGGAGATCCGGGCCGGGGAGGCGGTCGCGGTGATGGGGCCATCGGGCTGCGGCAAGTCCACGCTGCTGAACATGATCGCCGGTCTGGACCGTCCGACGGCCGGCACGGTCGTCGTGCACGGGGAGAGCGTGGGGGACCTGAGCGAGAAGGGGCTCGCCCTGTACCGGCGGCGCCGCATCGGCATGATCTTCCAGTTCTTCAACCTCATCGACGACCTGTCGGCGCTCGACAACGTGGCGCTGGCCGCCCAGTTGACCGGCTCCCCGGCCCGGCAGGCCCGCCGCCGCGCCCTTGAGCTGTTCGACGAACTCGGTATCGCCGACCGGCGCAACGCCTACCCGGCGGTGCTCAGCGGCGGTGAACGCCAACGTGTCGCCGTGGCACGGGCGTTGATGAACCGGCCGGCCCTGCTGCTGGCCGACGAGCCGACGGGTGCCCTGGACAGCCGGTCGGGAGAGCAGGTGATGGACCTGCTGCTCGACCTCAACCAGATCGGCCAGACCCTGATCCTGGTGACCCACGACGATCATCTCGCCCGGCGCTGCGCCAGCCGCCTCGTCGAGTTCGCCGACGGCCGGGTGACCGGCGAGCACACCCTGGAGCCGTCCGCGTGAGGGCCGTGTGGCGGGCCGCGCGTGCGGCGGTACGGCGGCGCAGACTCCAGACGCTGGTGATCGGCCTGGTCACGCTGACCTCGACGGCGGCGATCGTGGTGGCGCTCGGCCTGGTCGACGCGGCCTCCTCCCCGTTCGACAAGGCCTTCGGCAAGCAGCGGGGACCTCATGTCGTCGCGGCGTTCGACTCCGCGAAGGTCACGGACGGCGAACTGACGCGTGCGGTACGGCGGTCCGGGGTGGCGGCGTCCGCCGGTCCCTTCGCCCAGGCCTCGGTCGAGCTGCCGAGGGAGGCGATGGACTACGGCCTCGGCAACGAACTGACCGTCGTGGGCCGCGCCGGCCCCGGGGGCCCGGTGGACCGGCTGGACCTGTGGGCGGGCCGCTGGGCCACCGGGCCCGGCGAGGTCGTCCTCAACCGGCAGTCGGACTGGACGGCGGACGACCTGGGCAAGACGCTCCAGGTGCCCTCGGGCCCGGCGCTCACCGTCGTCGGCTTCGCCTTCGACCTCAGCCGCACCGCCGACGCCTGGGTGTCCCCCGGGCAGATCGAGGCCCTCGACCCCACGGCCACGCAGATGCTGTTCCGCTTCACGGACGCCTCGTCGGAGAAGCGGCTGCGCGCTCAACTGACCACGGTGACCGAGGAGTTGCCGACGGGCGCGCTGGCCGGTTCACGGTCGTACCTCACGCTCAAGGATCAGATAGGCAGTGCGGCGCGGGCGTACGCGCCCTATCTGCTGGCCTTCGGCATCCTCGGCATCCTGGTGTCCGTGCTGATCGTCGCCAATGTGGTCAGCGGCGCGGTGATCTCCGGCTTCCGGCACATCGGCATCCTCAAGGCACTGGGATTCACCCCGGGGCAGGTGGTCGCCGTCTACCTCGTGATGATCTCCGTCCCGGCGGTGCTCGGCTGTGTGCTCGGGACCGTCGCGGGCAATCTGGCCGCCCGGCCCCTGCTCGAATTCGCGTTCACGGGACCGGACGCGGGCGTCTTCCACGACAGTGTGGCGCTCGCGCCCTGGGTGAACGTGCTAGCCCTGGCCGGCATGCCCGCCGTATGCCTCCTCGCCGCGCTCGCCCCCTCGGTCCGCGCCCACCGGCTGTCCGCCGCGCGGGCGATCAGCGCGGGCAGCGCGCCGCGCGCCGGACGGGCCCTCGGCGTCCAGCGCCGGCTGGCGGGCAGCCGGCTGCCGCGCTCGGTGAGTCTGGGGCTCGGCCTGCCGTTCGCCCGGCCGGGCCGCAGCGCCCTCACGCTCGCCGCCGTGGTCCTCGGTGTGACCACCGTGACGTTCGCGACCGGCCTGGCCACCACGATGGACCGGTTCGGCAACGCGGGCCACGACGCCTACCAGGTCACGGTCTACGTCGGGAAATACCACGACGGCAAGGAGACCAGGCCGGTGCACGACGACCTCGAACTGCACTCCCTGCTGCGCTCACTGCCCGACGCGCGCGAGGTCACCGCCAGGGCCAACATCGAAGCCCGCCTGGAGGGTTCGACGGAGAAGCTGTGGCTCGAAGGCCGCCGGGGCGACCGGCCCCGGATGGACAGCGTGCTCACCGAGGGCCGGTGGATCCGGGGCACCGGTGAGGTCGTGGCCGGATCGGCGTTCCTGCGCCGGACCGGCCTGAGCGTCGGCGACCACATCCGCGTGGAGAAGGGTGACCGCACCGCGAACCTGGTAGTCGTCGGGGAGTTCATGCAGACCAACGCCCGTGTCGTGGTCGTCGACTGGTCGACCCTGCGGTCCGTGGCCCCTCGGGAGAATCCCATCGCCTATCACGTCGGGCTCCGCGACGGCGCCGACCCGAACGCCTACGCCCGGGCCGCCGAAGCCGCCGATCCGGGGCTCAGCCCGTCGCCGACCGGCGCCAACACCGTCACCCAGACCATCATCGGCTCCGCCACCGTGCTCACCCTCCTGCTCGCCGCCGTCGCGTCCCTCGGCGTCTTCAACACCGTCGTCCTCAACACCCGCGACCGCCGCCGCGATCTGGGCATGCTCAAGTCCATCGGCATGACCCCACGCCAGGTCACGGTGATGACGGTGGCCTCGATGGCCCTGCTCGGCACCCTCGGCTCGCTCCTCGGCATCCCGCTCGGCATGGCGGGCCACCGGCTGGTCGTTCCACGCATGGCGGACGCGGTGGACATCACCCTGCCGTCGTACATGACGGACGTCTGGAACGCCCCGGCCCTGGCCGGTCTCGCCCTGGCGGGCCTCGTCATCGCCGTCCTGGGCGCGTACATCCCGGCACGCCGGGCGGCACGGCTGACGATCGCGGAGGTGCTCCACAACGAGTGAGACGAGTGAGACGAGTGAGGGGACCGCGTCAACGGGCGGGGGCGCCGCCTCGAAGTCGCCGGGGTCGGGGGGCGCCGCCTCGAAACCCTCGGGGTCGGTGGTGCCTGTCGGATTCCGACCATCAGCGGTCCCGATCCGACCCTGCCCCCAGGGGCTCACCGCCCTAGGTTGAGGGGGAACCCCGAAAGGATCCCCCCAGATGACGGTCCAGAACGACGCCGTGGACCCCATGGCGTCACCCGCCGGCCTCCCGGCCGCCGCCGCGACACTCCGCACCTGGCTCGACGAGGCCGACCGGGTCCTGGTCGCGGCCGGCGCGGGGCTGAGCGCGGCCGCCGGGTACGACTACGGCGACGCCGCCCGCTTCAAGGAGCTCCTCCCGGCGCTGTACGGACTCGGTCTGCGCTCCCGCTATCTGCTGGGCGTACCGCTGCCGCCGGACATGATGTGGGGCTACTGGGCCGTGCACATCGACGACATCCGCTACGGCTCCGGGCCCAACCCCCTCTACCGGCGCCTGCGTTCACTGGTCGGGGAGCGCGAACACTGGGTGATGACGTCGAACGTCGACGCCCTGTTCGCCCGCAACGGCTTCGCCCCGGACCGGATCTTCACACCCCAGGGCGACTACGGCCGCCTGCAGTGCACCGTGCCCTGCGTCCAGGAGACCTGGGCGGCGAAACCGTTCCTCGACCGCGTCCTCGCCGCCTACGACCGCGAGACGGGCCGGGTGACCGACCCGGCCGCCCTGCCCGTCTGCCCGAACTGCGGGGCCGAGGTGTTCCCCAACGTGCGCGTGGGCCCGGAGTTCGTCGACGGCGCCCATCTGCCCGCCGGGGACCGACTGACCCGCTGGCTCGGCGACACGCCCGACACCGCCCGGCTGCTCGTCCTGGAGATCGGCGCCGGTTTCAACACCCCCGGCGTGGTCCGTCGGCCCATGGAGAACGTCGTACGGCACACTCCCGGGGCCCGCCTGGTACGGGTGAACCCCGACCATCCGGAGGCCCCCGCCGACCTCGGGGACCGGGCCCTTTCCGTACCGTTCGGAGCGGACCTGCTGCTGGACACGCTCGCCCCGTGAGGACACGCGATCGTGCCACAAGTACATCGACCCACCAGGACGTGAGGCACCATGACACACCCTTCGGAACCGACCGACCCGACGATCGTGGTCACCGGAGCCACCGGCCGCCTCGGTGGCCGCGTCGCCCGCCGGCTGGCCGAGCGGGGAGTGGCGCAGCGCCTGCTGGTGCGCAGCCCCGAGCGGGCGCCGAAGCTGCCCGGGGCGACGACGGCCCGGGGAAGCTTCGGCGACCGTGACGCCGTCGTACGCGGCCTCACCGGCGCGCGGACCGTGTTCATGGTGTCCGCCTCGGAGAGCGTCGACCGGGTCTCCCAGCACCAGGCGTTCGTCGACGCCGCCGTGGAGGCGGGCGTCGGGCACCTGGTGTACGTGTCCTTCTTCGGCGCCGCGCCCGACGCCGCGTTCACCCTCGCCCGTGACCACTTCCACACCGAGGAGCACATCCGGGCGAGCGGGCTCACCCACACCTTCCTGCGCGACAACCTCTACGCGGACATCATCCCCGAACTGGCCGGGAAGGACGGAGTCATCCGGGGCCCCGCCGGGCAGGGGCGCGCCTCGTTCGTCTCCCAGGACGACATCGCCGACGCCGCCGCGACGGTCCTGACCCGGCCCGCCGACCACGCCGGTAAGACGTACGACATGACCGGCCCCGAGTCGCTCACCCTGGACGAGGCGGCCGCCATCCTCTCCGAGCAGCTCGGCCGCCCTTTCCGCTACCAGCCCGAGACGATCGAGGAGGCGTACGCCTCCCGCGCCTCCTACGGCGCCCCGCCCTGGGAGCTCGACGCCTGGGTCTCCACCTACACGGCCATCGCCAACGGCGAACTCGACGGCGTCAGCAGCGCGATCCCCGACCTCACCGGCCACCCCGCCCGCTCCCTCGCCGACGTCCTGCGCACCACCCCCCGGACCCACCCGTGACAATGCCCCGCACCCTGTCCGACGGCCCGACCGCGCGAGAGGCCCCAGCGGTCCGAGCGGCCGGGCCGTCGGCGTTGCCGCTGACCGCCTACCGCACCGCGATCGCCCTGGACGACCCGGTCGTCCGGCCCACACCCACACCCACCGACGCCTCCCCCGGACAACTGGACGCGTACGTACGCACGGCGCTGAACCTGCTCAGCACCGACGCGGCCGTGCCACGGCTGGGCCTGCGCGCCGACACCCTGCGCGACCTCGCGGACGCTGACGCGACGACGGCCCGCCGGGTGCTGCGGGCCCTGCTGACGGTCCGCCCGCCGGGCCCCCTGTCCGCCGACGCGCACGACGCGGTGGACGCGGTCCTGGACTTGGAGCGCCGGCTGCGCACCACGGTCGACGTACGCCAACTGCCCACCGTCGCCGAGGAGTTCCCCGGCTCCACCCACCAGGCGGCAGAGCACCTGACCCTGTGGCGGGGAGACATCACGACCCTCGCGGTGGACGCCATCGTCAACGCCGCCAACAGCGCCCTGCTCGGCTGCTTCCAGCCCCTGCACCCCTGTGTCGACAACGCCATCCACAGCGCGGCCGGGCCCCGTCTGCGGGACGACTGCCACACCGTCATCACCTTGCAGGGCGCCTCGGAGCCGACCGGCACCGCCAAGATCACCCGGGGACATCATCTGCCGGCCGCCCACGTCCTCCACACGGTCGGCCCCGTGATCCACGGCCGCCCCGCCCCGGACGACGCCGAGGCGTTGGCCGCCGCCTACCGGGCCTGCCTCGACCTCGCCGCCGAAGTGGAGTCGATCCGCACCCTCGCCTTCTGCTCCGTGAGCACCGGCGTCTTCGGCTACCCCAGATCCGAAGCCGCCCCCCTCGCCCTTCGCACGGTCTCCGACTGGCTCGTCGACCACCCCGGCCGCCTCGACCGGGTCGTCCTCAACGTCTTCGAACCCGAGGACGAGTCCGTCTACCGACGCGCCCTCAGCGAGACGCCCACCGGTTGACCGGAGCCATCAGCACCCCTCTTGTATCTGGCGATCGATAGATACAATCGTGCGCCCCGGGCATGCCTCACCCCCAGGGCCGCCGCGAGCCCTTCCCACACCACCGGAACTCTTAGGATGGCCCCCTCACCCTCCCTCCCACTCCACTCGACAAGCGCGGGGACCGATGTCACGGCCGAACCTGACCACTTCCCTCGCCACCCTCCTGCTGGACCTGTTCCGCCGCAGCGGACTGAAGGAGGGCGCGCATGTCACGGAACAGTGGGTGCCGAGCACGTCCGTCCGGAGATGTTCCGTGCCAACGCCGAGCGGTTGCGCGACGGTACCGACGCCTGGCGCCGGCTGGAGGCGCCCGCCGGCATCCGCTTCCCCTGGGACCCGCGGTCGACGTACATCCGTCGTCCCCCGCATCTGACCGGCCTGTCGACGACCGCTCCGGACCGTCTCGCGCCGCGCGGCGCCAAGGTGTTGCTGCGTCTGGGCGACGACGTCACCACCGACCGCATCTCCCCCGCCGGCCGCATCCCCGCCGACAGCGCGGCGGGCCGGTGGCTCACCGAGCGCGGCGTCGCCCGCCGCGACCTGAACCAGTACGCGACCCGCCGCAGCAACCACGAGGTCATGCTGCGCGGCGCCTTCACCAACCCGACCGTCACCAACCTGGCGGTGCGGGACCGGAAACCGGGGCTGGGGCTGGGCGGTCACGCGTACACGGCCGACCGCTCCGGCGTCCTGCCCGTACACGAGGCCGCGCCGACCTACCGCCAGTCCGGACACGACCTGGTCGTCGTCGCCGGTCGCGACTACGGCGCCGGTTCCAGCCGCGACTGGGCGGCCAAGGCCCAGGCCCTGCTGGGCGTCCGCGCGGTCGTCGCCGAGTCGTACGAGCGCATCCACCGCAGCAATCTGATCGGCATGGGTGTGCTGCCGCTGGAGTTCACCGAGGGCGACCGCGCGTCCTCGTACGTCTTCACCGGCGAGGAGGTGCTGACGTTCGAGGGCTTCGACGGCCTGTCGGTGGGGACCCGTCCCATCGCCCTGCGCATCACGCGGAAGGACGGCAGCCGGGAGACCGTGGACCTGCGGCTGCGGATCTTCTCCGGGCAGGAGCTGTCCTACCTCCGCCACGGCGGCATCCTGCCGTACGTCGTCCGCCGCACCCTGGACCGGTCCTGAACGGACGGCCTCGGCCGGGTCACTCGTGGCCGGGCGCTCCCGCGCGCAGGCCGCGCATGACGAGGTCGAAGAGGCGGGCGGCGCGGGGCTGCCAGTCACCCCGGGGGTCGAGCTGCCAGACGCCGGCGATGGCGAGAAAGAAGTCGTCGGCGGTCACGCCCGGGCGGATGGTGCCGGCCTCGTGGTTGGCGTTGAGCAGGAGTTCGATCGCGGCGAGGAGGAGATGGGAGCCGGGTTTCGCCGCTCCGCCGGTCGCGGCGGTGGCCTGGCGCAGCGCGTCCGCCAGACCGGCCTTGGCCGTGGCGTAGCGGGCGAGGTCGTCCATCCACTCCCGCAGCGCCCGGTCGGGCTCGCGGGTGCGCGCCAGTTCGGCCGCGCTGTCGGCGAGTTGCCGTACCTCCTGGCGGTGGACCTCCAGGACGAGCGCCTCACGGTTGGGGAAGTTGCGGTAGAACGTGCCCTGTCCGACACCCGCCTTCTTCGCGATCGCGCTGAGCGGGACGTCGGCGGAACGCGACAGCTCGGCCAGCGCCACCTCAAGGATGCGCTCACGATTCCGCTGCGCGTCGGACCGCTGGGGCACCTCACTCGTCGACACCGCTCCCCCTCCTCCCTGACGCACACCCGGCACTACTGGACACGTGTCCACTTAGGCGTACCTTACCGCGATTTACGGCCAGGAGGAGCAGGAGGATGTCGAGGCGATCCGTACGGCCGTCTGCGCCCGGGGTCGTGGCCGCCACGCGCCGTCGGCGCCCGGGGCGGTGGCCGCCGCGTCATCCGGTCGGCAGGGCCCGCCGCAGGATTCCGTCCAGGTCGACGGAGCCCGGGAGGGTGCCGTACGCGTACCCCCAGTCGCCGTCGAGCCGGGTCGCGCAGAAGGCGTCGGCGACGGCGGGCGGGGCGTGGCGGACCAGCAGGGAGGCCTGCAGGGTCAGGGCCATGCGCTCCACCAGGCGCCGGGCGCCGGTCTCGTCGGCCTCGCGCACCGCGTTCTTCAGCCGGGCGGCGGCCGTGTCGAGCCGGGTGTCCGCCCCCTGGGCCAGGGCGAGTTCGGCGAACAGCGCGTCCGCCGTGCCGGGGGTGCGGGTCAACGCCCGCAGGACGTCGAGGGCGTTGACGTTGCCCGAGCCCTCCCAGATCGACAGCAGGGGTGCCTCGCGGTAGTGGCGGGGCATGCCCGAGTCCTCGACGTAGCCGTTGCCGCCCAGGCACTCCAGCGCCTCCGCGGTGAAGGCCGGGCCCCGCTTGGTCACCCAGTACTTGCCGACGGCGGTGGCGATCCGGCGGAACATCCGCTCGCCCTCGTCGCCGCGCACCGACCGGTCGGCGGCACCGGCCAGCCGCAGGGTGAGGGTCGTGGCCGCCTCGGACTCCAGCGCGAGATCGGCCAGGACGTTGCGCATCAGGGGCTGGTCGAGGAGCCGCGCACCGAAGGCGCTGCGGTGCCGTGCGTGATGGCCCGCCTCGACGAGCGTCTTGCGCATCAGCGTCGCGGAGCCCATCACGCAGTCGAGCCTGGTGCAGTTGACCATCTCGATGATGGTCTTCACGCCCTGCCCCTCGGGCCCGACCCGCCAGGCCACGGTGCCGTCGAACTCCGGCTCCGAGGACGCGTTGGAGCGGTTGCCCAGCTTGTCCTTGAGCCGCTGGACGCGGAAGGTGTTGCGGCTGCCGTCCGGCAGGACACGCGGCACCAGGAAGCAGGTCAGCCCGTCCGGCGCCTGGGCCAGCACCAGGAAGAGATCGCACATCGGCGCCGACGTGAACCACTTGTGCCCGCGCAGGGTGTACACACCGGGCTCGGCGCTGGGCGTGGCCGTCGTGGTGTTGGCGCGTACGTCGCTGCCGCCCTGCTTCTCGGTCATCCCCATCCCGGCGAGCAGCCCGCGTTTCTCGGTGGGCACCCGCAGGTCCGGCTCGTACTCCCGGCCGGTCAGCAGCGGCTCGTACACGGCGGCCAGCTCCGGCTGCCGGCGCAGCGCGGGCACGACCGCGTACGTCATCGAGGTGGGACATGTGTGCCCGGCCTCCGTGTGACCCCACACCAGGGCGCCGGCGATACGCGCGACATGGGCGCCGGGCCGGTCGTCCGCCCAGGCCGCGCCCGCCAGGCCCTCGCTCACCGCGGTCCGCATCAGGTGGTGCCAGGCGGGGTGGAAGTCGACCTCGTCGACGCGGTTGCCGTAGCGGTCGTGCGTGCGCAGTTCCGGCTCGTACCGGTTGGCCTGCTCGGCCCACTCCTGCGCCTCGGCGCCCCCGGCGAGGAGCCCGAGCCGCCGTACGTCCTTCTCGGCCCACTCCGCGCCCTCCCTGCGCAGCCCCTCCAGCAGGGCCGCGTCCGCGGAGGCGTCGTACGGGGCGAGCGGCGGGGGCTGGTTGGTGACGTCGTGGGTGGCGTACTGCGGCTGTGTGTGCGCGAGTATCGAGACCATGCGGCGAGTATTACATCATCCCTACGACCGCAGCTATGACGTAACAATGATCGAATGCCCAGTACAGTACGGGGTCATGCAGACGAACGTGTCGGGGCGGCCCGCCGAGCTCGAACTGCGGCCGTTGTCCGCGCGGTCGGTCGTCCTGAGCCTGCTGCTGGGCATGCGGCCGCCGGAGCTGCCCGTGAAGGATCTGGTGCGCCATGTGGAGGTGTTCGGGGTCGCCGGGTCCACGCTGCGGGCCGCGCTCAGCCGGATGGTGTCGGCCGGGGACCTGCGGCGGGCGGACGCGGTCTACCGCCTCAGCGACCGGCTCCTGGAGCGTCGGCGCCGCCAGGACGAGGCGGTCCACCCCGAGACCCGGCCATGGGACGGCGACTGGGAGATGGCCGTCGTCACCGCGACCGGGCGCCGCCCCGCCGAGCGCGCCGACCTGCGCACACGGCTGACGGCCCTACGGCTCGCCGAGCTGCGGGAGGGCGTGTGGCTGCGCCCGGCCAACCTCCACCGCACCCGCCCGCCGGGCCTGGACGCGGCGGTCCAGCACTTCACGTGCCGCCCGGATCAACCGACCGACGGCCCCACCAGCGGAGGCCCGACCGCCGGGGAGCTGGCGGCGCGCCTGTGGCCGCTGGACGCCTGGGCCGCCACCTCCGAGGCACTGCTCGCCCACATCGAGCGGACCCGGGAGCCCGCCGACCGCTTCACCGCCCTCGCGGCCGCCGTACGGCATCTGCTCGCCGACCCCGTCCTGCCGCCCGAACTCCTGCCGGACCGCTGGCCGGGCCCCGAACTGCGGGCCGCCTACACGACGTACCGGCGGGAGCTGGTCGAGACGGTGCTGGGGCGCGCGGACTGAGAGCCACGCGCCGGGCGCCGCCCCCTCAGGTTCGTTGTTCGACGGCCCCGGCGATCAGCGCTTCGAGCTGCTGCGCCACATGGTCGAGCGGCTGGGTGCCGCGCTTGGCGCGGCACATGGCGATGGCCCCCTCGACCGAGGCGACGACGAGGGCGGCGAGCGCGGCGGCCCGTTCCGGGTCGGCGCCGTGTGCGCGCAGCGAGTCGGCGAGCAGTCGCTCCCAGCTGTCGAACGCCTCGGCGGCCGCGGCGAGGGCCGGGGGGATGGTGTCGGCCGGGGGTTCCTCGACCGATACGGCGAGCACGGGGCAGCCGGCGCGGAACCCGCTGTCGAGGACGATGCCGCGCCACAGGGCCAGGAAGGCACCCAGCCCGGCGACCGGCCCCTCCTCCAGCGCCTTGCGCAGGATGCGGACGACGGCCGCGTCCGCGTACCGCACGGCCTCGGTGGCCAGTTGTCCCTTGCCCTCGGGGAAGTAGTGGTAGGTCGAGCCGAGGGGCGCCTCGGCGTGTTTGGCCAGGTTCCGGATGCTCGCGGCGTTCAGGCCGCGCCTGCTGATCAGATCGGCCGCCCCGGCCACGATGCGTTCACGGGACGGCGTGCCGCCTTGGGTCAAGGCCGTACTCCCCTCTGGCTATATCGCTCGTCATAGTCTAGCGTGACCTCCGTTTATAACGATCGTCATAGATCGTGCGAAGGGCGTCGGCCCCCAGCCGACCCCTGAGACCCACGATCCGAGACCCACGATCCGAGACCGACGAGCCGGGAACGACGAGCCGGGAACGACGAGCGAAACCGACGATCCACACCCCCGAAGGGATTCCGTCATGCCGATGATCCGGCTCACCGCCCCGACCGGTTCGCTGACCGAGGAGGGCCGCGCGCGGGTTCAGCGCGAGCTGGCCGCCGTGCTGCTGCGCTGGGAGGGCGCACCGGACACCGCGTTCTTCCGCGCCCAGGCGTGGAGCTATCTGGCCGAGCTGCCCGAGGGGGCGCAGACCACGGCGGAGGACGACGCGCCGCGCTTCCTCGTGGAGGTGACCGTCCCGCAGGGGGCGCTGTCCGAGCGCCGCAGGGCCGGGCTGATCGAGGAGGCCACCAGGACCGTCCTCGAAGCCGCCGGGCTCACCGGGGACGACGCCCTCCGGGTGTGGGTGCTGGTGCACGAGCAGCCCGACGGCACCTGGGGCGCGGGCGGCTCCGTCATCCGCTTCGCCGACCTCGTCGCGCTGACGAAGGGGCAGCGGACCGATGCGTGAACTGACCTACGTGGCCCGCCACACCGTCGAGTGGCGCGAGGCGCCCGACCCGAAGCTCCGGTCGGACGCGGAGGCGATCGTCGCCCCGGTGGCCGCCACCTCGTGCGACGTGGACTCCGCGATCCTGGCCGGACACGGCTTCATCGACCCGCCGTTCGCCCTCGGCCACGAGTGCGTGGCCCGCGTCGTCGAGACCGGCGACGCCGCCACCACCGTGACCCCCGGCGACTTGGTGGTCGTCCCCTGGTCCATCAACTGCGGCTCCTGCGACCACTGCCGGGCCGGGCTCACCGCCCACTGCGCGGCCGTCCCGCACATGGCGATGTACGGGGCGCCGATCGGCGGCAGTTGGGGCGGCCTCTTCTCCGACCTGGTCCGGGTGCCGTACGCGGACGCCATGCTGGTGCCCTTGCCCGCCGGCCTCGACCCCGTCGCCATGGCCTCCGCGAGCGACAACTGGTCCCTGTCCTGGCGCCTGGTCGCACCCCACCTGAGGAACCGGCCCGGCGCCCGCGTCCTGGTCGTGGCCCGGGGCAGCATCGGCCTGTACGTCTGCGACATCGCCCGCGCGCTCGGCGCCTCCGACGTGCTGTACGTCGACCCCGACCCCGAACACCGCGCGCTCGCCGAGGACTTCGGCGCCCGTACCGCCGGGACACTCGAACCCGTCGGGCACGGCTTCGACATAGCCGTCGAGGCCACCGGCCGCGTCGACCAACTGGCCCTCGCCGTCCAGTCCCTCGTGCCGGAAGGCGTCTGCGAGTCGGCGGGCAACCACTTCCGCCCCGGCGAACTGCCGCTGCTCGACATGTACCTCACCGGGGTCACCCTGCGCGTCGCCCGGGACAACGTCCGCGCCCACATCCCCGACGCCCTCGACCTGGCCCGCTCCGGGAAGGTCGACCCCGCGCGGGTCGTCTCCCATGTCCTCGACTGGGAGCGACTGCCCGACGCGCTCCCGGAGAAGCACCTCAAGCCCGTCTTCGTACGCGCCGACGACTGACCCGGCCCACGGGGGGGAACGGGCAGACGGGCAAGCCGACGCGCCTCTGTGATCTCCGTGTGATCGCCGCACCGCAGTCTCCCCCTCTGCCAGGAGACACACGGGGTACGGTCGATCGGGCGACGGCACATGACTATCCGCCCTGGCGACGATCCTCATCGCGCGGGTCACCGCCAAGGGCGCCGGCCCGCTGCCGCAGAAAGCCGTCCCGGCACGCTCCGCCCGTCCGGCCGCCACCGCCGGAACAGCGCTCATCGCGTTCTTCCTGGTGATCCTCTCGTACCAGTCGGCCGCCGTCTCCCTCCAAACGGCCTTCGCGGGTGGCGGCCGGCTCTCCGAACCGGGTGACCTCCTGCGCCAGTGGCTGCTGCTCTGCGCCTGGTCGGGCCCGGCGGGCACCCCGCTCGGCGGCTGGTTCCTGTACCGCGTCATCGATGCAGTACTGCTCGGCGTGGTCTGATGGTCCCTGCGCCTGCTGCCCGGCCTGCTCACCCGGGCCACGGTCCCCGCGCTGGCGGTCGGCGCGGTCTGCGCGACCGTACTCGGCCTGCTGACGAGCCAGTTCCTGCGGATGCTGGTGGACGGGTCGCAGCCGCGCTGGGATCTGTACGTGGTCACGGTCTCGGCGACGGCGTCCCGGCCGCCCTCGTCCGGGGCCTGTCGGCGGGGGTCGCGGCTGCCCTGACGCTCCGGCTGACCGCGTCCCGCACCGAGACCACCGACGCCACGGCCTCCGCCCAGCCCTAGCGGGTCGTCCCGTCTCATCCGTGGACCTCCACATCCCCGACCGGCACCGCGCAGCACAGCGGTGCCGGTCGGGGGACAGGGGCACGGTCGGTTCGGTCAGGTGGGCGACCTCGCCGGTACCCGCTTGCGGCAGGTACCGAGGACCGTCCGCCCTCAGACCGTGGGGTCGAACCACGTGACCGCGTCGGACATCGCCTGCTTGATACGGAACAGCGCGAACTCGCCCAGGTCCGGCAGGGCGTCCAGGGAGAACCAGCCGACCTCCAGCGACTCGTCGTCGTTCACCCGGGCCTCGCCGCCGACGGCACGGCAGTGGAACGTGGTGTCCATGTACTGGCAGACGTCCCCGTTGTCGTACCGCACCGGGTCCAACGCCTGGACGAGGACGATCCGTTCGGCCACGCACCGGACCGCCGTCTCCTCGAACACCTCCCGCACGGCACAGGCCGCCGGCTGCTCCCCCGGGTCCGGGATGCCGCCGATGAGCGACCACTTGCCGTTGTCGGACCGGCGGTTGAGCAGCACTCTGCCCTCGTCGTCGAAGACGAGGGCGGTGACTCCGGGGAGCCAGAGCAGCTGGTTGCCGGCGGAAGCACGGAGTGTGCGGATGAAGTCAGGGGTAGCCATGGAGCCGACCCTAACGGGCCGGTTCCGTCACCCCGCCGCATCCCGGACGCGCACGAGAGGCGTACGGCTACACGCCACCGGCGCGCCTCCCGCGCACACCGGCCCCGATCGCCCAGCCGAGCCCACCGGCCGCGACCAGCACCAGAAGCATCTCGGGCGCGATGCCGAGCTTGGTGGCGGGCGTCTCCGAGGAGCGCAGCGGCACCTTCTGCACCAGGGAGTCGGGGACGAACATGCCCGTCTTCTGGGTGATCCTGCCGTCCGGCATGATGATCGCGCTGACGCCGCTGGTCACCGGCACGGTGACGGTACGGCTGTGCTCGACGGCGCGGACCCGGGACATGGCGAGTTGCTGGTAGGTCATCTCGCTGCGGTCGAAGGTGGCGTTGTTGCTCGGCACCGAGATCAGCTGGGCGCCGTCGACGACCTCGGAGCGCACGGCCCAGTCGAAGGCCGCCTCGTAGCAGGTCACGAGACCGACCTTGGCCCCGTCCATGGTGAAGACACCCGGCTCGGTGCCCCGGCTGAAGTCCTGGCGGACCATGGACGTCCACTCGCTGTTGATGGCGCCGATGAGCGACCGCAGGGGCAGATACTCGCCGAACGGCTGGATCTGCCGCTTGTCGTACGTGTCGACGGGGCCCTTCTCCGGGTCCCAGAGGATCTGCTCGTTGTAGAGCTTGCCGTCCCGCTCGACGACACCGCCGACGGAGATGGGGGCGCCGATGGCGAGGGCCGCCTTGTCGATCACCGCACGGGCGTCGGAGTTGGCGAAGGGGTCGATGTCGGAGGAGTTCTCCGGCCAGAGCACGAAGTCGGGCCGCTCGACCTTGCCGGCCTCGACCTCGGCGGCCAGCCGCTCGGTCTCCTTGGCGTGGTAGTCGAGCACGGCCCGGCGCTGGGCGTTGAAGTCGAGCCCGAGGCGCGGCACGTTGCCCTGGATGACCGCCACGGTCGCGGTGCCGTTCTCCGCCTTGTCGCTCACCAGCGCACGGGACGCGAAGGCGCCCACCAGGGGGACGGAGACGGCGAGTGCCGCGACGATCGCGGTGCTCCGGCGTACGGCCTCGCCGGTGCGCCGGTTCTCGACCACCAGCCGCACCGCCTCGTACAGGCCGAAGCCGCACAGGACGACCGCGAAGCCGAGCACCGGGGTGCCGCCGAGCGCGGCAAGCGGCAGGAAGACGCCGTCCGCCTGGCCGAAGGCGATCTTGCCCCAGGGGAAGCCGCTGAACGGGGCACGCGCGCGTGCCGCCTCGCCGGCGACCCACAGCGCGGCGGCCCAGAGCGGCCAGCCGGGGAGCTTCGACACGACGGCGACGCCCGCGCCGACGAGCGCCACGAACACCGCCTCGATCACCACGAGCGCCAGCCACGGGCCGGGGCCCACCTCCACACCGGTCCACACCAGCAGCGGCAGCAGGAATCCGAGGCCGAAGAGATAGCCGAGCCCGAGGCCCGCCTTCCAGCTCCGCCCGCGCAGCACCCAGCCGAAGACCGCGAAGGCCGGCAGGGCCAGCCACCACAGGGTCCGGGGCGGGAAGCTGACGTAGAGCAGCACCCCGGAGAGCGCCGCGGCGGCGGCCGGAAGGAGCCGGCCGACCCATCGGGACGCCCGGGAGACGGGCGCGGCCTGGGGTTCGAGCTGTTCCGGCTCGTCTACGGGAGTGGCGGTGACGGTCACTCGGGGAGTGTACGGCGCGTCACCCCGGCGCCGACAGCGCGGCCCGTGCGTCCCGGGTGAGGCATTTGTCGCACACCAGCCGCAACGTTCCTGCGCAACTCGTCCACAAACCGGCGCATCACCCGTTACGGTGTGCGCGAGCCTCTGACGTGCGGCCGGATGCGGTACGAGCGGTCGAGGCCCGTCAGGGTCGGGGGGCTGTCGAGGCCCGTCACAGTCGGGGGCTACGGGTTTGGGGTCCACAGGGACGGAGCCGGCGGCCGGAGCGTCGGCCGCGCGGGAGAGACGGAACGTCTCCGATGTCACGGGCGTGCTCCTGCTCGGGGCGTGCGCGGCCTGGTCGTTGACCACGGCGGCGGCGCGGGGCGGCCGCCCGGAAGGTGTGCTGCTGGCGGTGCTCGCGGTGGCGGCCGGTTACGCGGCGGGCCGGATCTGCGGTGCCCTGCTGCCGGTGCTGGCACCGTCCGCCGGAGCGCTGGCCGGTCTCGGTCTCGCGGTCACCGCCCCGCACGCCCTGGCGGGCTCACCGCTGATCTCACCGCTCGGGCACACGGGCGCGACCGCCGCGCTGCTGGCGCTGTCCGCGGGCGCCGCCTGCTGTGCCGCCTGGGCGGCCCGCTCGGCCGGGCCTCGGCTGGCCCTGCGGCTGCTGGCCTGCGGTATCGCGGTGACGGCGGCCGTGCTGGGCTCGACCACCGGTTTCGCCGCGTGCGCCGGGGTGCTGCTGTGCTCGCTCGCGGCGGCCCGGATGCGGCACCGGGGCCTGGGACTCGCGGGACTCGCGCTCGGCACGGCCCTGGTGACGGCGACGGTGTGGGGGATCGCCGAGGACGCCCTGCCGGCCGGGCTGACCGACTCGCTGGAAGGGCAGCTCACCCCGCACCGGGTCCAGCTGTGGCACGACGCGCTCGGCCTCGTCCACGACGAACCGTGGCTGGGCACCGGGCCGGGCCGCTTCGGGGAACTCAGTCCGACGGTCGCCCTGACGTTGTCGGCCGACGACAGACCGCACTCGGCGCCCTTGCAGCTGGCGGCCGAGCAGGGGCTCATGGGTGTCGCCCTGCTCGCCGCGGTGTTCGGCTGGATCCTGTACGTCCTGTGGCGGGCCCCTCGCCCCACGCCGGTCGTCCTCACGGCGGGCGCCGCCCTGTCCGCGCTGGCCGTGATCGCGGCGGTCGGCAACGCGCTGAGCTTCACGACCGTGACGGCGGGCGCGGGCCTGCTCGCGGGGATGGCGACGGCCCGGCCCCTGACGGACGAGGGCCACGGCGCCGACGTGCCGGATCTCGACGACCGGTAGTCCCGTGGTCGAGGGCGTCAGCGCGCGGCGCCGGACTCCTTCGGAGTCAGCCGGGCACGGATGACGCTGACGGCCGTCTCCGCGTTGTCCACGGTGATCGTGAAGGTGTGGCCGTCCCACAGCCGCAGCACCACGGCCTCCCCCCGTCGTACGACGACGGCGGTGCCCTTCTCCGGCCGCCAGCGGTAGCCCCAGCCGCCCCACTGGTGGGGCGTGACGCACGGCGCGAAGACGGCGTCGGCGACCTGGGACAGGGGGATGCGGCGGCGCGGCACGCCGATGTGGCCGCAGCGGACTTCGAGGGATACCTGGTCGACCTTCACGGAGACGTGCACGAACGCGAGCGTGCCGAAGAGGACGAGCACCCCTGCCGCGATGCAGCCGACGACCGCCATCAGCAGCGGGGCGACTCCGGACGTCCACGCGGAGTCGACCGCGAGTTCGATGCCCAGTGCCATGAAGGCGGCGCCGCCCAGTGCCAGCAGCCATTGGCCGCGGTTGGTGGCGCGGCCGGTCCAGACCTCGGGGTGCGGGCCTACGGGGGCGCCCGTCTCGCCGTGGGGATGGTCCCTCATGGCTCTGAGACTACTCAGGTTCCGCAGCGCGGGCACCTGGTTGCGGAACGTTACTGCTCCGCGTGGACGGCAGGCGCGGGAGCGGTCGTCCCGAGCAGCCTGCCCTCCTCGTAGGCCAGGGCCGAGGCGGGCAGCGCGCCCTCGCGACCGCTGAGGATGACGGTGAGCGTGGCGGCGGTCCAGTCGGCCTCGGGCTTCGGCAGCTGGCCGATGCGGCGCAGCGCCTGGGCGGCCACGGCGCCGGCGGAACCGTGCAGGACCAGGGGCGGCCGGCCGGGCTTCTGGACGGCCGCGCGGATGCGTTCGGCGACCAGTTCGTAATGGGTGCAGCCCAGGACGACGGTCGTCACATCGTCCGGGGTGAGCGCGGCGGCCGCGGCGATGGCGGCGTCGATCGCCGCGTCGTCGGTGTGCTCCACCGCCTCGGCCAGTCCCCAGCAGGGCACCTCGGTGACCGGCACCCCGTCGGCGAACTCCTCGATGAGGCCGCGCTGATAGGGGCTGCCGGTGGTGGCGGGCGTCGCCCAGATGGTGAACGGGCCGCCGGCGGACGCGGCCGGCTTGATCGCCGGGACGGTGCCGATGACCGGCAGACCGGGTTCGAGGAGGGCGCGCAGGGCGGGCAGGGCGTGCACGGACGCGGTGTTGCAGCCGACGATCAGGGCGTCGGGCCGGTGGGCCGCCGCCGCCTCGGCGACGGCGAGGGCACGCTCCGTCAGATCCTGCGGAGTGCGCGGGCCCCAGGGCATGCCGTCGGGGTCCGAGGAGATCACGAGATCCGCGTCGGGCCGCAGACGCCGTACCGCGGCGGCGGCGGGGAGCAGACCGATACCGGAGTCCATGAGCGCGATCTTCACCCGGCCACGATAGACGATGGCCTCGGTGGGACCGCCCGGGTGGGGCAGACTGCGAGCGTGAGCGCCCTCGCATGGATCGCCGCCGGATCACTCGCCGCCTGGCTGTGGCTGTTGCTCGGCCAGGGCTTCTTCTGGCGCACGGACGTACGTCTGCCACCGCGCCGAGACCCGGACGACTGGCCGTACGTCTGCGTCGTCGTCCCCGCGCGCGACGAGGCCGCCGTACTGCCCGAGAGCCTGCCGTCGCTGCTGGCCCAGGACTACCCCGGCCGGGCGGAGGTATTCCTGGTCGACGACGGCAGCTCGGACGGCACCGGTGACCTGGCCGGTGAGCTGTCCCGGCGCTTCGGCGGACTGCCCCTGACCGTGTCCTCGCCCGGGGAGCCGCCCGCCGGCTGGACGGGCAAGCTCTGGGCCGTACGGCACGGAATGGAGCTGGCACGCGCGCGTGGACCCGAGTTCCTGCTGCTGACGGACGCGGACATCGCGCACCGGCCGGACAGCCTGCGCGCGTTGGTGGCCGCCGCGCGCACCGGCGGCTTCGACCTCGTCTCCCAGATGGCCAGGCTGCGCGCAGAGAGCGTCTGGGAGAAGCTCGTCGTGCCCGCCTTCGTCTACTTCTTCGCCCAGCTCTATCCGTTCCGCCGGATCGGCGTACGGGGTTCACGCACGGCGGCGGCCGCGGGCGGCTGTGTGCTGCTGGGTGCAGAGGCCGCCGAGCGGGCGCGGATCCCGGACGCGATCCGGCAGGCGGTCATCGACGACGTGGCCCTGGCCGGGGCGGTCAAGCGGAGCGGCGGCCACATCTGGCTGGGCCTCGCGGAGCGGGTGGACAGCGTGCGGCCCTACCCTCGGCTCCACGACCTGTGGCGCATGGTCTCGCGCAGCGCCTACGCCCAGCTGCTGCACAGCCCGCTGCTGCTCACCGGCACGGTCCTCGGTCTGGCGCTGGTGTACCTCGTACCGCCCGTGGGGCTCATGGTGGGGTCGGCCACGGGAGACCTCCCGACGGCCCTCCTCGGCGGGCTCGCCTGGCTGCTGATGACGGCGACGTATCTGCCGATGCTCCGCTACTACGGTCAGTCGCCGTGGCTCGCTCCGCTGCTGCCGTTCACCGCGTTCCTGTATCTGCTCATGACGGTCGACTCCGCGGTGCGGCACCACCGGGGGCGCGGTGCGGCCTGGAAGGGCCGCACCTACGCCCGCCCGGACACGGTCCCGGACGAGGGCTAGCCCCGCACCGGGGACCCCTCGTCCACCGAGGGCCCCTCATATGAGGAATATGAGGAAACGGCCGAGGGCGCGGTTACTTCCTGCCCGGGGTCCAGTTCATCCCCCACCCGTAGGCGTAGTCGACCGTGCGCTGCGGGCTCACACCGCGTTCGGGGACGAGGTAGCGGGCCTCGCGCTGGACGATGAGGTCGCCGCCCTGGTTGGTGATGAGGGCGAGGGCGCAGACGGTGGAGGGGACGGTGCACTCGTCGAGGGAGAAGTCGATGGGGGCGCCGTGCTGCGGCTGGAGGGTGACCGTCGCGTGCAGATCGGCGAAGGAGCGGGCGCCCTCGTAGATGGTGACGAAGATGAGGATGCGCCGGAAGTGCTGCGTGTGGTCGAGGTTGACGGTGAGGTTCTCACCGCTACTGACGGCGCCGGTGCGGTCGTCGCCGTCGAGATGGATGAAGGGCGGCTGACGCAGTGACCCGAAGGCGTTGCCGAGTGCCTGGACGACGCCCTTGCTGCCGTCGGACAGTTCGAACAGGGCGCACAGGTCGAGGTCGAGGTCCGCGTGCATGGCCACGGCCCGGCCCAGCTTGCTGCCCCACCCCTTGAACTGCTTGCGCACCTCCCAGTTGAGGTTCACGCGCAGGGCGCCGGAGGTGCCGCCCTGTTTGGTCAGGGAGACCGCCGGCGCCTCCTTGGTGAGCGTGACCTTGGTGAGGCGGACCGGGGCCGGGGCCGTCGCGGGCGGGGCGGGCGGCGGGGGCGGGGCCTGCGTCACCGGGGGCGGCACGGTGACGGGCGGCGCGACGGGCGCGGCCACGGGTGCGGGTGCGGGCGCCGTGGTCTGCTGCGGTTCGTCCACGGTGATGCCGTAGTCGGTGGCGAGGCCCTCCAGGCCGCTGCTGTAGCCCTGGCCGACGGCGCGGAACTTCCAGGCGCCCTGGCGGCGGTAGAACTCGCCGAGCACGAAAGCGGTTTCGACGCCGGCGTCCGCGCTGTCGTAGCGGGCGAGTTCGGTGCCGGCCCGTTCGTCGAGCACCCGGATGTACAGCCCGGGCACCTGTCCGAAGGTCCCCCCGTCCGCGGAGGCGGTGAGCACCACGGTCTCGATGGCCGGTTCCACGCGCGCGAGGTCGACGAGGAGCGACTCGGTCACCTGGTCGCCGACGTCCCGTTTGCCCTCGTGGCGGACCGCGCCGGAGGAGTGCGCGGGCTGGTTGTAGAAGACGAAGTCGGCGTCCGAGCGCACCTTTCCGCCGACGAGCAACAGCGCCGAGGCGTCGGTGTCGGGCACGCCCGGTCCGGAGCGCCGGCCCAGTTCCACGCGCAGCGCGGTGGTCGGCACCGCGGTGTTCGATCCTTTCGGCATTGACATGTCCGCCCCCATCAGAAGGTCATCCAGAAGGTCGTCGCCAGGCCGCGTCCCACGCGGACCGTCGGATCCGGCCGGATCCGTTGTCGGCGCCAAACCTATTCCCCCGGGGCCCGCAACCCCCAGAACCCGTACGGAAAGATCCGTGGCCAACCGCCGGTAACCCGCTGGGAACTCGGCCTTTACACGATCAGTACGCTCTTTGCTGCCCTTTTTCGCCGAGTTCGCTCGCATTGGGGATCCGGCGTCACTGCCGACACGGAAAACAACCCTCTTATCGGTCTCCCCAACCAGCACATCGTGGGCTTAACTTATGTGCCATGACCTCCCCCCGCTCCACCTACGGCGGCGGTTACTACTCCGCCTCGTCCTTCGCGGACACTCCGATCTACGACTCTCTCGTCGCCGAGCGGGGAACCCCTCAGATCGCCCCGATCCGGGTACCCGCCCAGTACGACATCCCGAGCAGCAACCTGCCCGCCCTGCCGTCGGCGCTGCCCGCGCTGCCGGCCGGCCCCTCCCAGCCCGCCTACGGCTATCCGCAGGCCCAGCAGCCCTCGCCGCTGCAGCAGGCGCCCAACGCGTACATCCCGCAGCAGGCAGCGGGGCCGCGCGGCTATCCGGGTGCCCAGCCTCAGCAGCAACAGCAACGCCCGATGGCCGGCTACGAGGCCATGCGCCCGGCGGCTCCCCGCCCGGCCCAGGCGGCCCCGTACCAGCAGGATCCGTACAACGGTCAGCAGTACCGCGGGTACTGAGGCACTTGAACTGTTTCGCGTGGGGTTGTCACGGTCTGCTGGCAGGATGACCCCATGGGGAATCCGTCACTGCACTCGATCCACGTCCACCCGCTGAAGGCGGCCCGGGGCTTCGCCCCCGACGAGGCCGTCGTGGAGCCCTGGGGGCTGGCGGGCGACCGTCGTTGGGTGCTGGTCGACGACACGGGCAAGGTCATCACTCAACGTCCGCATCCGCGTTTGGCGTTGGCCGCCGCCGGGCCGCTGCCCGGTGGCGGTCTCTTGCTGTCCGCGTCCGGCCGGGCCCCGCTGACCGTCCCCGTGCCCGAGCCCACGGGCACGGTCACCGTGGAGATCTGGCGGGACAAGGTGGAAGGGGTCCCCGCCGACGCGGCCGCGCACGCCTGGTTCAGCGACTACCTGGGCATCCCCGTGCGGCTCGCACATCTCGACGACCCGGCGACCCGCCGCCCGATCGACCCCGAGTTCGCCCGTCCCGGCGAGACCGTCAGCTTCGCCGACGGCTATCCGCTGCTGCTCACCACGCTCGGCTCGCTCGACGCCCTCAACTCCCTGATCGCACGGGGCGACCACCCCGAGGAGGGCCCGCTCCCCATGAGCCGCTTCCGGCCGAACGTGGTCGTCGACGGCACGGACGCCTGGGCCGAGGACGACTGGCGGCGCGTCGCGATCGGCGAGGTCACCTTCCGGGTCGCCAAGATGTGCGGCCGGTGCGTGGTGACCACCACCGACCAGGACACCGCCGTGCGCGGCCGCGAGCCGCTGCGCACCCTGGCCCGCCATCGCCGTTTCGGCGACAAGCTGGTCTTCGGGCAGAACCTCGTGCCGGAATCCGGGGGCACGGTCCGGATCGGCGATCCGGTGCGCGTGCTCGAATAGGGAGTTCGAACCCGACGAGATCTGAGCGTTCTTGAGGGAACCCCCCTTCCCCTCTTGAAAATTCAATCTCTTACGATTCGGTTCGTGTGCAGGGAACACCTGCCCCGGGTCCGACCGTTGGGTCTTTGTGAGAAGTTCATGAGAAGGCCGATGGGAGGGTGATTTCCCTCTCTCTTGACCGTGACCGCGCGTGGACGGCTCCGCCCCGGGTTATCACGGACGCGGAAGGGGGTGTGGGGCAGTGCGGGCAATCGGTGGGCTACGGGCGTTCGGCGGACTGTGGCGTTGGCGGCACAACCCCCTGCGGCGGGCGACCGATCTGGTCGAGGCCTGGCTGGCGTTCGCGGCCCTCGTCCTGATCCTCTTCGTCGCCCCCGTGATCGGCGCCGTCGCCGGCACCAGCGCCCAGGACGCCCTGCAGCAGTCCGTGCGCGACCAGCAGCAGACCCGGCACCGGGTGACGGCCACCGTCGTCAAGAAGGTCGACGGCTCCCCGCTGGACCCGGATCCGGAGACGGCCACCACCCGCGACCGCCAGAGCCGGGTCGTCGCCGACTGGACCGGCCCGGACGGCACCGACCGCCACGGCACGGTCATGGCGAACCTCAAGACCCCGCAGCCCGGCGACCGCTTCACGCTGTGGACCGACGGACAGGGCCGCACCGTGGGCCGCCCCCTGGACAGCGCCACCGCGACGACCCACGCGGTGCTGGCCGGATTCGGCGCCACCGTGCTCGCCGGGGGCCTCGTCGAGGGCGGCAGACGGCTGATCGTCTGGCGCATGATCCGCCGCCGGTACGCCCGTTGGGACCAGGCCTGGGACAAGGCCGGGCCGGACTGGGGCAGGACGGGCACGGGCAGCTGACCGCCTTCGCACTCCGGTCAACTCCCCCTGCCCGCGCACGCTACGGTGGACCGACCAGCCGAACTGTTCGGCATCGACCCGCGTTCCACGAGGTGGGGGCACAGCAACGCCATGGCACAGGGCACGGTCCAGGTGACGCACACCGGTACATCGCGGTGGCGGCGCCGCACAGGTGAGTACTCGTCGCTCGCCGCGGCCCTGGAGGCCGCGAGCGACGGCGATGTGCTCATCGTCGCCCCCGGCACGTACCGGGAGAACCTCGTCGTGCGGCGGGGGGTCACGCTGCGCGGCCCGGAGGGCTCGCCCGGCTCGGTCCGTATCGCGCCCGTCGACGGGGTGCCCCTGACCGTCTCCGCGTCCGCCGTGGTCCAGGACCTGCATGTGGAGGGCCAGGACGCGGCGGCGCCCGCGCTGCTCGTCGAGGACGGCACACCCGAGCTGCTGGACCTGCGGATCGTCACGCGTTCCGCGGCCGGCATCGAGGTGCGCGGCGGCGCCCGTCCGACGGTCCGGCGCTGCACGGTCGACAACCCGGCCGGTATCGGCATCGCCGTGGTCGACGGCGGCGGCGGTGTGTTCGAGGAGTGCGAGGTCGTCGCGGCCGGCCAGGCCGGTGTCGCGGTGCGCGGCGGCGGCCATCCCCGGCTGGAGCGCTGCCGCGTCCACCACACCTCGGGCTCGGGCCTGACGGCGACCGGGGAGAACTCCGCGCTGGAAGCGGTCGGTTGCGAGGTCTACGAGGTCCGCGGCAGCGGCGTCCAGATCACCGGGCGGGCCACGGCCCATCTCACCGACTGCGATGTGCACCGGACGACGGCCGACGGGGTCACCCTCGACACCGACGCCGTGCTCACCCTGGCGGACTGCCGTATCCACGACATCCCGGAGAACGCGGTGGACCTCCGCTCGCGCTCCGTCCTCACCCTGACCCGCACGACGGTGCGGCAGTTCGGGCGCAACGGACTGTCGGTGTGGGACCCGGGCACCCGTGTGGACGCCAACCAGTGCGAGATCTTCGACAGCACCGGCGACTACCCGGCCGTCTGGGTCAGCGACGGCGCGACGGTGGTGCTGGAGTCCTGCCGGGTGCACGACGTGCCGGACGCCCTGTTCGTCCTGGACCGGGGCTCGCGCGCGGACGTCGTCGACAGCGATCTGTCGCAGGTGCGGAACACGGCGGTGTCGGTGAGCGACGGGGCGACCGCGCAGCTCGACGACTGCCGGATCCGGGACGCCGCCACCGGCGCCTGGTTCCGTGACCACGGCAGCGGCGGCACCCTCAACAACTGCACGGTGGACGGCACGCAGACCGGCGTGATCGTCACCAAGGGCGCCGACCCCACCATCGAGCGCTGCACGGTCACCTCGCCCGCCGAGGCGGGCTTCTATGTCTCGGCCGGGGGCCGCGGCAGCTTCCTCAACTGCCGGGTGACGGGCAGCGGTGGCTACGGCTTCCACGTCATCGACGGCTGCCGGGCGACCCTGCGCAAGTGCCGTACGGAGCGTTGCGCGCGCGGTGGTTACGAGTTCGCGGACGGCGGCCCCGGCACCGGGGGCGGCGGTCCCGTCGTCGAGGACTGCGCGAGCGACGAGAGCGCGGGCGTACGGCCCCCGGCCACGCACGAGACCGCCACGCAGACCACGGCCCAGTCGCCCGGCCTGCTGGGCTCGATCCCGGGCCAGCGCACCACCGGGCAGCCGCCAGCCGCCGTGGAACCCGAGACGCCGGCGCGGGCCTCGAAGGCCGTACTCGGCGAACTCGACGCGCTGGTCGGTCTGGACAGCGTCAAGCGCGAGGTCCGCGCCCTCACCGACATGATCGAGGTGGGCCGCCGCCGCCAGGAGGCCGGTCTCAAGGCGGCCTCCGTCAAGCGGCACCTGGTGTTCACGGGCTCCCCCGGCACCGGCAAGACCACGGTCGCCCGCCTCTACGGCGAGATCCTGCACTCGCTCGGCGTCCTGGAGAAGGGGCATCTCGTCGAGGTCTCCCGCGTGGACCTGGTCGGCGAGCACATCGGCTCCACGGCGATCCGCACCCAGGAGGCCTTCGAACGGGCCCGTGGCGGTGTGCTGTTCATCGACGAGGCGTACGCGCTGTCGCCGGAGGACTCGGGCAGGGACTTCGGCAAGGAGGCCATCGACACCCTGGTGAAGCTGATGGAGGACCACCGGGACGCGGTGGTGGTGATCGTCGCGGGGTACACGGCCGAGATGGAGCGCTTCCTCACCGTCAACCCCGGTGTGGCGTCCCGTTTCTCACGGACCATCACCTTCGACGACTACGTCCCCGACGAACTGCTGCGCATCGTGGAACAGCAGGCCGAGGAGCACGAGTACCGGCTGGCGCCGGGCGCGGACGAGGCCCTGCTGAACTACTTCACGGCGATCCCCAAGGGCCCGGCCTTCGGCAACGGCCGTACCGCGCGGCAGACCTTCGAGGCGATGGTCGAGCGCCACGCGAGCCGGGTCGCCCAGGTCGACGAACCGGACAAGGACGCGCTGACGTTGCTCTACGCGGAGGACCTCCCGGAGCTGTCGTAGCGAACGATGCGGACGTTGCGGGGGTTTACCCCCGGGGGTGAACCCCACCCCGGGTGTGCTGTCGGCCGGATGGGACCGGAGCGATCCGGCGGACAGCATGATCCCCATGACGATTCGCACCCGACGAGCCCTGGTCCTGGCCCTCTCGGTCTCGGCCACCGCCACCGCGCTGACCGCCGTCACCGGCCCGGCGTCCGCCACGGCGACCCCCTCCTCCCGCACCCTCACCTGGCGCCCCTGCGCACAGCCCGAAGGCCCCGCCGGCCAGGAGTGCGCGGACCTGCCCGTACCGCTCGACTACCGCGCCCCGGACGGCCCGCAGCTCACCCTCGCCGTCTCCCGGCTGCGCAGCGAGAACCCCGAGGCGCGGCGCGGCACCCTGCTGGTGATCCCGGGCGGGCCGGGCGGCTCCGGCGTCAGGCGGCTCACACAGCAGGGCAAGGCCCTGCAGCGGGAACTCGGCGACGTGTACGACATCGTCAGCCTCGACCCGCGCGGTGTGGGCGGCAGTACCCGGGCGAGCTGTGAACTCCCTGCCGACGACCGGCACTTGGTGAACCTGCGGTCCTGGCCCGCGCCCGACGGCGACATCACCGGGAACGTGGCACGGTCCCGGCGTATCGCCGAGGCCTGTGCGAAGAACGGCGGGGCGGTGCTGCGCAGCCTCACCACCGCCAACGAGGTACGCGACATCGACCGCTTCCGGCGGGCCCTGGGCGAGGAGCGACTGTCGGCGTACGGGGTGTCGTACGGGACCTATGTGGGCGCCGTCTACGCGCAGAAGTACCCGGAGCGGACCGACCGCCTGCTGCTGGACAGCAATGACGACCCGAATCCCCGGCGGGTCGCGCGGGGCTGGCTGGCGAACATGGCGCGGGGCGCGGAGGACCGGTTCCCGGACTTCGCCGCCTTCGCCGCCGACCCGGCGCAGGAGACGGCGGGCCTGCGGCTCGCAGAACGGCCGGAGGACGTACGGCCGTTGTTCCTGTCCCTGGCGGCCGAACTGGACCGCGCACCGAGGGCGACGACCACCGAGGGCGTCCCCCTGACCGGCAACCGGCTGCGGCAGGCCATGCAGACCGCGCTCTACAACGACAACTCGTTCGACGATCTGGCCCGGCTGATACGGCAGGCCATGGACCCGAAGGCGACACCGGTCCTCACCCCCGACGTGGCCGGGCCGATGAGCGACGAGGACGTGGCGGTGACCGTGGCGGTGATCTGCAACGACGTTCGCTGGCCCGCGTCGGTGGGCGCGCACGAGCGGGCCGTGGCCGACAGCCGGGCGCGGCGTCCGCTCACGGCCGGGATGCCGGCGAACATCACGCCGTGTTCCTTCTGGAAGGACGAGCCGGTGGAGCGGCCGACCCGGATCACCGACGAGGGGCCGTCCGACATCCTCATGATCCAGAACCGGCGCGACCCGGCGACGCCCCACGTCGGCGCCCTGAACCTGCGGTCCGCGCTGGGTGACCGGGCCCGGCTCGTCACGGTGGAGAGCGGCGGACACGGCGCGTACCTCGGGACGGGGAACGCGTGCGGCGACCGGGTGGCGACGGCCTTCCTGCGCACGGGGCACCGGCCGGAGCGGGATGTCTCCTGCCCGGACGAATGACCTGGGCCCGGTACCGGGTGGGCCGTGGGCTAGGACTGCCGGGGCTTCGGCAGCTCCGGGCCGATGCGGGCCAGCAGGTGTTGCCGTTCGTGGGCGAAGGCCGGGTCCGCCTGGTAGTCGGAGTGGCCGAGGATCGGGGCGGGCAGCGGGTGGGCGCCGGTGCGGCCGTAGGCGAGCGGGTCCTGGAAGGGCTCGGCGTCGACCTGCGGCGCGCATCCGCCGGTCAGGTGCACGGGGCCGCCGATGGGGTCGGTGAGGCGGTACAGATTGCGCCAGCAGTCGACCTCGCGGTGCAGGGAGGCCAGCGGCTCGGGGCCGAAGTGGGCGGGGAACCAGCGGCCGTACAGCCGCTCCAGCGGGGAGCCGTAGGTGAGCAGCGCGACCCGCTTGCGGACCGAGGGGGTCAGCTGCCAGGCGGCCGCCGCCGCGAGGACACTGCCCTGGGAGTGTCCGGAGAGGACGAGCCGGCCGCCCGTGGTGCGGGTCCAGGTGGCCATGCGCCAGGTCAGGTCGGGTACGGCCCGCTCGGCGTAGCAGGGCGGTGCGAACGGGTGGGCGGCGCGCGGCCAGAACGTGCCCACGTCCCAGAGGATGCCGATCGTGCGCCGCGCGGAGGCGTCCTTGTAGGCCCGGCGCCCCCAGGTGACGAACAGCAGGAAGCCCACGCCGATCAGCCAGGACCCCAGCGTCTGGGCGGTCTGGGCAGCGCCCGCGACGAAGTCCGGTGAGTCGTGCGCCGCCCTCGCCGGTGTCTCGCACGTCGCCAGGGCGCCGGTGAGGGCTCCGGCGCCGAGCAGCAGGGTCACGGTGGAGGTGATGCCGACGATCCGCGGCGCCCGGTCGGTGAGCGCCGCCATGGCCCGGGTGCGGGCGATGCGGCGGGTGCGGCCGGAGTCCTGGGACTCGTGCTCCTCGTTCGGTGGCGCCCAGTGCGATGGCTCCCCGCCCGGTCGCGCCTCGTCCGGTCGCGCCTCGTCCGGTGGGTTCTCCTTCGGTGGGTTCTCCTTCGGTGGGTTCTCCTTCGGTTGCTTGTCCCTCGGTTGCTTGTCCCTCGGGCGCTCCTCGGCCAAGTCGTACTCCCGCTCCACCGCCGCCGTCTCCGTCCGTCGCAGGACCCAGGTGCGGCGGGCCAGCCAGCCGAGGAGGCCGAGGACGACCAGGAGGAGGGGCGGGATGACGGAGGCCTGCCAGGTGAGGAGGACGGGTGGGCCGGGCAGGGCGTCGTCGGTGCCGCCGAGCCAGTCGGCGACGCGTTGGGCGACACCGGCGGACATCACGCCGCCGAGGGCGCAGGCGAGCATCGCGACGGCGGGGCCGGCCAGACCGTACATGGCGGTGCGCGGGTCGGGGCGAGATCGGTAGAGGGTGTGGGCGACCACGCCGAGCGCGATGACCAGCAGGCTCTGGACCAGCGTGATCCCGCCGAAGGTCATGTCGCCCGGCAGCCGCCCCGCCGACCGCCAGCCGGGGCGTGACCACCCGGCGTACACCACGGCCAGGACCAGCAGGGCGATCGAGCTGGCGGGCAGGCGGCGTACCAGGTGTTCGTCCAGGTGCTTGTCGAGGCGCCGCTCGCTGCGGCCCCGGCGGCACACCACCCACACCACGACGACGGCGAGCACGACGAATGCCGCGTTCAGCAGCCAGCCCAGGAGCTCCAGGACGGCGGGGCCGCCCGCCCGGCGGTCGTGGCGGGCCGCGGAGGTGCCGACGGCCGCCGCGACCGTCAGGAAGCCGGCCGCCGCGTGGGCGGCCCGCAGCCGGGCCACGAGACGGCGCCCGTACCAGAAGCCGGGCCGGCCGAGGGCGACGCGGGCCGTGTCCTCGACGTCGGGGGCGATGCGGGGCGCCTGATCCTCGTCGTCGGGGCGGGCCTCGTCGCGGTCCATGGGGCGCTGGGACTCGTACTCGCTCCAGGTGCGGTGGGAGAGGTACCAGAGCAGGCCGGTCAGCGCGGAGGGCACCAGGGCCGCCAGGGAGAGGCGGCGGCCGGGTTCGCTCCACCAGCCGTCGTCGGAGACGGCCGGGGAGAGGAAACCGAGCCAGGTGTGCGCCTCCGCGCACGCGCGTGCGCCCGCGCACTGCCACGCGGTCAGGTCGAGGGCGACCTCGCAGGCCGCCGCGACGAGCAGCACGGTCAGGGTGAGGCCGGTCAGCCGGACGAGGAGGCCGTAGAGGCGTACCGTCCGCCGGCGGGCGCGGGTGGCGGGGCGCATCCAGTGGGCGAGGTTGACGACCATGAACGGCAGCAGCAACAGCCACAGGGCGCGGGAGCCGTTTCCTGAGGTGAGGTTGCACCAGACGTAGGCCTCGGGGACGGGTCTGCCCCGGTGGTCGGCGGGACGTTTCTCCGCGTCGGCGTCGTCGATGCGCCGGAAGACGGCGGCCGTGTCGTCGCCGGTGATCCGGACCGTGCGCGGGTCGTCCAGCATGCGTTCGGGGGTGGTGCCGCCGACGCCGTGGACCAGGAGTTCCAGGGCCGCGCCGTCCGTCGTGGACCGGTCGGATTCCGGCTGATCTTCCGCCTCGACGGGGTCCGGATGTTCCCTGGGTTCCGTATGTGTCGTATGTTCCCTCGCACGATCCACTGTTCCGCTTCCCCCGTGATGCGCCGCAAGTCAGGTGTGATGTGCAGGCACTGATGATCGCCGCTGAGCGGGCCTCGTACACCTGTGGTCACCGAATCTCCCCGATCCGTGTGATAGTGGCGGGCGCGAGGAACGGAGCGTGACGTGCACGTGGCTGTGCAAGTAGTGGCGGCACCCGTCGTGGGGCGTGCGAATATGGGACGTCCTCGGGACCGGGGACGGGGGAATGTCCTCGTCGGAGGGGGTAGGGAAGGCGTGTCGGGTGTGATGGGGCGAGAGGACCGGAGCGGGCGTGAGTGAGAACCAGAACCTCCTCGCGGAGCAGCGCCGAGCCCTGATCCTCGACGAGGTACGACGACGGGGCGGGGTCCGGGTCAACGAGCTGACCCGCAGACTCGGCGTGTCGGACATGACGGTGCGCCGCGATCTGGACGCGCTCGCCCGCCAGGGCGCGGTGGAGAAGGTGCACGGCGGCGCGGTGCCGGTGGCCGAGGCGAGCACGCACGAGCCCGGTTTCGAGGCGAAGTCCGGGCTGGAGCTGAGCGCCAAGGAGGACATCGCGCGGGCCGCCGCGGAGCTGGTCGCTCCGGGGTCGGCGATCGCTCTGTCGGGCGGTACGACGACGTACGCGCTGGCGCACCGGCTCGTGGACGTGCCCGATCTGACCGTGGTCACCAACTCGGTGCGGGTCGCCGATGTCTTCCATGCCGCCCAGCGCTCGTCGGGGCCCCGGCAGGGTGCGGCGACCGTGGTGCTCACGGGTGGTGTGCGGACGCCGTCCGATTCCCTGGTGGGGCCGGTGGCCGATCAGGCGATCGCGGCGCTCCACTTCGATGTGCTGTTCCTCGGGGTGCACGGGATATCGGTCGAGGCGGGGCTGTCCACGCCGAATCTGGCGGAGGCCGAGACGAACCGGCGGCTCGTGCAGTCGGCCCGGCGGGTGGTCGTGGTGGCGGACCACACCAAGTGGGGGACGGTCGGGCTGAGTTCGTTCGCCGCGCTGGAGCAGGTGGACACGTTGGTGACCGACGCGGGGTTGGCCGCGCAGGCGCGGGCCGAGATCGCCGAGCATCTGCGGCGGCTGGTGGTGGCCGGGGAGGACTTCGACGACGACTCGGACGACTGAGCGCCGTTGGGGGTGAGGGCCGTTTGAGAGTGCGGGCCGTTTGAGGGTGCGGGCTGTCTGTGGCTGGTCGCGCAGTTCCCCGAGCCCCTGGAGGGGCGCTGCGGGGCCCGGCGGTGACAAGGGGCTCTCAGTTCGTCCACATGCCTGTGGTCAGCAGTCTTTCGATCGCCGCCGTGTACGGGGTGATGTCCAGGCCCTGTTGTCTCAGCCAGTCGTCCGAGTAGTACTTGTCGAGGTAGCGGTCGCCCGGGTCGCACAGGAGGGTCACCACGCTGCCCCGGCGGCCGTCGGCGACCATCTCGGCGATGATCTTGAGGGCGCTCCACAGGCCCGTCCCCGTGGAGCCGCCGGCCTTGCGGCCGATCGCGTTCTCCAGGGCTCTCACGGCGGCGACACTGGCCGCGTCGGGGACCTTCATCATGCGGTCGACGGCGCCGGGGACGAAGCTGGGCTCCATGCGGGGGCGTCCGATGCCCTCGATACGGGAGCCGCAGTCGCAGGTGACATCGGGGTCGCCGGTGGTCCAGCCCTCGAAGAAACAGGAGTTCTCGGGGTCGGCGACACAGATGCGGGTGTCGTACTGCATGTAGTGGACGTAGCGCGCGATGGTCGCGGAGGTGCCGCCGGTGCCGGCGGTGGCGACGATCCAGGCCGGCTCGGGGAAGCGCTCCAACTGGAGCTGGCGGAAGACGGATTCGGCGATGTTGTTGTTGCCCCGCCAGTCCGTGGCCCGCTCGGCGTAGGTGAACTGGTCCATGTAGTGGCCGCCGGTCTCCACCGCGAGGCGGGCCGACTCCTCGTACATCTTCCGGGAGTCGTCCACGAAGTGGCAGCGTCCGCCGTGGAACTCGATCAGGCGGATCTTCTCGGGGCTGGTCGTACGGGGCATGACGGCGATGAAGGGGACGCCGATCAGTTTCGCGAAGTACGCCTCGGAGACGGCCGTGGAGCCGCTGGAGGCCTCGATGACGGGGCGGCCCGGCCGGATCCAGCCGTTGCACAGGCCGTAGAGGAAGAGGGAGCGGGCGAGGCGGTGCTTGAGGCTGCCGGTGGGGTGGGTCGACTCGTCCTTGAGATACAGGTCGATGCCCCAGCTCTCGGGCAGCGGGAAGCGCAGCAGATGGGTGTCGGCGGAGCGGTTCGCGTCGGCCTGGACCTTGCGCACGGCTTCTTTGAGCCAGGCGCGGTACTCGCTGTCGCTGTGATCGACGTCGAGGGTGGCGCCAGGGCGGGTGGGGTGGGGGGTGCTCACGGCGTGCTCCTCACGCGTTGCGCCGACGGCGGATCGCGGCGTCGGACATCCCGATGATAAACACCTTCCGCACGCTTCTCACCTGCATAAACATGCCTTTGAGCCCCTCAAAGGCACTCCTGTGGCAAGGATGCGCGGGGCGCATGGGGGGCGCATGCCGCGCGTGCGCCGGAACCCCGCCCCCGGTCCACCGTGCGCACTGGTGCTCGACGCGGGGGACGTGCAGACTTCACCGCACGGGCCGGGTCGATGCCGGGGCACCCAGGGGAGGCGGCCTCGGGCACACTGGATCACGGTCCGCCGGACACGGATCACGACACAGGACAGTCGAAGGGCATGAGGGGGCGGGGTACATGGCCGAGCCGGAGTTCACGGCCACGGGCGTGCGGATAGGGAAGCGGCTGCGGCAGCTCACCCGGGCGGGGCAGGTCCGGATCGAGGACGGGCGGCTGCAGCTGCTCACCAGCTACGGCAGCGAGATCGACAGCGCGCCGGTGCAGGCGGTACGCGCCTCGAAGCCCTGGTTCGCGAACGAGGACCGGGCGTTGGCCGATGTCAACGGCACCCGCTACACGCTCATCCTGAACGAGCACGACCCGGCTCCGGGGAAGCCCGGTCCGCCCTCCGCGCGCCGGTTCATCGAGGCGGTGCGCAGGGCCGCGGGACGCAGCGGCTGACGAACCGCGAGTTGCGGGACCGGTGACCCTGGTTCACTCTGGTCTCACGTCACTCTGGGTTTACCGGCGATAACGCTGCGAACCAGCCCGCCGGCCATGTCAGCGGGCGGCGGTTGTACGCAGCCACCCCCCACGAGCAGGCGGCGGCTTCGGCCTCCGCCACCAGGCGGCAGTCACAGGCGGCCGCACCACAGCAGGCGGCGTTTTTCGCCCAGCCACCTCGCTGGATCCGTACTCCGATCTTCTTCCGGACTCAATTCGGGGAGTCGCAGCCGTGATCAGCCAGCAAAGCAGGCACTGCACGGTGGAGCTCCAAGCCCTGCCGTCGCGGATCGGCCAGGTCCGCAGAATCGTATCTGCGCAATTGCGCTACTGGCATCTGGATCCCTTGATAGAGCGGGCCGCACTCGGGGTGACCGAGCTGCTGTCCAACGTCCACCGGCACGCGGAGCCGGACAAGATGTGCACCGTGGAGATGGAGTTGCTCCTCGGCCGGCTCACGGTCTCGGTGCACGACCACGACCCCCGCCTTCCCGTCGTCCAGGACGCGGAGCCCTTCGCCACCTGCGGTCGCGGTCTCGCGATGGTCGCCGCGGTCAGCGAGAGCTGGGGTGTGCGGCCGCACGGCGAGTCGGGGAAGGTCGTGTGGTTCACGCTGCCGGCGTCCTCGGCGGCGGTGCCGAAGATCTCGCCGTACGACGCCGGTCGGACGCTCGACACCGGGCCGGCCCTCGACACCGCGCAGCCGTTCGACACCGGACGCAGGCCCGCCACGCGCGGGCGCAGGTCCGAACACGCTCCCGCCCGGTCGGCCGTCGCAGGCTGACCGGGCGGTGACCATCTCGGTGGGGGCGGTTCGTCGGCGGGTGCAGGTGGGTGGGGGGCTGGTCGCGCAGTTCCCCGCGCCCCTGAAAGACCAGGCCCCCCGCCCCTGAAAGGCGACCGGTGGTGGGCCTGAAAAGCACGGGGCGCAGCCCCTGCTTTTCAGGGGCGCGGGGAACTGCGCGAGCAACCACGACGCACCCGCACCCGCCGACGAACCGCACGCACCCACCCCCGTCGGCGAACCTCACCCCCGCGTCCGGCGTCAGCCCACGGCGATGTCCACCGACGGCCGCAGCTTCGCCGCCGCGGCCAGGGCCATGTGGACCGGGTGCGTGTCGAAGGCGGCCAACAGGGTCGGGTCGGCGGGGTGTTCGGCGGCCGGGTAGGCGATCTGCTCGTAGGCGGTCTGGAAGCGGGGGCCCCAGCGGCGGGCGCCCAGGCGGGCCGTGCGGGAGCAGTTGTCGACCATGTACGCCACGTCGCGGGCGTGCATATAGGGGAGGAGGGAGTCGACCGCCTCGATGACGGACTCGTTGACGATCTCCGACCAGGGGTGACCGCGTTCGGCGAACTCGTCGATCTGGGCGGTCATCGTGGCGACGAAGACACCGGCGGTGAACGGGTCCACGGGCAGCTCGTGTTCGCCCCGGCGGGCGTGCGCGCGGTCGCTGACGGACCACATCGGTGAGCCGCCGATCCCGCTCATCGGGCGGGCACCGAGGCGGCGTTCGGCCAGGACGACGCTGCGCAGTTCGGTGCCGTCGGCGACCTCGTCGTAGATCTCCGCGACGATCTCCCGGGCGGGCCCGTACGTGGCCGTGTAGGCGCGGTCGAAGACGTCCCGGCCTGCCGCGTCGAGCTCCTCGCGGACCGCGCGGAGCCCGGTGTGGGAGATGGTGCGGGCGATCGGGCCGGTGAGGGTCTCACAGGAGCGCTCGTACGCCGTCACCGCGTCGTCCCCGGCGAGCCGGTAGCGGGTGTACAGGCTCTCGACGATGCCGTGGACGGCGCCGAGCAGGACGGCGCGCTCGCCGACGATGTCGGAGAGGTACTCGCTCTCCAGGGTGGTCCGGAAGGTGTACGGGGAGCCGAGGGCGACCGACCAGGCGAGGGCGCGGTCGGTCGCGTGGCCGTCGGGGTCGGCGTGGACGGCGTAACTGCTGTTGATCCCGGCTCCGTTGATCTCTGCGCCCTGCTCGTAGAGGCGGCGGACCGAGTCGCCCATCCCCTTCGGGCAGACGGCGATGACGCCGTGTCCGGGCGGGAAGTCGCCGCCGGTCTCGCGGAGGTGGCCGAGGAGGAAGCCGTGGGAGAGGCCGACGGTGGCGCCGGGCTTCAGGGCGGCGAAGATCTCCGCGTGGTGGGCGGCGAGGGCCGCGTCCGCGATCAGGAGGATGACGAGGTCGCTGTCGGCGGTGACAGTGAGCCAGTCGCCGAGGGTGCCGTCCGTTTCGGTGAAGCCGTGGGCGCGGGCGTCGTCGGCCGAGGCGGAGCCGGGGCGCAGTCCGACGGTGACGGTGATGCCGGTGCCGGCGAGGGAGTCGCGCAGATTGCGGGCCTGGGCCCGGCCCTGAGGTCCCCAGCCGATCACACCGATGCGGCGCACCCCGGCGAAGGCCCGGGGCAGCAGCGGGAAGAGGTGCCGGCCGCCGCGCAGGACGGTCTCCGTGCCGCCGGGCACGTCCATGGTTTCGAGGGCGAAGACGGTGGAGGTGGTCATGGAGGAGTTGTAGGGTCCGCGCGAGTGTTGCGGCAAGCGCAACCTCTGCAGCGGGGTATTGCGGATACTGAAAGGGCCAGGTGGGCGGGTATGCGGGACGGTCATCGTGAGCTGCGGCTGTTCGTTCATCTGGCCGGGACGCTGAACTTCGGGCGGACCAGCCTGGACTGTCATGTCAGCCCGGCGACCCTGACCCGGACCGTGCAGCGGCTGGAGGCCGGCCTCGGGCACCGGCTCTTCGACCGGGGGCCGAGGGGTGTCTCGCTGACGGCCGAGGGGCATCGCTTCCGTGAGTACGCCGTGCGGGCGCTGGAGTTGTGGCGCGCGTACCGCGAGGAGCACCCTGACCCCGCCGAACTCACCGGGCGGCTGGCCGTGTTCGCGACGGTGACCGCGTGTCAGGCGCTGCTCCCGGACCTGTTGGCGCCGTTCCGTGCGGCCCATCCGCAGGTCCGGCTCGATCTGCGCACGGGTGACGCGGCCGCCGCGCTGGCCCGGCTGGACGAGGGTGAGGTGGATGTGGCGGTCGCGGGCGTCCCGGGGCGGCTGCCGGAGGCGTTGGTGAGCCGGACGGTGGCGACGACGGATCTGGTGTTCGTCACCGCGCGCGACCGCCCGGACCCCGGTCTCGGCGGCCCCTTCGTCCTCCCCCACCGCGGGCTGGTGCGCGATGCCGCCGACCGCTGGTTCCGCTTCCACGGCACCGCACCCGATCCGGTGGCCGAGCCGGAGGGCCACGAGGCGCTGTTGGCCCTCGTCGCGCTGGGCTGCGGCACCGGTGTGGTCCCCCGACTGGTGCTCGACCACAGCGCCGTACGCGACCGGCTCACGGAGGTCCCCGCCGACACTCCGCCCGAGCCCTTCCCGATCGGGTTGTGCGTACGGCGGGCGGATCTGCGGCGGCCACTGGTGGCGGCACTGTGGAGCCTCACGGCCGAGTTCACCCGCTGATCACCTCGACGACAACTCCTGTACTCCGGAAATCCGTTCCTCATTTCCGCTCTCCCGCGGCATTCGGAATTATTGCTTTCACTTTTCACCGACGACACAACCTTCAACCAGTCACAAGCCTCTAATTCGGCGAACCGAAATGGGGGTCCGTCGAAAAATGAAGTGGGTAGCTCAACGGAACTCGGCGTGCCGAGCGGACAGGGACAGGGTGTGAAACCGAGAACCCGTTCCGCGGCGCCACTCCGCCCGCAGGGAAAAGCCGCGTTGTTCGCCGCCGTGTTCACCGTCGCCGTGCTCTGCGCCGGCGATGTGGTGGCCCGCAGCTATCCGTTCGGACCGCGCACCCGGAGCGTCAACGACCTCGGCAACCAGTACGTGCCGTTCCACGCGCACCTGTGGGACCTGCTGCACGGCCGGGCCGACGGCGGGCTGTTCGTCAACTGGCAGTCCGGGTTCGGAGCCGGCTTCCTGCCCGACCTCGGCACGTACGTCAGCAGCCCGTTCGCCCTGCTCGTGGCCGTGTTCCCGAGGGACGAGATCGATCTCGCGGTGTACGCGGTCACCCTGCTGAAGGTGGCGTCGGCCGCCGCCGCGATGGCCTGGCTGCTGCTCGCGCTGCGTCCCGGCCGCTGGTGGGCGGCGGGGCTGCTCGGCACGTCTTACGCGCTGTGCGGCTGGACCCTGGCGGACGCGGTCTACAACCCCATGTGGCTCGACGGCCTGGTCTTCCTGCCACTGCTGTGCCTGGTCGGGGAATGGGCGCGACGGGGGCGGCGGCCGTTCCTGGGTGTGCTGATCGTGGCGCTCGCCTGGACCGCCAACTTCTACACCGCGTACATGGCCACCCTCGCCGCCGCCCTGGTGCTGCTGCTCCGGCTGTGGCTCGGCGACCTCTCGCGCCGGCAGCGGCTGGGGGCGGCGGGCCGTGCCGCCCTGGTCACGGTCCTCGGCATGGGCCTGGCCGCGCCGCTGGTGGCGGTCGTGCACTTCGGCACCCGGCACTCCTATCCGGGCCGGGTCCGGCAGTTCGTGCCCGTCCCCACCGAGGACCTGCTCGCGCGGCTGCTGCCGGGGACGTACAGCTTCGGGACGCCGGCCGTGTTCGTGGGCACCACCGCGCTGCTGCTCGCGCTCGCGCTGCCCTTCCACCGGGCGGCCCCGGTGCGGGTACGGGCCGGGTGGACGCTGCTGGTGGTGGCCGTGGCGCTGTCGATGCAGTGGGGGCCGACGCATCTGCTCTGGCACGCCTTCGCGACCCCGCAGGGCGGCTCGTACCGTCAGGCGTTCGTGCTCTGCGCGCTGCTGGTGATCGCCGCCTGGCACGCCCTGTCGTACGGCGTTCCCGGCCCGCGTGCGCTGGGCGCGGCGGGTGCGCTGCTCGCGCTGGTGATCGTCGTCGCGAGCGGCAGCGAGCGCACGACGCGCGCCTTCACGCTCCCGCTCGCCCTGCTGGCGGCCGCCGGCGCGCTGGGCGGTCTGATCCTGCTGGGGCTCAGACGGAAGGACGGCAGGCCGCTCGCGGTCCTCGCCGTGGCGCTGCTGGTGTGCACGCAGTTCGGGGAGGCGGCCGTGACCTCCGCCGCCGACACCCGGCTGCGGCTCGGGCACATGGACGACTACGCACCCTGGGGTGCGCGGCAGCGGGACCAGGCCGAGGCGATCGCCGAGGCCGACGGCTGGCCCCGGTACCGGACCGACCCGGGCCGGGAGCAGACCGTCGGCAACGATCCGCTGCTGGTGGGCGGACAGGGCGCCCAGTACTACAGCAGTCTCACCTCCGATGTGCTGAGCCGTACGCTCACCGCCCTCGGGGGCGGCTGGACCTCGCGCGGCCGAAACGTGCAGAGCCTGGACAACGCCGTCGTGGACGCGATCTTCTCCGTCGGCGCCCGGGTGCACTCCCCGCCGGACCCGCACCAGAACTGGTTCCAGCAGGACGGCAGCGGGGTGACCGTGACCCGGCAGGACGTGCCGCCACTGGTGACGGTACGGCCGCACACCGCCGGCGGCCGTACGGACCTCTCCGCCTTCGGGCCGTCGCCGTACCGCAACCAGGAACTGCTGCTGGGCACGCGGGTGTACACCGTGCCCCGGTTCACCGTGCGCACCGCCGCCGGGAAGCCGCCGTCCCCCAGCGACGACGGACGGCCGGGTGTGCGGGTGGGTCCGCTGCCGTACATCAGCGCACCGGAGAAGCCGACGATCACGGGCAGGTGCCCGGCGGGGTCCGAGCTGTATCTGTGGGCGCCGCACATGTCGGGCACCGCGCGGCTCGCCGACGGCCCCGGATCGGCCGACGGCGCCGGGTCCGGCGAGGCGCTGACCGGGCGGTTCCGTTCCGATCAGCCCGTCACCAAGATCGCCCCCATGCAGCGGCTCGGCACGGTCGGGGACGACGGACGGTTCCGGATCGAGCTGTCGCCGAACAAGACCAGTCTCGTCCCGGACGGGGCGGTCGGCTGCCTGGACACCGCGCGCCTGCGCACCGCCGTCGACGGGCTGAAGGCGACGGGCGCCACCCGCGTGAGCGTGTCCGACGGGACCGTCCGGGCCGAACTGCCCGCCCACAGCACGGGTATCGCGGTCGTCGCGGCGCCCCGGATCTCCGGTTGGCGCTGTGCCACGGACAACGCCCCCGCCGTACCCGCCAAGGACTACCACGGGCTGATCGCCGTGCCTCTCTACGGCTCCGCCAGCAGCGTGACCTGCACATTCCATCCACCGGGGCTGCGCCTGGGCACGGCGGTCGGGGCCGTCTCACTCACTGCCGTGCTCCTGATCGGCGCGACAGGCCTGCTCCGCCGTCGACGGGACCGGGCAGGACCCGTACCCGTGCCCCAGGCCACCACTCGACCCGCGCCCGACGACCCGACCGCACGTGAGCGCGTGACCACCGCGCCGTGAACCGCACCCCTGGGGGAGAACCATGCTCATCTCGATCGTCGCACCCTGCTACAACGAGGAAGCCGTCGTCGCGCGCTTCCACGAGGAGATACAGAAGGTCGCGGAGGAACTGCTTCCGCTCGGCCACGACATGGAGTTCGTGTACGTCGACGACGGCAGCCGGGACCGGACGCTCACCGTCCTGAAGCAGCTGGCCGACATGGACGCCCGCGTCCGGTACGTCTCCTTCAGTCGCAACTTCGGCAAGGAGGCGGCACTGCTCGCGGGGCTGCGGCACGCCTCGGGCGACTCCGTGATCGTCATGGACGCCGACCTGCAGCATCCGCCGGCCCTGATCCGCCGCATGGTCGACCTGCGCGAACAGGGCTACGACCAGGTCATCGCCCGCCGCAACAGGACCGGCGACGGCCTCCTGCGCACCGCCACCGCCCGCCTGTACTACCGGCTGGTCAACCGTGTCGTCGACGTGGAACTCGCCGACGGCGTGGGCGACTTCCGGCTGCTGTCCCGCCGGGTGGTCGACGCGGTCCTGGACCTCACCGAGTACAACCGCTTCTCCAAGGGCCTCTTCGCCTGGGTCGGCTTCCCCGCCACGACCTTCGCGTACGAGAACGCCGTGCGCGAACACGGCCACAGCTCCTGGAGCTTCCGGTCGCTGCTCAACTACGGGCTCGACGGACTCCTCTCCTTCAACAACCGGCCGCTGCGGGCCGCCCTCTACCTCGGTCTGTGCCTGCTGGTGTGCGCGGGGCTCTACACGGCGTGGATCGTGGGCGCCGCACTCGTCAACGGCGTGGAGACACCGGGCTATGTCACCATCGTCACGGCCGTCACCGCCCTCGCCGGCGTGCAGATGATCATGCTCGGGGTGATCGGGGAGTACACCGGCCGGATCTACTACGAGGTGAAGGGACGCCCGCACTTCCTGGTGAAGGCGACCAACGTGGAGCAGACGGAGGGGCACGCGGCGTGCGGCACGACGAAGGATCTCATTCGCTGATGGGGACGGCGACCCGTACGACGACGCTCCCCGAGGCCCAGCCGATGCCGGAGCGCCGCATATCAGGACAGATCATCGCCTTCGCCCTGGTCGGGGTGGTCAACACCGCGACCTATTACGGCTTTTACCTGTTGTTCCTCCATTGGCTTCCTTATCTCGCCGCGCATATTCTCGCGTTTGCTCTGAGCATGACGGGTTCTTTTTTCCTGAACGCGCGATTCACCTATCGCACCCGTCCGACCCTGCGTAAATTCCTGCTGTTTCCGCTGACCAATGCCACGAATTTCCTGATCACCACGGCGGGTGTGTATGTGATCGTGGACGTCCTGCACGCGGGCAACCGGTTCGCCCCCCTGCTCGCGTCGGGCGCGGCGATTCCGGTGACGTTCGTGGTCTCCCGCATGATCATGCTGCGGGGGCCCCGGCCCCGGTGAGGGCCGTCAGACCAGCGCGCCCAGCGGATCGTCGAGCACCGGCTGCCAAGCCAACTCGGCCGCGCCCACCAGGCTGTTGTGGTCGAGCGTGCAGGCCAGGACCGGGGCGACCCCGCTCTGCCGGCCCCACAGACCTCGGTCGGCGACGACGGCGCGCAGCCGGTCGGGGTCCGCGTCGAGGAGGGTGCGGTGCATCCCGCCGAGGATGATGCGGTCGGGGTTGAGGATGTTGACCAGGCCGGCGAGCCCGAGGCCGAGGCGGTCGATGATGGTCTCGGTGGCCGCGCGGACCACCGGGTCGGCGTACTGGGTGCGGATCAGGTCGTTGGCCTGCTGGAGCAGTGACCCCTCGGGCCCGGGGTCCCGGCCGACGGCGGCGAGGAAGGCCCTCGGGTCGGCCTCGACGTCGAGGCAGCCGCGGCTGCCGCAGTGGCAGGGGCGGCCCTCGGGATTGACGGTGAGATGGCCGACTTCGAGGGCGAGGCCCGAACTGCCCGTGTGCAGACGGCCGTCGAGGACCAGCGCACCGCCGACGCCCCGGTGCCCGGTCGCCACGCACAGCAGATCGCGGGAGCCGCGCCCGGCGCCGTGCCGGTGTTCGGCGAGGGCGGCGAGGTTGACGTCGTTGGCCGCGAACGCGGGCCCCTCGATCCCGGCCGCGCGGACCCGCTCGGCGAAGATCTCCCGGACGGGTGCCCCGGCCGGCCAGGCCAGGTGCAGCGGGTTCAGCGCGAGCCCCGCCGGTTCGGCGACCGCGGACGGTACGGCGAGGCCCGCGCCCACGCACCGCCGACCGGTCTCGCGCAGCAGCTCGGCGCCCGCGTCGACGACCGAGCCGAGCACCTTCGCCGGGTCGGCGTCCACGATCTCGCAGGCGGGCGTGGTGGCGACGATCCGTCCGCCGAGCCCGACCAGCGCGGCCCGCCAGCCGTCGGCGTGGACCTGGGTGGCGAGCGCGACGGGTCCCTCCTCGGCGACTTCGAGGCGGTGCGAGGGCCGGCCCTGGGAGCCGGCGGCGGCGCCCGGGTGCGCGTCGACCCGGATCAGTCCCAGTGCCTCCAGCTCGGCGGCGACGGCACCCGCCGTGGCCCGGGTGACGCCCAGCTCGGCGGTGAGCACGGCCCGGGTCGGTGCCCGGCCGGTGTGCACCAGTTCCAGCGCCGGACCGAGCGCGCCCCTGCCCCGGTCCAGCCGCGTGCGCGTCGTCGTCGGTGTCCCTTCGCCCGCCGCCTTGGGGGCCGCCTTCCCGTCCATGAGGGCGAGTCTCCCATGATCCGCTCGGCACCGAACCCCGCCCGGCGGGCGTCAGCCGTCGTCGAAGCCGCCGACCCGCAGGGTGACGTTCAGCCTTCCCGTCAGCCCCAGCCCGGGCGGCCCCGACCCCGCGTGCACCCGGGGCACCCCGTGGTAGGCCCGCCGTGCCGCCCCGCCGAACACGAAGAGATCACCGCTGCGCAGCTCCACGTCCGTGTACGGCCGCGCCCGGGTCTCCGTGTTGCCGAAGCGGAAGACACAGGTGTCGCCGAGGCTCAGCGACACCACGGGAGCGTCCGACTTCTCGTCGCTGTCGCGGTGCATGCCCATCCGGGCGTCGCCGTCGTAGAAGTTGATCAGGGCGATGTCGTACGCGGCGGCCGCCTCCCGTGCGCCGAGGGCGTCCTCGACCGCGCGCCGGCCCAGCTCGTCCAGCCAGTCGGGGAACGGTTTCACGGGCGCGCCGTCGCCGTCGACGACCGTGCGGGCGTAGCCGTACGGGTACCAGTGGAGGCCGAGGCAGACCTGCCGGGCGGTCATCGCGCCGCCGCCCGGGGTGCGGACCGTGCGGAGTCCGGCGGGCGGCCTGGCCCACTCCCGGCAGGCCTCCAGAAGCCGCCGCTGCCGGTCCATGTCCAGCCAGTCCGGTACATGGACCGCGCCGGGCGCGATCTCCGTACGGCTCCGGGGGAACAGCTCGGCGTCCATGACTGCCATCATCGCGCACGGCCGCTCGGCGACCGGGCCTGAGCTGGGCTCGGGTTAGCCTGGGCACACGATGAGCGACCCTATGACCGCGCCCTGGGGCGAATACACCCTGTCCCGCTTTCCCGAGGACCCACGTGAGCAGCTGCGCGCCTGGGACGCGTCCGACGCGTATCTGCTGCGCCATCTCGCGGAGAGCGGAACGCCGTTGGAGGGGGCGGTCGTGGTCGTCGGGGACCGCTGGGGTGCGCTGACCACCGCGCTGGCCACCGCACCGATCACCGCTCCGGCCACTGCCCCGGACGGGCAGGGACCGACGCAGATCACCGACTCGTTCCTGAGCCGGGAGGCGACGCGGGCGAATCTGGAGCGGGCCGGCGTCGAGGCGGACTCGGTACGGCTGCTGACCACCGAGGACGCGCCCCCGGACCGGGTGGACGTGCTCCTCGTCCGGGTCCCGAAGAGCCTCGCGCTCCTGGAGGACCAGCTGCACCGGCTCGCGCCCGCCGTGCACGAGGGCACGGTCGTGATCGGCACCGGCATGGTCAAGGAGATCCACACCTCCACGCTCAGGCTCTTCGAGCGGATCCTCGGCCCGACCCGTACCTCGCTCGCGCGGCAGAAGGCGCGGCTGATCTTCTGCGCGCCGGACGCGCGGACTCTGGGGGCCCGGGGCAACAACCCATGGCCGAACAGCTACCAACTCCCGGATGACGTCGGCCTGTTGGCCGGGCGGACCGTCGTGAACCACGCGGGCGTGTTCTGCGCCGACCGGCTGGACATCGGCACCCGGTTCTTCCTGCGGCATCTGCCGAAGGACCCGGGCGGCGGGCGTATCGTCGATCTGGGGTGCGGCAACGGTGTGGTCGGTACGGCGGTCGCGCTGGCCGCTCCGGACGCCGAGGTGGTGTTCGTCGACGAGTCGTACCCGGCGGTGGCCTCGGCGGAGGAGACGTACCGGGCGAACCGGCCGGACGCCGACGGCGAGGCCGGTGGGAAGGCCGAGTTCCGGGTCGGTGACGGGCTGGAGGGGTTCGCGCCGGAAAGTGTGGATCTCGTGCTCAACAACCCGCCGTTCCACTCCCACCAGGCGACGACCGACGCCACGGCCCGGCGGATGTTCGCCGGGGCACGGCGGGCGCTGCGGCCGGGCGGTGAACTGTGGGTGGTCGGCAATCGCCATCTGGCGTACCACGTGACGCTGCGACGGATCTTCGGCAACAGCGAACTCGTCGCGAGCGACGCGAAGTTCGTGGTGCTGAAGGCGGTCAGACGGGGTTAGGGGCATCCGCCGAGGAGGCGGTGCCCCGCAGGGCGCGCGGTGAGGCGCCCAGCTCCCGGCGGCAGGCCTTGTTGAAGGCCTGGAGGTCGGGGATGCCCACGGAGGCGGCCACGGCGGGGATGGAGAGGGTCGTGGCGCGCAGCAGATGGTGGGCGCGTTCGAGTCTGCGGCGGCGGATGTAGGCGACGACCGTGCCGCCCGTCTCGGCGTGGAACAGCCGGGTCAGATGGTTGTGGGAGACACCGGCCACCCGGGCCACCTCCGGGATGGTGAGCGGGGCGGCGAGATGGGCCTCGATATGGGCGATGGCGGTGGTGACCGCCGGGTGCGGGCCGGGGTCCGCCGCGGCGGGCGGGGTCAGGTGCGCGACGCGCCACAGGGCGGTCCACAGCTCGGCCCGGGTACGGTCGGGCTCGCTCGGGGCGGCGGCCACCGCCTGGAGCAACAGGCCGGTGAGCGTGGGGAGTTCGGGGCCGGTGTCCTGCACTACGGGTACGGTGCGGGGCGCCCCGGCCGGGGTGATGCGCAGGTGGGCGAAGAGGTGTTCGGAGCGGCCCCGGTAGCGGTAGCGGACCGTGGTGCCGGGCGGTACGAGACTGACCCGGCCGGGGCGGATGGTGTGGGCCGTGCCGTCGACGGTCAGTTCGGCCTCGTACTGGTAGAGGTGCAGCTGCCACAGCTCCGGCAGCCGGAACACATCCGTGCGCCCCGCCACGCCGTGCACGCCGACACCGATGAGGGCGACCACCGGCGGCTCACCGAGGTGGATCTCCGTCTCCCGCATGTCCGGAAAATATCAGTGACGGGCGTCACACTCCGAGCCCGGACGTCGCGCTTCGCAAGACGGTCACATTCCCACGCGGGACGGGCACGTACGGGCTCCCGCTCGGGCCTGTACGGGCTCCCGTTCGGGCCTGTGCGGGCTCCCGTCGGGCTCGTACGGTCGGCCTAGGCAGGTGGAACGGCGTCTTCCGTCCGCAGGACCCGGATGAGGCGGGCCACCGTCTCCGTCATCGCCGCCCGCCCTGCCGTGAGGTACTTTCGCGGGTCCACCACCTCGGGGCGGGCCGTGAGGAACTCCCGGACCGCGCCGGTGAGGGCGATGTTGAGCGCGGTGCCGATGTTGACCTTGGCGATGCCTCCCGTGACGGCCGCGCGCAGTTCGTCGTCCGGGACGCCGGAGGAGCCGTGCAGGACGAGCGGCACTTCCAGGGCGGCGGCCAGCCGTTTCAGGAGGGTGTGGTCGAGGGCCGCGGTCCGGGTGGTCATCGCGTGCGAGCTGCCGATGGCGACCGCGAGCGCGTCCACGCCCGAATCGGCCACGAAGGCCCGCGCCTCGTCGGGGTCGGTGCGGGCGCCGGGCGCGTGCGCGTCGAGCGGCGCCGAGCCGTTCCTGCCGCCGACCCGCGCCGCTTCCTTCCCGCCCACCCGGCCCAACTCGGCCTCGATCCACAGCCCTTGGCCGTGCGCCCACTCCACGGCGGCATGGGTCGCGGCGAGGTTGTCCAGGTAGGGCAGGCGGGAGGCGTCGTACATCACGGAGCTGAATCCGGCGTCGGCGGCCCGGCGCAGCAGGTCGTCGCTCTGGATGTGGTCGAGGTGGAGCGCGACGGGCACGGCGGCCCGCTCGGCGGCGGCGGACGCGGCGCGGGCCAGCGGGAACAGGTCCCCGCCGTGGAACCCGACCGCGTTCTCGCTGACCTGGAGGACGACCGGCGCGGCGACGGACTCGGCGCCCGCGACGACCGCCTCGACGTGCTCCAGGGTGATGACGTTGAACGCGGCCACCGCGGAGTGCGCGGAGGCGGCCCCGGTGATCAGTTCCCCGGTGGTCGTGAGCGGCACAACTCCTCCTGGTTCAGCGGGTGTCGGAGTCGAGGATCACCGAGCGCGTGAGGTGGCGCGGCCGGTCCGGGTCGAGACCGCGGGCGGCGGCCACGGCGACGGCGAGGCGTTGGGCGCGGACCAGTTCGGCGAGCGGATCGAGACCGCCGGCCACCCACACCGCACCGGTCACCCGCACCTGTTCGGCCAGCCCCTCGGGTGCCTCGCCGAGCATCCAGGTCGCCGTCCCCCCGGTGGTGACGCTGATCGGGCCGTGCCGGTACTCCATCGCCGGGTACGCCTCGCTCCACGCCAGCGCGGCCTCGCGCATCTTCAGCGCGGCCTCGTTCGCGAGGCCCACGGTCCAGCCCCGGCCGAGGAAGGTGAACTGGTGGGCGCCGACGAGCTTTTCGGGCAGCGGTGCCGCCAGCGCGGTGCGCGCGTCGGCGACGGCGGCCTCGGTGTGCAGACCGAGGTGGGCGCGGAGGAGGGTGAGGGCGGTGGTGGCGAAGCGGGTCTGGACGACGGACTTCTCGTCGGCGTGGTCCAGCACGACGACATCGTCGGCGGCCGTCATCACGGGGGTGTCCGGGTCGGCGGTGATCGCCGTCGTGCGCGTACGGCCCCGCAGCGCGCCGAGCAGTTCCAGCACCTCGGTGGTGGTGCCGGAACGGGTGAGGGCGACGACCCGGTCGTAGGCCCGGCCGTGGGGGAACTCCGAGGCCGCGAAGGCGTCCGTCTCCCCCTGACCGGCCCGCTCACGCAGCGCGGCGGCGGCCTGCCCCATGAAGTACGACGTCCCGCAGCCGACGAACGCCACCCGCTCCCCCGGCGCCGGCAGGACCCCGGCGTGTCCGTCCGCCTCGGCGGCGACGCGGGTCCAGCACTCGGGCTGGCTGTTCAGCTCGTCCTCGACGTGGGTCATGCGGTCACCCTCCCCAGGAGACACCCGACTCATGCTTGTTTCTGCAAGATATAGTCACCTATCGAGCATCTTCAAGCATCATGACAGCCACCACCATCGCATCCGCGCGCAAGAGGAGGGCCCATGTCCCGCGACGCCCGTTGGCAGACCCTGCTCGAACTGCTCGTCGAGCGCGGACGGCTGGAGGTCGAGGAGGTGGCCGCCGAGCTGGGGGTGTCCGCCGCGACGATCCGGCGTGACTTCGACCAGCTCGCGGAGCAGCAGATGCTCGTCCGCACCCGGGGCGGGGCGGTCGTGCACGGCGTCTCGTACGAGCTGCCGCTGCGCTACAAGACGGCGCGTCGGGCCACCGAGAAACAGCGCATCGCGAAGGCGGTCGCGGATCTCGTCGCCCCCGGCGAGGCGGTGGGCCTGACCGGCGGCACAACCACCACCGAGGTGGCGCGGGCCCTGGCCGTACGGGGCGATCTGGCTGCCGTACGCGGGGATGTGGCCTCCGGCGCGCCCGCGCTGACCGTCGTCACGAACGCGCTCAACATCGCGAGCGAGCTGGCCGTGCGCCCCCAGTTCAAGATCGTGGTGACGGGCGGGGTGGCCCGCGCCCAGTCGTACGAGCTCGTGGGCCCGCTCGCCGACGGCGTGCTGGACCGGATCACTCTGGATCTGGCCGTCCTCGGCGTGGTCGCCCTGGACGTCGTCCACGGCGCCGCCGCGCACGACGAGGCGGAGGCCGCCGTCAACCGGCTGCTGTGCGAGCGGGCCGAGCGGGTCGTGGTCGCGGCCGACTCCAGCAAGCTGGGGCGGCGGGCCTTCGCCTGGATCTGTGCGACGGAGTCGGTGGACACGCTGGTCACGGACTCGGCCGCCGCACCCGAGACGGTACGGGGCTTCGAGGAGGCCGGGGTGCGGGTCGTCACCGTCTGAGGCCGGTGACTGTGGTGCCAGGGTGTGCCGGGGGTGCCAGGGGTGTCAGTCCTGGAGCCAGGGGGCCAGGAGGCCGCCCCGCTTCAGGGTGGTGAGGACGAGGGAGACGTCGATCGAGGTCACCTCGGGGAGCCAGGGGGAGCGGGTGACGAAGTCGTGCAGGGCGTTCTCGTCGGGGAACGCGGTGAGGATCAGGAGCTGGCGTTCGCCGGTGACGAAGCTGGTGTAGCGGACGTGGGCGGACTCGGCGAGGGCCGTGGTCACGGAGTCGACCTTGGCCGGGGGTGTGCGGGCCCAGAGGACGGCCTCGATCGGCAGGCCGAGCACCGCGGGTTCGATCACGGCGCGGATGCGGACCTTGCCCTCGCGCCGTAACGCGCCGAGTCGGCGTCTCGCGGTGGCCTCCGACACGCCCGAGACACGCGCGAGTTCGTCGTAGGTGCGGCGCCCGTCCTCGGCGAGGGCGTGCAGCAACAGCCGGTCGGCGCGGGTGAGTTCGGGTGACGTCCCGCAGGCCGGCAGGGGATCGGTGATCGGCCGCGACGAGGTGTCGGAGGGGTCCTCGCCCTTCAGCGCGGCGATCTCGGTGTCGGTGAGGAGGCCCGCGTGCCACTCGCGGATCGTGCGGACGTGGCGCAGTACGGGGAGGGTGTGGGTCTCCACCACGCCCGGCAGACCGGCGAGTTCGTCCAGGACCAGGCCCGCCAGCCGTTCGCGGGGCCAGCGCAGTTCCGCGAGGCAGTCCGGGGTGCCGGTGAGGACATGGGCGTAGACGCAGTCGGGGCGGCGGGCCAGCGCGGTGGCCGTGACCCGGGCGCGACCGGGGGCGCAGCGGACGCCGACGACCACACTGCGGCCGCGCATCGCCATCGCCCCGATCCGTACGAGGCCGGCCTCCAGGAGGCGGGTGCCCCGGCGGACGACCGTGCGCTCGGGCTCGCCGAGGGCCGCCGCGATGCGGTGCCAGGCGGCCCGGCCGTCGATCTGCAGCGCGCTGATGATGCGCCGGTCCAGCGAATCCGTCACGGGCCCGGTCTGCGGTGCGTCCATCGGTCCCAGCCTATGGCTGATTCCGTCAACTCCGCAGGGGTTCTTGTTCCCTTCCGTCGCCGTGGACCAGCCTGCCGTGAAGTGGAACCGCAGGGTCCCGCACGGTCTCCCCGCCGTGCGGGGCGCGTCCACGTCCCCCTCGGCCCGCACCCGCCGCACGAACCCATGGCTCCCGTAACTCCCCGATGTACGGAGATGGTTGACGTGACGCTGACTCCCGGCAGTCCCCCGCGTTCCCCGGCCGCCGACTCCCCCGCTCCGGCACCGCTCCCGCCCGCGGTCGCCCGGCGGGGCCGCCTGGCGCTCCTCGGTCCCGGTCTGGTGCTGGCCGCCGCGAGTGTGGGCGCCGGCGACATGGTGACGTCACTGGCGGGCGCCGCCGGGTACGGAATGGCGCTGCTGTGGGCGATCGTCATCGGTGTCGTCCTGAAGTACACGCTCACCGAGGCGGTGGGCCGCCTGTATCTGGCCACCGGGCAGACCGTGATCGTGAGCCTGAAGTCGGCCGCGCGCTGGCTGCCGCTGGTGTTCATGCTCTTCGTGCTGGTGATCGGGCTGCTCTACGGGGCGGCGCTCAGCTCGGTGGCGTCCCTGGCGCTGTCGACGCTGTTCCCCGTACTGCCGGTCAGGCCCGTCGCCATCGGGATCGCGCTGCTGTCGGCGGCGATCGTGTACGTCGGGCGGTACACGGTGTTCGAGCGGGTGATGAGCGTGTTCATGCTCGCCAAGTTCCTCGGCATGGCCGTCCTGGCGGTGGCCACGCTCGCCACCGCCGACGATCTTCCCGGGCTGCTCGGCACGCTGCGTCCCAGGCTGCCGGAGGGTGACGTGGTGACCGTGCTGGCGCTGGTCGGCGGTGTGGGCGGGACGGCCGGGATCGCCTCGTACAGCTACTGGGTGCGGGAGAAGGGCTGGGCGGACCGGAGCCGGCTGCGGCTCATGCGGGCGGACTCGGCGGTGAGTTACGGCGTGACCTTCCTGTTCGTGCTGTGCACGACGGTGGTGGGCACGGGCCTGCTGTACGGCACGGGCGGCAGCATCACCGGCAGCGACGGGCTGGCCGCACTCGCCGATCCGCTCGGCGCCGATCTGGGGTCGGTGGCGCGGGTGCTGTTCCTGGGGACGTTCTTCCTCGTCACGCTGAGCGCGCTCGTCGGCGGCTTCAACGGCCTGTGCTACATGATGGCCGACTCGCTGCGGGCGCTGCGCGGCATCCCGGACGCCGAGGCCGAACCCCATATCGCGCAGAACGGGCGCCCGTTCCGGCTGTTCGTCCTCTACTGCGCCGTCACCTCGGTCGCCGTCACCTTCATGGGCCGGCCGGTGTCCCTGGTGCTCACCTACGCCGCCGTCGGCTCGCTGATCCTGCCCCTGCTCTCCGGCGCGCTGCTGGTACTGCTCAACCGCCGCAGCGTGGAGCCGGCGCTGCGCAACCGCATCACCTCGAACGTACTGCTGGGCGGCTCCTTCGCGCTCTTCGGAGTGCTCGCGGCCGTCCAGCTCAAGGACTCCCTGGGAGGGGCGTGAACCACCTCGTGAACCACTCCGTGAACCATCTCGTCGACCATCCCGTGCAGTACCCCGTCAATCCGACGGGCGACGCGGATCCGACGGACGACCTGTGCTTCCGGACCGCGTACGAACTCTCCGTCGCGCTGGCGCGCCGTGAGATCTCCGCGCGGGAGGTGGTGACCGCCCATCTGGAACGGATCGAGCGGGTCAATCCGGCGGTGAACGCGATCGTGACGCTGGTGGCCGACCGGGCGCTGGAGCAGGCCTCCGAGGCGGACGACCGGATGGCGGCCGGGGAGCCGGTCGGCCCGCTGCACGGGCTGCCCGTCGCGCACAAGGACCTGCACGACACGGCGGGCATCCGGACGACGTCCGGTTCGCCGATCTTCGCCGACCGGGTGCCCGACCATGACCATCTGGTCGTGGAGCGGCTGCGGAAGGCGGGGGCGATCACCCTCGGCAAGACCAACGTCCCCGAACTGGGCCTGGGTTCGCACACCGTCAACCCCGTCTTCGGGGCGACGCGCAATCCGTACGACCTCTCCCGCAGCGCGGGCGGCAGCAGCGGCGGGGCGGGGGCGGCCCTCGCCTGCGGGATGCAGCCCCTCGCCGACGGTAGCGACACCGGGGGCTCGCTGCGCAATCCCGCCTCCTTCAACAACGTCGTCGGGCTGCGCCCCTCCCCCGGCCGGGTGCCGTCCTGGCCCGACAAGGCGCCCTGGGGGCAGCTGTCGGTGAAGGGGCCGATGGCCCGGACCGTGGCGGACGTCGCCCTGGCCCTGTCTGTAATGGCCGGTCCGGATCCCCGCGACCCGCGTTCCCTCCAGACGCCGGGTTCCACCTTCGCGTGGCAACTCGACGGCGGGCTGCGGGGGTTGCGGATCGCCTGGTCGCCCGATCTCGGCGGGCGGGTGCCCGTCGACCCGGAGGTACGGGACGCGCTGGGCCCGGCGGCCGAGGTGTTCGCCGCGCTGGGCTGCGAGGTCGAGGAGGCCTGCCCGGACCTCACCGGCGCGGACGAGGTGTTCCTCGCCCAGCGCGCCTGGCAGGTGGAGCTCTCCTACGGGCCGCTGCTGGACGAGCACCGCGACCGGCTGGCCCCGGACGTGATCTGGAACATCGAGGAGGGACGCAGGCTCGGCGGCCCCGACCTCGGCCGTGCGCAGGCGCTGCAGGGCGCCCTCTTCCACCGGGTCCGGGAGTTCTTCGAGCGGTACGACCTGCTGTTGCTGCCGGTCAGTCAGGTCGCGCCCTTCGACATCGGGCTGGCGTATCCGACGGTCGTCGACGGCGTTCCGATGGAGACCTATCTCGACTGGATGCGCTCGGCGTACCTGATCTCCGTCACGGGGTGCCCGGCGCTGTCCGTCCCGGCCGGGTTCACGCCGGAGGGGCTGCCGGTCGGGCTGCAGATCGTGGGGCCGCACCGGCGGGACTGGTCGGTCCTGAAGGCGGGGTACGCGTTCGAGCGGGTGACGCGGGTCGGGGAGCGGCGGCCTTCGGTGGTGATGGCCGACGTCTGAGAGTTCCGCGGAGGGCTCGGTGACGAACCCGCGGGCCGGTGGGGGCTGGTCGCGCAGTTCCCCGCGCCCCTTTACGGGGCGCGGACCGTGAACGCCGCCGTGTGGACCTTGCCCTCGTGCTTGAAGTCGAGGAACAGGCGGTAGGTGCCGGCGCTGGGGGCGGTGGCCGTGAACGAGATGTCGGGGCCCGGACGGGTCTTGCCGTCGCCGGGCTCGCCGTTGGGGTGGACGTGCAGGTAGGCGAGGTCGCCGGAGCGGAGGGCGACCAGGTGGCCGTACGCGCCGAGGTAGGGCTGGAGGTCGGTGACGGGGCCGCCGTCGCGGGAGACCTTGAGCTCGAGTTCGGTCGCGGCGCCGGGGCGCAGGCCGCCGCTCAGCTCGACCTCGTAGCCGTTGACCTCGGCGGTGTCGCTCGGCGCCGGGAGCTTCTCCGGTTTGTAGGTGCCCGAGGCCGCGAGGTCGGCGCCGAGCGTGAGGTTCTCGGCGTTCTTCCCGGCCGGGGTGAAGTCGGCGAAGACGCGGTAGCCGCCCGCCTTCGGCAGGTCGACGGGGGTGCTCCAGGTGCCGTCGGCGGCGCGGACGGGGTGCAGATGGCGATAGGTGACCAGGTCGCGTGAGGCGACGATCAGGTGGAGTTCCTTGTCGTGCTCGCGCTGGAACGCGGTGACGGCGCGGCCGTCCTCGTCCCGGATGACGAAGCGCAGATCAGCCCGCTGACCTGCGGTGACGCCCGGCGTCCTCAGATCGAGCGTGTAGCCGCCCTCGGAGATCTGCAGTCCGCCGGCCGGGGCCGACGCGTGCCCGCCCTCGCCGCCCTCGCCCTCGCCGGGATCCGGTGACTCCTCGGTGTGGCTGTCGTGGCGCGCGGGCGTGTTCTCCCCGCTCTCCGCCGTGTCCGCGCTCTCCGCGACGACGGAGTCGACGCCCTTGCCGACGCCGTAGGCGGTGCCGAACGTCGCGGCCAGCGCCGCGGCGAACGCGGTGATCCTCAGTCCGGTGTTCATGGCCGTCTCCTTCGGGTCCGGGGCCTTCACACAGCTCACGATACCCCCAGGGGGTATGAAGTCAAGCGGGGCGAGCGACTTGCCCCTGATACCCTCCAGGGGTATACAGGATCTGGCGACGAGGATACCCCCACCCGGTATCCGGTCCGCAAGCCGCCCACGACGTACGAGGAGCTGCCATGACCATCACCAGGACCGGCCCGGCCGCCGAGGTGGAGCTCTCCATCGGCGGTATGACCTGTGCCTCCTGCGCGGCCCGTATCGAGAAGAAGCTGAACCGCATGGACGGCGTCACGGCCACGGTCAACTACGCCACCGAGAAAGCGAAGGTCAGTTACGGCGACGACGTCTCCGTACGGGACCTGATCGCCACCGTCGAAGCCACCGGCTACACCGCACAGGAACCCGCGCCGCCCGCACGGGCCGAGCCCGAGAGCACGGGCGGGGCGGTGGACGACGAGTTGCTGCCGCTGCGGCAGCGGCTGATCACGGCGGTGGTCCTCGCCGTCCCCGTCATCGCGATGGCCATGGTCCCCGCGCTGCAGTTCGAGTACTGGCAGTGGCTGTCCCTGACGCTGGCGGCGCCCGTGGTGACGTACGCCGGGTGGCCCTTCCACCGCGCGGCCTGGACGAACGCCCGGCACGGCGCCGCCACCATGGACACACTCATCTCGGTCGGCACCCTGGCCGCGTTCGGCTGGTCACTGTGGGCGCTGTTCTTCGGAACGGCGGGCACACCGGGCATGACGCATCCCTTCGAGCTGACCATCGTCCGGGGTGACGGCGCCGGAAGCATCTATCTGGAGGCCGCGGCCGGGGTGACCGCCTTCATCCTCGCCGGGCGCTATTTCGAGGCCCGCTCCAAGCGGAAGGCGGGCGCGGCGCTGCGGGCGCTGCTGGAGCTGGGCGCGAAGGACGTCACCCTCCTGACGCCCGGCGGCGGCGAACAGACTGTTCCCGTCGGCGAGTTGAAGGTAGGCGACCGTTTCCTCGTGCGTCCCGGCGAGAAGATCGCCACCGACGGGACGGTCGTCGAGGGCTCGTCCGCCGTGGACGCCTCCATGCTCACCGGCGAGTCCGTGCCGGTGGAGGTCGTGGCCGGAGACCCGGTCACCGGGGCCACCGTCAACGCGGGCGGCCGTCTCGTCGTCGAGGCCGGCCGGGTCGGCGCCGACACCCAACTGGCCCGGATGGCACGGCTGGTGGAGGACGCGCAGAACGGCAAGGCCGCGGCCCAGCGGCTCGCGGACCGGATCTCCGCCGTCTTCGTACCGATCGTGATCGCCCTCGCCCTGGGCACCCTCGGTTTCTGGCTCGGCAACGGCGCGGGGCTCACCGCCGCGTTCACCGCCGCCGTCGCCGTACTGATCATCGCCTGCCCCTGCGCCCTGGGGCTCGCCACGCCCACCGCGCTGCTGGTCGGCACCGGGCGCGGCGCCCAGCTGGGCATCCTGATCAAGGGCCCGGAGGTGCTGGAGTCCACGCGCAGGGTCGACACCATCGTCCTCGACAAGACCGGCACCGTCACCACCGGCCGGATGACCCTGCTCGCCGTGCACCCCGCCGACGGCACCGACGAGGCCGAAGTCCTGCGGCTGGCGGGCGCGTTGGAGCACGCCTCCGAGCACCCGGTCGCGCGTGCCGTCGCCGAGGGTGCGCTGGCGCGGCTCGGCTCACTGCCCACGCCGGAGGACTTCGCGAACGTGCCCGGCCTCGGGGTGCAGGGCATCGTCGACGGCCACGCGGTCCTCGTCGGTCGCGAACGGCTCCTGGCCGACTGGGCGATGGAGCTGCCGGTGAGCCTGGCCCGGGCGCGGGCCGAGGCCGAGGCGTCCGGCCGTACGGCCGTCGCGGTCGCCTGGGACGGCGAGGCGCGCGCGGTCCTCGAAGTCGCCGACGCGGTGAAGGAGACCAGCGCGGAGGCGATCACCCGGCTGCGCGCGCTCGGCCTCACCCCGATCCTGCTGACCGGCGACAACAGGGCCGTGGCCGAGTCCGTCGCCCGCGAGGTCGGGATCGCGCCCGAGGACGTGATCGCGGAGGTGCTGCCGCAGGACAAGGTCGACGTCGTCAAGCGGCTCCAGGGCGAGGGCCGTTCGGTCGCCATGGTCGGTGACGGTGTCAACGACGCTGCCGCGCTCGCCCAGGCCGATCTGGGGCTGGCGATGGGGACGGGCACGGACGCCGCGATCGAGGCCGGCGACCTGACCCTCGTACGAGGCGATCTGCGCGTGGCCGCCGACGCCATCCGGCTCGCCCGCCGGACCCTCGGCACCATCCGGTCCAACCTGTTCTGGGCCTTCGCCTACAACGTGGCCGCCCTGCCCCTCGCGGCGGCCGGCCTCCTCAACCCGATGATCGCCGGGGCGGCCATGGCCTTCTCCTCGGTCTTCGTCGTCGGCAACTCCCTGCGGCTGCGGACGTTCCGGGCGGCCGGCTGAGTCGACTTCTTGAGCCGGCTGAAATCCGAGTCCACCCAGGAACACCGATCCGGACGACACCCTCGGCCGCGCCCCGGCCGCCTTCTGAGAACACAGCGGATCAGCGGGAAAGGGCTTGTACCGGGGCAGTTCCGCGGAGGCATCACGGAGTCCACGTATTCACGCGGGGTTTCCGGATCATTGTCGGGCGAATTCCATGGCTCAGACCGCGATAATTCCGTCAGGGAATCAAGCGATCAAAGGGCCTAAAGGCACCAGGAGTCATGGCGGAAAACATGCGGGGAAAGGTGCCGAGCGATTCGGTGGACGGGACCACGGACGGTCACCCTCCGTGACCCCCCTCGCCGAGGCGGGCGAGGAGCAGGTTCGGGTCCCGCAGGGTGAAGAAGGCGCCGCTGGGCACGTAGACCGTGCGGTGGCGTACGGCCACGGAGGTCGGGTTGGAAAGCCCGTCCTCCTGGGTGAGGACGACGGTGTGGGTGCCGTCCGGGCGGACGAGGGCGAGTTCGTTGCTGATGACCAAGGCGGCGAGAACGGTGTTTCCGCGTCCGGTGAATGCGAAGTCGTCGATTCCGCCGAGGCCGGTCGCCCTGGTCTCGACCTCACCCGCCGAGCCGTTCCGGCGCACGGGGATGCGCAGCAGGGTTCCCCGGTCGGTGTTGGAGACCCATACGGCTCCGTCGTGGACCTTGAGGCCGTTCACGCCGACGCCGAAACCGCCCTCCGAGGCGGGCACCGGTTCGAGGGCCGTTCCCGTGGCCCAGGCCGTGGGCGTGCCGCCCGCCTGCGGTACGCGCCAGACGGTTCCGAGCACCGAGTCGGCGACGTAGAGCACGCCTCGGCGCTCGTCGAGGCCGATGGCGTTGGGCAGCCCGTTCGCCGGCAGTTGCGCGATCTGGCGGGGCCGGCCGCCGGGGGCGACGCGCCAGACGCCGGTCTTGCCGGTTCCGGTGGCGTAGGTGACGTAGAGCGTGCCGTCGTGGGCGCGGGCGATTCCGAGCACGATGTCGTCGCCGACGAGGGGGGTCCGCGGGTTCGGCTCGGCGGGGAGGGTCGCGCGGATGTGGGTGTGGCCCTGCTTGGTGACATGGGCGATCTGACGGGCGACCGAGAAGGTCAGGTCGGCGGAGCCGTCGGGTTCGAGGGCGATGTTCTCCGGGGTCTGTCCCCGCGTGATGTCGAAGTGGGCGACGATGCGGGGCCGGGACACGGTCTGCTCGCCGTCCGGCGGAGGCGCCGCGGCGAGCAGGGCGACGGCGGCGGTGACCGCGGCGACGGCGGGCAGCTGGGGCAGGCGGGGCATGGCTCTCCTCGGGCAGACCTGGAACGCCGGGGGGGCGGCGCCACACGAACATGACGGCGGATCGGTCCACGCCGGTGGCAGTCACGGCCGGACGTTCGCCCGCACGGCCCACGGCATGCGGCCGGTCGGGTTCCCCGCGACGGCCCGAGCGGGGCGGGCCCACGTATCCGGACCCGGCCCGGTCTACGGCGACCGGCCCACCCCGGGGCGGGGTGGGCCGGTCGTGAGGCGGCGGCTCGATCAGCCCGCCGACGGCCCGTCCGTCGTGGCGCGGTGCGTGAGGGGTTCGCGCAGGCCCAGGTGTTCGCGCAGCGTCGTCCCCGTGTACTCGGTGCGGTAGACGCCGCGTTCCTGCAGTTCGGGGACGAGCAGGTCGACGATGTCGTCGAGGCCGTCGGGGATCAGGTACGGCGTGACGTTGAAGCCGTCCACGGCGCCGTGCCGTACCCAGTGGGCGAACCGGTCGGCGAGGCCGGCCGGAGTGCCGACGTGGCCGCGCTGCGGGCCGAGGGCGATGACGGTCTCGCGCAGCGACCAGCCGCCCGCCTCGGCCTTCTCCCGCCACTCGGCGACGACCTTGCGCGGGTCGGCGACGCGCCGGGAGCCGAACGAGCCGTCGTTCTCGGTGACGACCGGGTCCTCCTTCGGCAGCGGCCCGTCGGCGTCCCGGTCGGAGAAGTCCCGGTTCCACAGGAGCCCGGCGATGCCCAACGCCGTGGCGGGGGTGACCTGTTGGAGCCGGATCCAGCGCTTCTTCTCCAGGGCCTCCTCCTCGGTGGCCCCGATGATGATCTCCGTGCCGGGGAGGATGCGCAGGTCGTCCTCAGGGCGTCCGGCGGCCGAAAGCCGCCCCCGGACATCCTCGGCGAAGGCCAGCGCGTCGTCGAAGTCGCTGCCGTGGGCGGAGAAGATGACGTCGGCGTTGCGGGCGGCGAAGTCGCGGCCCTCGCCCGAGTCGCCGGCCTGGAAGATCACCGGGTGGCCCTGGGGGCTGCGCGGCAGCGTGGGCGCGAGGTCGACGTCGAACTGCCGCCCGCGGTGGCGGACTTGGCGGACCGCTCCGGGCGCCGCCCAGGTGGAGGCGCCCGGCGATCCGGAGGCCGCGCCGTCCTTCCAGCCGTCCCAGATCGCGCGGGCGAGGTTCAGGAACTCCTCGGCGCGGGTGTACCGGTCGGCGTGGTCGAGGTAGCCGCCTCGCCGGAAGTTCTCCCCGGTCCAGGCGTTGTCGGTGGTGACCACGTTCCAGCCGGCGCGGCCCTCGGAGAGCAGGTCGAGGCCGGAGAGGCGGCGGGCGAGGTCGGGGGCCTCGTTGAAGGTGGTGTTGGAGGTGGAGACCAGGCCGATCCGGTCGGTGACGGCGGCAAGGGCGGCGAGCTGGGTGATGGCGTCGGGCCGTCCGGCGATGTCGAGGTCGTGAACCTTCCCGTCGACCTCGCGCAGCCGCAGCCCCTCCCCGAGGAAGAAGGCGTCGAACAGGCCCCGTTCGGCGGTGCGGGCCACCTGCCGGAAGCTGGCGGGGTCGATCTGGCTGCCGCTGGCCGGGTCGGACCAGATGGTCCAGTGGTTGACGCCCTGGAAGAAGACGCCGAGGTGCAGTTTCGCGTCCGACCGGGGGACGTCGAGGGGGTCGGTGCGGGTCATCGGGTCTCCTCCCCGGACCGGGCCGCCGCGACGGCGTAGCGGTTGGCGGGCCGCTCCAGGCCCAGGTGGGTGCGCAGGGAGGCGCCGGGCAGCGGGCGGACGGCGTGCCGCCGTTCGAAGAGGTGCGGCAGGACGAGGCGGGACAGCTCCGGCAGGTCCTCGTCCAGCACGAGCGGATGCAGCCGTACGCCGTCCACGACGCCCCGCAGTCGTTCCAGCAGCGCGGCCAGTCCGGCGGCGGAGCCGATGTGGCGCAGCCGTCCGCGATCGGTCCAGGGCGCGTGCTGTTCGAGGTCGGCGACGCGTTCCTCGGCCGTGGCGTGTGCCGTGTCGAGGGCGACCTCGACATCGGCGAAGGCCCGGGGTGTCCCGGCGCCGGCGGCGGCCGTGGCGACGGCGGCGAGGTCGCGGCCCGTGACGAGGGCGACGTCGAGCTGCTCGGCGGGCACCTGGTCGGGCCGGCCGAGCACGACGACCTGCCCCTGCGGGGGACGCGGCACGATCGCCGGGCCCTTCACCGTGAAGGTGTCGCCGGTGAAGTCGACGTAGTGGAGCCGGTCACGGTCGAGGTACCGGCTGGTGGCCACGGAACGGATGACCGCGTCGTCCTCCCAGGAGTCCCAGAGCGCGCGCACCACGTCGACGCCGTCGCGGGACTCGCGAGCCCGGGCGGCGGCCCCGTCGACGAGGGGTCGTCCCCAGGCGCGTGCCGCCTCGGGCCGTGTCTCCTCGCCGACCACCCACCCGGCGCACCCGACGGAGATGTGGTCGAGGGACGCCAACTGGCTGGAGACATGGAACGGTTCGGCGTAGGTGAGGGGGACGACCGGAGCGACACCGACGACACTCGTCGACGCGGCGATGAACGCGGCCCGCTCCACCGCGCCGATCCGGCCGACCGGGTCGGGCGCGGCACCGGGCGGGAGCGCGCCGTCGTCCAGGGTGAGCAGGGTGAACCCGGCGTTCTCCGCGGCGGCGGCGACACGGGCCACCCGGCGCGGGGTCAGCAGCTGGTCGGGCGAGTGGGCGGCGCGGCGCCAGGCCGCGGGATGGGCGCCGTCGCCGTCGAGTTCGACGGCGAGACGCAGGGCGGGGCCGGACATGGGGTTCCTTCCGAGGGCACGACGAGACGGCCGGCCCGAGGGGGCCGACGGGGGTCAGACGCGTGCGGAAGGACAGACGGCGGAGGCGGTACGGCAGTAGTCCACATGCCGCCGGGTGATCAGCCACGCGCCCGCGTCGGCACCGTGCGGTGCCGCGTCACGTACGCGCATCAGGGCCTCCACCCGTCCGAGAAGGATCACCTCAACCTACGCCGTCCGCCCGGGAAGGTGTCAAGAGCATTAGTTGTACGTGCATGGGACGGACGCGGGACGTACAGCGGGACGCACACGGGGGCCGTACACGGGGGGGAACCGTAAACGGGGGGGGAACCGTACTCGGGGGCATGATGTCAGTGGCCCCGGCTAACCTGCGCGCCCATGGACAAGGCAGCCCTCACCGACGAACTCTCCGGTTCCTGGGACGACACCCGCGCGGCCCGCGACGCCCTCGTGGCGCAGGGGGAGGCCGTGGTCGCGGCGGTGCTTGACGTGCTCGTGGACGTGGGGTCGCCCGTGGACTGGACGGTCTCGGCCGACGTGCTGACCAGGATCGGGGAGCCCGCGCTCGGTCCACTGGCGGAGGCGGTCGCGCGGGCCGAGTCGTCCGAGGCGGACAGGCGGGCCCGGTGGGCGCTGGCACGGCTGGACGTGGCCGATGTGGGGGTCTACGGCCCGCTGTTGAAGCACCCCCGCGCCCCGGTGCGCGTCGTCGCGCTGTCCGTCTTCCAGCACCGTGGCGAGTCCGCGGCGGGCTACCTCGACCAGTTGGTGCCGTCCCTGGGAGACCCCGACCCGGACGTCCGGCAGCGTGCGGTCGTGGCGTTCGGGGCGATCGGCCCCCGTGCCGTACCCGTACTGCGGCGGTTGCGGCTGGGGCCCGCGACCGGCCCGAGGATCCGCGCCGGGGCCCTGGAGGCGCTGGCGGTCGGCGGCGGACCGGCCGCGATCAGCGACCGGGATCTCGCCGCGTGGCGTCGGCTGACACGGATCAGGCGGCCGGCCGAGATACCGGAACCCCTGCACCTGTGCGGCTCCTGGTACGCCGTCCCGGGCGCCGACCAGCGGGCGCTGCTGGAGGAGTTCGGCCTGGGCGACCCCGAGCCGGTCACCCTGCGGACGGGAGCCTCGGCCTGGAACCACGACCACCACAACTGGGACCGCCGCCCGCACGCGAGCTGCGCACGCGTCTTCGTCAGCCCCGAACTGGACGGCTGGACGCTGGTCTTCGGCGACTCGTCCGAGAACACCCACCGTATCGAGGGCTCGGACGACCCGGAGAAGACCCTGCCGCAGGTCGTACGCCGGCGGTGCGCCGACCTCAGCCGCCGGTTCGGGACCGCGCAGTGGTACGGCATGAGCTGCGGGGACGGCTGGACGGCCTGGTGCGTCGCCGAGGACGGACATGTGGTGCGCCACTACGACGCGTTCGCCGCCGCGGAGAGCGAGGCCGGCGACACGGGTCCCCCGCATCCGGCCGAGTCCGGCTTTCTCCTGCCGCACCAGCACCCGGCCGGCCTCCCCGACGACATGTACGACGGCGTCGACCTCTCGGACGCCGAGGCCTTCGGCGCTCGCTACCGCCAGGTGCGGGAGGAACTCGGGATCCCCGACACCTGCGACGCCACCGACATCGCCGCCCGGCTCTCGGTCGACCCCGGCGCCCTCGGGCCGCACACCCGGGTCACGGGCACCGCGCTCCTCGCCCTCACCGCCTGCGGCCGCGCCCACGGCCACCCCTCCGGAGCGCTCCGGATCTGACACCACGCGTTCGTCACCCGTCACTCACCCCTTGTCACCCGGCCTCGAAATGACCACTCACCGTTGCCCCGTGACACCTCGCGGTGCATGAAGTCAGCCCTCCGAGAACATGAGGCAACCATTCAGTCGTTCGATTCGTATAACTCCCTGGAGGCACTGCGACCCGGCCGAACAGAGGACGGCCGGAGCGTCACCATCCGGTTTTCCGGATGGTCCCGAACAAGGAGAAACGATGCGACTGTTCGTGCTCAACTACGCTCGCGCCGCTGAGCAGTTGGAGTTCAGCGCTCCGTACACCTACGACTCCGGGCTGCAGTTGAACGTGCTCGCCGACGGGCGGATAGCCGCTCACGACCAGGGTCTTATGCGGGAATTGGGGGCGACGACGTCCACGGCGGGGTCGAAGACCCATTTCGACGACTGAACGCGGACCGGCGACGATGACGGTGCTGATCCTCACCTGCGAACAGGATGTGACGGCGGACCTGGTGGTGGCACAGCTCCACAGGACCGGCGTACCGGTGGTCCGGCTCGACCCCGCCGACCTGCCCGGCGCGGTGGCGCTCTCCGGCGAGTACGTGCACGGCTCCTTCCGCGGACATCTGTCCGCCGGGGGGCGCCTGGTGAGCATGAGCGGGCTGCGGTCCATCTGGTTGCGCAGGCCCGGTGTTCCGGCGGCCGGGGTCGCCGAGCCGTCGGCCTGGCTGACCGAGGAGTCCTCGCAGGCTCTGTACGGCATGCTGCGCGGCACGGGCGCCCGCTGGATGAACGACCCGGACGCGGCCCGGCGGGCCCGCCACAAGCCCTGGCAGCTCCGGCACGCCCAGCGCTGCGGGCTCCCCGTACCGGCCACGCTGATCACCACGTTCCCGCAGGCGGCCCGTGACTTCGCCGAGCGCTTCCCGGACCTGGTGGTGAAGCCGGTGTCGGGCACCCATCCGCAGGAGCCCGCCCGGACGGTCCCCACCAGCCGTATCGCGCCCGGCACCGACTTCACCGCCGTCGCGTTCGGCCCGACGCTGCTGCAGCGCCGGATCGCCAAGACCGCCGACATCCGGCTCACCGTCGTCGGCGACCGCATGCTGGCCGCCCGCAAGGCGGTCGCCCCGGACGCGCACCCCGACGAGGTGGACGTCCGCTTCGCCCCGTCCACCGCGCCCTGGCAGCCGGTCGACGTCCCCGCGCGCACCGCCGCGGCCGTGCGCACCTATCTCCGCGACGCCGAACTCTCCTACGGGGCCTTCGACTTCGCGGAGGACGCGGACGGGATCTGGTGGTTCCTGGAGTGCAACCAGTCCGGCCAGTTCGGGTTCGTGGAGATGGACACCGGCCAGCCGATCGCCCACAGCGTCGCCGAGTGGCTGGCCCACGAGGAAGCGGGGGCGGGAACGCGCCGCGACGGCCGGATCCGGGCGACACCGTGACCCGCTGACGCCCCGCCGAAGACCCGCAGAGGACCCGCCGAGGCCCCCCCGACGACTCACGGACGGCTCGCGATCGCCCCACGGTCGCCCCACGGACGACCCTCTGGTGAACCGAAGCGCCCTCCCCCCTCGGGCGGGCGCTTCGAGCGGGCTTCATCCGGCAGACTCACCCCATGGAGACTGCCGAGCACATCAGAACCCTGGACGAGGAAGGCCGGCTGCTCGCCGCGGCCGCCCGGAAGGCCGGTACGGACGCGGAGGTGCCGACGTGCCCGGAGTGGCGGGTCCGGGACCTGGTACGGCACACGGGGGCCGTACACCGCTGGGCCACGGCGCTCGTCGCCGAGGGACACGACTCGCCCCGGCCTCTCGGGAGTGCCCCGGAGCTGGACGGTGATCCGCTGCTGACCTGGTTCGAGGACGGGCACCGGCGTCTCGTCGACACCCTGCGGAACGCCCCCGCCGACCTCGCCTGCTGGAGCTTCCTGCCCGCCCCGTCCCCACTGGCCTTCTGGGCGCGCCGCCAGGCCCACGAGACGGCCGTGCACCGCGCCGACGCAGAGTCCGCGCTCGGCGGCGAACTCACCGAGCCCACCGTGGAGTTCGCCGTCGACGGCATCGACGAACTGCTGCTCGGCTTCCACGCCCGCGGCAGGAGCCGCGCGCGCACCGGGACACCACGCGTCCTGCGGATGCGGGCCACCGACACGGACGCCGTGTGGACCGTACGGCTGTCGTCCGAACCGCCCGTGACGGCACGCGCGGAGGCGTCACAGACACCGGAGGCGGGCGACGCGGACTGCGAGATCGCGGGCCCGGCGCCCCGGCTGTACCTGTCCCTGTGGAACCGGCTTCCCCTCCCCACCGTCACAGGCGACCCCGCACTCGCGCGGCTGTGGCGGGAATCCTCGGGCATCGGCTGAACCGCGCCCGGCGGATGCGTCCATCACCTTGTCGGGTGCGCCCGCCGCCCCCACACTCGGCCCATGGGGAGACGAACACAGGCGGAGCGGGACGCGATGACCACGGAGATCGGTTTCGCGCTCTTCGCGGGGGCGGTGCTGGCGGGCGCGGCCTACTTCGGGGTGACCGAGTTCCTGCCGGACGTCGTCGGTTCCCTGCGCGGCGAGAGTGTGCTCGACCTCCTCGCGCTGGCGGTCACCGTGGTGGTGTTCGTCGCGGTGGTCACGATCGTGCTGACCCGCTTCCGGCGCGCCACACGCCCTCCGGGACAGCAGGTCCCGGGACCCGGCCGCCCGGACCCCGCTCAGCCCAGCCAGCCCGGCCGCACCAACCCCGACTCATAGGCCAGGACCACGAGTTGGGCCCGGTCGCGGGCGCCCAGCTTCACCATCGTGCGGCTCACATGCGTCTTGGCGGTCAACGGGCTGACGACGAGCCGACGGGCGATCTCGTCATTGGTCAGGCCGATACCGACGAGGGCCATCACCTCCCGCTCCCGCTCGGTGAGTTCGCCGAGCGAGGCGAAGGCCGTCGGCTCCTTGGAACGGGCCGCGAACTCGGCGATCAGCCGCCGGGTCACCCCCGGCGACAGCAGCGCGTCGCCCTCGACCACCGCCCGTACCGCGCGCACGAGTTCCTCCGGCTCGGTGTCCTTCACCAGGAAGCCCGACGCGCCGGAGCGGATCGCCTCGAAGACGTACTCGTCCAGCTCGAAGGTGGTCAGCACGACGACCCTGACCTGTTCCAGAGCCGGATCGCCGGTGATGCGCCGGGTCGCGGCGAGCCCGTCGAGCAGGGGCATCCGGATGTCCATCAGGACCACATCGGGGCGGAGTTCACGCACCCGGCGCAGCGCCTCCTCACCGTCGGCGGCCTCCCCGGCCACCTCGATGTCGGGCGGCGCGTCGAGCAGCGCCTTGAACCCGGCCCGCACCAGAGCCTGGTCGTCGGCCAGCAGTACGCGGATCACCGGTCCTCCTCGACCTCGCGGGACGCCCGTACCGGCAGTACGGCGAGCACCCGGAACCCCCCGTCGGCGCGCGGCCCCGCCTCGATCGTGCCACCGAGCGCGGCGGCCCGCTCCCGCATTCCGACGAGTCCGTTGCCGCCGCCGCCCGCGTGGGTGCCGGTCGCTGGCCCGTCGTCGTCGATCCGCAGCCGCAGTTCACGGCCGTCGTGATCGAGGTCCACGCGCGCGTGGCGCGACCCCGAATGCCGTACGACGTTGGTGAGGGCCTCCTGGACGATGCGGAAGGCGGCGAGATCCGTGCCCGGCGGCAGATCGGGCGCCTCGCCCCCGATCTCGACGGTCAGGCCCGCGCTGGCCGCCTGCTCGACGAGTTCGGGGAGGCGGTCGAGGCCCGGCGCCGGGGTGCGCGGGGCGTCGCCGGGGGTGCGGAGGGTGTCGAGGACCTGACGGACCTCACCGAGGGCCTCCTTGCTGGCCGCCTTGATGGTGGTGAGGGCGGTGCGCGCCTGTTCCGGGTCGGAGTCGAGGAGCGCCAGGCCGACGCCCGCCTGGACGTTGATCACCGAGATGCTGTGCGCGAGGACGTCGTGCAGTTCGCGGGCGATCCGCAGCCGTTCCTCGTCGGCCCGCCGCCGGGCGGCCTGCGCCCGCTCGGCCCGCTCCCGGACCCACTGCTCGCGCCGGGTCCTGGCCAGCTCCGAGAGTGCGACGATCGCCACGCCCCAGGTCACCACGACGATCTCCGGCCCCCAGCTCGCGGCGTCGTCCCCGCCCGGCGGCAGCCACCGGTACAGCCAGTGCGCCACCAGTACATGCCCCACCCACAGCGCCCCCATCGCCGTCCAGGCCGCCTTGCGATGCCCGGCGACGATCGCGCTGAAGCAGCCGATCGCGACGGTGAGGAACACCGGCCCGTACGGGTATCCGGCGCCCAGATACACCATGGCGGTCGCGGCCGTGCCGAACGCGACCAGCACCGGGCGCCGCCACCGCCACAGCAGCAGAACGGCGCCCATGAGCAGCAGGACGCGCGCGAACAGGTCCGGCGCGGCCCGTTCGTCCTGCTGGAACCCGGCCGCCGCGTTCGAGCCGACCATCACGAAGACGGTGAGCACCACGGTGGAGCGCCACGGCCAGCGGGGACGCGCCTCGTCGCCGTCCGGCCGGTTCCACCACGGGGGGCCGCCCCCGTGCCACCGTCGCCACGGCGGCCCGCCCCACCTCGGGGGTCCGCCCGCCTCCGTACCCTGCTCCACCATGCCCGCCACGCTAGACGCCGCCCACCGGGCACGACGTCACCCGAGCGAGGTGATCACAGATACTCCCGGCGAAGTACGCGAGCTACGCCCCACCGGTCCCGGGGAACGTCAGCGCACCGCCCGCTCGGACCGGGGGAAGACCAGACCGACATGGTGGGCGAGTTGGCCCACCGCGTGCCGGAAGAACACCGCCCGCTCCTCCACCACCCGGTTGAACTGCCCGAACACCTCGAAGCTGACCAACCCGAACAGCTGCGCCCACGCCCCGACCAGCACCACGACCACCTCCGGCGGCAGATCGGGCGCCAGGTCCTCGGCCATCCGCCGCGCCTCGGGCCGCACCTCGGCGGGCAGCTTCCACTGGGCCACCCCTTTGCCCTGGTGGGCGTCGCGCACGATCCCGATCAGCAACAGCCCGACCCGGGCCGCGGCCGGCACGGTCGCGTCGGGCGCGGTGTACCCGGGCACGGGCGAACCGTAGATCAACGCGTACTCGTGCGGCCGCGCCAACGCCCACTCCCGCACCCCTTCGCACACCGCGACCCACTGCGCCGCCGGGCTCCCGTCGACGGCCTTCGCGTACGCGGCCTCGGCGGCCTCTCCGACGGAGTCGTAGGCGTCGATGATCAGCGCGGTCAACAGCTCGTCGCGGCTGGGGAAGTAGCGGTACAGCGCGGAGGAGACCATGCCGAGTTCCCGCGCCACGGCCCGCAGGGACAGCTTGGCGGCGCCCTCGGCCGCGAGCTGTCTGCGTGCCTCGTCCTTGATGGCGGCGGTGACCTCGATCCGGGCGCGGGCGCGGGCTCCGTGTGCTGTGCTCATGCGAAGCAGTGTGCCACAGGAGCAGAGCACTGCACACGTTTCGGAGCAGTGCTCACTGAATGGATCAGCGCTCACAGTTCGGAGCGCCACCCACAAACGAGAGCACTGCTCTTGCTTTGGAGCACCGATCTCGTGCACACTGCTCTCAAGCGAGAGCAGTGCTCTCCCAATCACCCGGGAGAGCACTGCTCCACCACAACGGGGAGGAACCCCATGACGTCGTCGCCGCACTACATCAAGGCCAACCCCTTCGACCGCGCGCTCAACGGCTTCATCGGCTGGCTCGCCCGCCGTGGCGTCAGCGTTCTCGGCACCGCCGAGCTCTCCGTGCTCGGCCGCAAGAGCGGCGAATGGCGTCGGCTCCCGGTCAACCCGCTGCCGTACGAGGGCGGCCCCTACCTCGTCTCGGCGCGCGGCCACTCCGAGTGGGTGCGCAACATGCGGGCGGCCGGCGGTGGACGGCTCCAGGTGGGCCGCCGGGTGCAGGAGTTCACGGCGGTCGAACTGCCCGACGCCGAGAAGCCCGTCGTGCTGCGTACCTACCTCAAGAAGTGGGGCTGGGAGGTGGGCCGGTTCTTCGGCGACGTCAACGCCGACTCCACCGACGAGGAACTGCTCGCCGCCGCCCCGAAGCACCCCGTCTTCCGGATCACCGTGAAGCGATGACCGGGCGGGGTGCCCCGAGGCGGCGCCCGGCCTCGGGCGGGCCTGCCGCGCCTACTTGTCGAGGCCCGGCGTCGGGCGGCGGCCCCCGCGCTACTTGTCGAACGCGGTCAGCGCACGCTGGGCCAGCGGATGGGTGCGGACGATCTCGCCGAGCGAGGTCGCCCCGCGCGTGATGTCGACGAAGGCACGCCAGGCGGGCCGGAAGCCGGTGATGGCCGCGTGGAAGAGGCCGGGCCGCCGCTCGAAGGCGGTCAGCATCCGCTTGCCGACGCTCATCTCGACGCCGAGTCCCGCCTTCACGGCGAACGCGTAGTTGAGGGCCTGACGGCGGGTGTCCACCGCGTCGTGCGCCTCGGCGATCCGCACCGCCCACTCCCCCGCGAGCCGCCCCGAACGCAACGCGAAGGAGATGCCCTCCCGCGTCCACGGCTCAAGGAGCCCCGCCGCGTCCCCACAGACCAGCACCCGCCCGCGCGAGAGCGGCGAGTCGTCGGCACGGCAACGCGTCAAGTGCCCGGAGGAGACGCTCGGTTCGAAGCCGGCGAGGCCGAGCCGCCCGATGAAGTCCTCCAAGTACCGCTTGGTGGCGGCGCCTTCACCGCGCGCGGAGATCACCCCCACCGTCAGTGTGTCGCCCTTGGGGAAGACCCACCCGTAACTGCCGGGCATCGGGCCCCAGTCGAGGAGGACGCGTCCCTTCCAGTCCTCGGCGACGGTCTCCGGCACGGGGATCTCCGCCTCCAGGCCGAGGTCGACCTGGTCGAGCTTCACCCCGACATGGGCCCCTATACGGCTGGCGCTTCCGTCCGCACCGACGACGGCCCGCGCGAGCAGTGTCTCGCCGCTCTGCAGGACGACGGCGACCGTGCGCCGGTCGGGCACGGCCGAACCGTGCTGCTCGACGCGGGTGACCGTGGCGCCCGTACGCAGTTCGGCGCCCGCCTTCTGGGCGTGCTCGACGAGCTGCTGGTCGAACTCGGGCCGGTTGATCAGCCCGAACAGCATCTGTTTCGACTTGCGCGTCCGGGCGTACCGGCCGTCCAGCGAGAAGGTGACCGCGTGCACCCGGTCCTTGAAGGGCAGTTCGAAGCCGGGCGGCAGCGAGTCGCGCGAGGGGCCGATGATGCCACCGCCGCACGTCTTGTACCGAGGCAGTTCCGCCTTCTCCAGCATCAGGACGCTGCGTCCCGCGACCGCCGCCGCATAGGCGGCCGAAGCCCCTGCGGGCCCCGCGCCCACCACGACGACGTCCCACACCCGCTGCACGTCGTCCGCCGAAGAGTTCTCGCTGCTCACGATGGTCTATAGCTCCCGATCCAGCCGCCTGCCGCACCTGTCACAGGCATCCTACGGCGGGTGACGCCGAGGATCGCTGTGGGAGGATCGGCAGCGCATGCGCCCTACACCGACACACCGGGTAGGCGCGTACGCAGCCACCTACCCACAAGGACAACGTCGCACCCACGAGGAGCGTGCCCATGCCGTCGAACCCGGTCGCCGAGACCGTCGCCTCGCTGATTCCCCGGGCGAAGGAGGAGCTCACCGAACTGGTGGCCTTCAAGTCGGTGGCGGACTTCGACCAGTTCCCGAGGAGCGAGAGCGAGGGCGCCGCACGCTGGGTCGCCGACGCGCTGCGCGCCGAGGGCTTCCAGGACGTGGCCCTGCTGGACACCCCCGACGGCACCCAGTCCGTGTACGGCTACCTGCCGGGGCCCGAGGGCGCGAAGACCGTCCTCCTCTACGCGCACTACGACGTGCAGCCGCCGCTGGACGAGACCGCCTGGGTGTCGCCGCCGTTCGAGCTGACCGAGCGCGACGGCCGCTGGTACGGGCGCGGCGCCGCCGACTGCAAGGGCGGCGTGATCATGCACCTGCTCGCGCTGCGGGCGCTGAAGGCGAACGGCGGGGTGCCGGTGAACATCAAGGTGATCGCCGAGGGCTCCGAGGAGATGGGTACGGGCGGCCTCCAGCAGTACGCCGAGGCGCACCCCGAACTGCTGGCCGCCGACACCGTCGTCATCGGCGACGCCGGCAACTTCCGCGTCGGCCTGCCGACGGTGACCTCCTCCCTGCGCGGCATGATCCTCATGCGTGTGAAGGTCGACGCCCTCGAAGGCAACCTGCACTCGGGCCAGTTCGGCGGCGCGGCCCCCGACGCGCTGGCCGCGCTGATCCGCGTGCTGGACTCACTGCGCGCCGAGGACGGCACGACGACCGTCGACGGCCTCGCGAGCGACGGGGTGTGGGACGGCCTCCAGTACGCCGACGCGCAGTTCCGCGCGGACGCCAAGGTGCTCGACGGTGTGGAGCTGGTCGGCTCCGACACCGTCGCCGACCGTATCTGGGCGCGCCCGGCCGCCACGGTGCTCGGTATCGACGCCCCGCCGGTGGTCGGCGCGACCCCGTCGATCCAGGCGGGCGCCCGCGCCCTGATCGGCCTGCGGGTCCCGCCGGGCGTCGACGTCCAGCACGCGGCCAAGCTGCTCGAAACCCACCTGGTCGCCCGCACCCCGTGGGGCGCCCGGGTGAGCTGCGAACTGATCGGCCACGGCCAGCCGTTCCGCGCCGACACCTCCAGCCCGGCGTACGAGGCGATGGCCGCCGCCATGGCCGTCGCCTACCCGGGCCAGGACATGCAGTACGCGGGCCACGGCGGCTCCATCCCCCTCTGCAACGCCCTCGCCGCCCTCTACCCCACCGCCGAGATCCTCCTCATCGGCCTCAGCGAACCCGAGGCCCAGATCCACGCGGTCAACGAGAGCGTGTCCCCGGAGGAGCTGGAGCGCATGTCGGTGACGGAGGCACTGTTCCTCCAGAACTACGCCACAAACTGAGCGACGGCCCAACGCCCGGTGCGGAACCGCGCCCCTCGTCCTTCTGAGGGGGGCGCGGGGACCGCGTATCCCCTCGGAGCACATAGAGCGGCGCATCTCTCGGCAGCACGGGGAGCAGCGCATCTCTTAGGGGCGCGGGGAACTGCGCATCTTTCAGGGGCGCGGGGAACGGCGCGAGCAACCACGACTCACCCGCACCCGCCCCACAACCGCCCCGAAACGGCGACAAGGCGCCCCCCTCACACCGGAACCCCGGCCTCCAAGTACAGCGCAGCGCCCCGCTCCCGAGCCCGCAAAGCCCACCGCAACCGCTCGAACCGCACCGGCGGCAACAGATCCGCCGCCTCCTCCTCGGTCACGAAACGCCAGCCACGCAACTCGGGCCCGGGCAGCACGGGCCGCTGCGCACCGCCGACATCGAGCCGTCCCCCGTCGAAAAGCAGCCGCAACCCCCCGTACCCGGGTGGCCTGGGCGCCTCCCAGTCGACGACCAGCAGCCGGGGCACCGAGTCGAGCCTTATCCCGGTCTCTTCGAGAACTTCCCGCACACCCGCCCGCGCCGGCGCCTCCCCCGCCTCCACGACCCCGCCGGGGAACTCCCAGCCGGCCTTGTAGGTCGGATCGACCAGCAGCACCCGGTCGTCCTCGTCGAACAGGAGAACCCCCGCCGCGACCGTCTCGGCGGTCGGCTCGGGGGTCTGCACGATGTCGCACACGGGTACGTCGTCGGTGGCCACGGCGTCGGCGATGCGCCGCGCGGTCTCGTACGGGGTGAGGGCGCCGGTGTCGACGAGATGGGCATCGGCGGTGAGCCAGCCGCTGAGCGCGGCGCGGTACGGCGCGATGTGGTCGTACGCCCATTGACGCATCCGCATCTCGCCGTCGGGGAGATCGGGCGGTATCTCCCGCCCGGCTATTCGCTCTCGCAGTATCGTTTCGGCCGGGGCCAGGAGCAGATGCCGGACGGTGATGCGGCGGGCGGCGAGGCCGCCGAAGATCTCGTCGCGGTACTCCTGGCGGAGCAGGGTCATGGGGACCACGAGGGTGCCGCCCAGCTCGGCGAGCAGGGCGGCGGCGGTGTCGACCACGAGCCGTCGCCAGCTCGGCAGGTCCTGGAAGTCGCCGACCTCGGCGAGGCGTTTGGCAGGCAGCATGTGGGTCAGTGCGCCGCCGATGACCTCGGGGTCGAAGAGCGTGCTGTTCGGGATCAGGTCGATCAGTTCCCGTGCGGTGGTGGTCTTCCCCGCACCGAACGCACCGTTGATCCAGACGATCACGGTTCCCCCTCTTCTGTTGACCCCCTGAGGCTTGCCCTCCACTCCGCCACGGAAACCAGCCGCTGCCGAGGAGCCGAAATACGCGGACGGCGGGCCCCCACCGAGTGGGGACCCGCCGCCTGCGATGCGAGGGGAAGCGGACGAAGGACCCGCTGCCCGCTCCGCTCCCGTCAGCCTTCCTTGCCGCCCTTGCCCTCCTGGTCCGCCTGGCCCCCCAGGGCGTCCTCGTCGACCGCCAGGCTGTCGCTGGAGACCGTCTTGCCGACCTTGCCGAGCGTGCCCTCGACGTCCAGTTTGCTCAGCCCGTCCGTCTTCCCGAGCGCGTCCGAGGCGTCGAGACCGTGCGACGGCGTGATGGCCGCGACGACGAAACCGGTGGCGAGGGAGGCGATGGCGAGCATGCTGCGCTTCTTCATGCCCCGCTCAACTGCCGAAGCCCCCAAGGGGTCACGGCCGGGTTCCAACGTTTCGCCCCACCACCGCACCCACCCGGAAGCTGTGCGGGAAGCCCCTCACCCCACCCCGGCCACCCGCGTGCTCGGTCGGCGGGCCAGCGCCGCCGCCGCGGCGCCGACCAGGCCCGCGTCCGTGCCCATGACGGCGGGCGCGATGGTCAGGTGCTGGACGAAGGACAGGGTCGCGTAGTCCTTGAGAGCGGTGCGGAGGGGCGCGAAGAGGACGTCGCCGGCGCCCGCGACACCGCCACCGATGACGGCGATGTCGATCTCGACGAGCGTGGCCGTGGCGGCGATACCCGCGGCGAGGGCCCGCGCGGCGCGCTCGAAGGAGGCCACGGCGACCGGGTCGCCGGCCTGCGCGGCGGCGGCGACCGCCGCGGCCGAGGTGTCCCCGTCGGGGCCGGGCCGCCAGCCGTTCTCCAGGGCACGCCGGGCGATGTTGGGCCCGCTGGCGATGCGTTCGACGCAGCCACGGGCACCGCACGGGCAGGCGTCGCCGTCGAGGTCGACGCTGATGTGACCGATGTGGCCGGCGTTCCCGGTGGGACCCGCGTACAGCTTGCCGCCGAGGACGAGCCCACCGCCGACGCCTGTCGACACGACCATGCACAGCGCGTTGTCGTGGCCGCGCGCCGCGCCCTGCCAGTGTTCGGCCGCCGTGATGGCCACACCGTCGCCGATCAGCTCGACGGGCAGCCCGCCGGTGGCCGCCCGGACCCGCTCGACGAGCGGGAAGCCGCGCCAGCCGGGGACGTTCACGGGGCTCACCGTGCCGGCCGAGGCGTCCACCGGGCCCGCGCTGCCGATCCCGACGGCCGTGGCCCCGCTCCACAGGGGGGCGGAGGTCAGCTCGCCGAGCACCTCCTCGACGGCCCGCATGACGGTGTCGCCGTCCTCCCGCGCGGGCGTCGGGCGCTGCGCGCGCACCAGGATGTGGCCGTGGCCGTCCACCAGCGCCCCGGCGATCTTGGTGCCGCCGATGTCGAGCGCGGCCACGAGGTCGGTCTGCATCAGTGTCAGTTCTCCCGCTGCGAGTCTCCTACCGGACGCCCGAGTCCAGCGGCGCCCGGATCTCCGGCCGGAAAAACTGGCAGCACGACGCTCGCCTGGTGGGGGGCGCCGGCCAGAGAATGCGATAGACAGTCTCCCCCGGCTGTGACAACGTTGTCCAGGCTCTATGCTCGACGCCACATCCTCAACAGCCGCACAACTCCGCCACGGCACTACCGATCGCACCCCGTGGACGACAGGACAGGACAGCGCACAGTGCCCGAGACCGCCAACGGCATCGCCCGCCGCTCCGAGAACCGCTACGGCAACCGTCCCACGATGAAGGACGTCGCGGCCCGGGCCGGGGTGGGTCTCAAGACGGTCTCCCGGGTGGTGAACGGCGAGTCGGGCGTCACCCCGGACACCGAGCGCCGTGTCCAGGAGGCGATCGAGGCACTCGGTTTCCGGCGCAACGACAGCGCGCGGGTGCTGCGCAAGGGCCGTACGGCCACCATCGGCCTGGTCCTGGAGGACCTCGCCGACCCGTTCTACGGCCCCCTCAGCCGTGCGGTGGAGGAGGTGTCCCGCGCGCACGGCTCGCTGCTGATCAACGGGTCCAGCGCGGAGGACCCGGACCGCGAGCAGGAGTTGGCGCTCGCGCTGTGCGCCCGCCGCGTCGACGGCCTGGTCATCATCCCGGCCGGTGACGACCACCGCTATCTGGAGCCCGAGATCAGGGCGGGCGTCGCCACGGTGTTCGTGGACCGCCCGGCCGGGCGGATCGACGCGGACGTGGTGCTGTCGGACAGCTTCGGCGGCGCCCGCGACGGCGTCGCCCATCTCATCGCCCACGGCCACCGCCGTATCGGCTTCATCGGCGACATGCCCCGTATCCACACCGCCGCCGAGCGGCTGCGCGGCTACCGGGCGGCCATGGAGGACGCGGGCATCCAGGTCGAGGACGCGTGGATGTCGCTGGGCGTCACCGATCCCGAGCGGGTCCGCAGGGCGGCCGAGGAGATGCTGTCCGGCCCGGCACCGGTCACGGCGGTCTTCGCGGGCAACAACCGGGTTACGGTCACGGTCGTACGGGTTCTCGCCGAGCACACCCGCCCGGTCGCCCTCGTCGGCTTCGACGACTTCGAGCTGGCCGATCTGCTCCGGCCCGGCATCACGGTCGTCGCCCAGGACCCCGCCCGGCTGGGCCGCACCGCCGCCGAGCGTCTCTTCCAGCAGTTGGACGGCTCCCTCCTCACCCCGGAGCGCATCGAGCTGCCGACCCGGCTGATCGCCCGCGGCTCGGGCGAACTCCCGCCCGCGGACTGACCCTTGGAAGCCCCCGACCCCCGTACGCTCGAAGCGCTCGGCCTCGCCGTGGCCCCGCGCGAGGACCCGCTGAGCTATCCGGGCGCCTGGCCCGCCGAGTCCGCGCTCCTTGACGGCAACCGGCTGCTGCCGCTGGACACGCTCGTCTTCGAGGACCGTGTCCCCGTCCTCTCCGTCGGCTCCAACGCCTGTCCCGCGCAGCTCGTGCACAAGATGGCGGAGCGCGGTGTCGGGTGCCGGATCCCCATGGTCAGGGCCAGGGTCACGAACATCGGGATCGGCGTCTCCGCCCATGTCAGTCTGCTCGGCTACATGTCCGCGTCGCCCTTCCACTCCCCCGGCTCCACGAGCGAGCTGTTCCTCACCTGGCTCGACGAGGCCCAGCTCGCCGTGGTCGACGCGAGCGAGGGCGTCGACTCACCGACCGGCAACTTCCAGCGGGCGGCCCTGCCCGCGGCCGACTTCCGTGTCGAGCTGGAGTCGGGCGAAGTCCTCGACCGTGCCTGGATCTACGTCAACCGGTGGGGCGTCCTGCACGACGGCGGCCCCGGCCCCCGCTCCCACCCGGGCCGGCAGCGCCCGCTGATCTCCGAACTCCTCGCCGCCTCCGCCGAGTTGCGCGCCCTGTTCGGCACCACCCCCGACGAGTTCTGCGCCCGGGCACGCGGCGACCGGGCGCTGTGTCTGCGGGGCAGGGAGCTGTTCGCCGAGCAGAGGTGGACGACGGTGTCGGGTCTGGAGCAGTACGTACGGCCTCATCCGGCGGCAAGGCCGTAGACCCGGCCTCAGCAGACCGGGAGGCCGGGCACCGGGGCGTCGTTGTCGCCGCCCTGGATGTAGACGTCGCTGACGTAGACGTTCGTGTTGCCGCTGTCGTCGTCGGTCTTGGCCCACCAGACGTTGGTCCACTCGCCGGAGGTCTCGCGGCGGCCCAGGTTCTCCTGGCAGTAGAAGTAGTTGGTGCCCTGCTTGAGGATGCCGACCTCGGTGCCGGAGGCGGTGTAGGACTTGGCGGTGGTCCAGACGGTGCAGTTGTACTTGCCGCCGCCTATGGAGTGGCAGACCGGTGTCTCCTCGGTCGCCCCTCCGGTCGTGCCCCCGCTCGTGGAGCCGCCCGAGGTGTCCGAGCCCCCCGAGCCGCCGCCGGTGGTGGTGCCGTCGCTCGTGTCCTTCGACGGGGAGGGGGACGCGTCGGTGTCCTTCTCCTCGTCCTCCTCGGTCTTCTCGCTCGGGCTCGGGGACTTCTTGTCGTCCTTGGCCGGCTTCTTGGCCTCGGAGTCGTCGGTGAGGTCGACCGTGCCCCGGCTGCGGCCCGGGGAGGGCGTGCCGCTGCTTGTTCCGGTGGCCGAGGGCCGGGCGCCCGTATTCCCGTCGTCGCCACTGGTGAGCAGGGCGACCGTGCCGCCCGTGGCGGCGAGTACGACGGTGACGGCCACGGCGGCGAGCAGGGCGCGGCCCTTGCGGGGACGGCTGCCGCCGGTCGAGGAGACGGTGGTGGCGGCGCCCGAAGCGGGGGCCGGCGGCTGCGGAGCGCCCGCACCGGGACCGCCGACCGCAGGGGAGGCCCCCGTGCCGGGGCCGGGGAGCGGCTGCGGCGGCCCGAAGCCGGGCGTCGGGCCCGTCGCGCCGAACCCGGCACCCGTGCCCGTGCCGCCGTGTCCCGCGCCCGCGGTCGCCGGTCCGAAGCCGGGCGGCACCGACGGCACGCTCCGTTGGGTCTCCGCCCTCGGCTGCGGGGCCGGGCCGCCGCTCAGCCCCGCCGTCGGGGAGGCGAGCGCTTCCCCGGAGGCCACGGCCTCCAGCAGTTCGCGGGCCCGGTCGGCGTCCGGACGGTTCTCCGGGCGCTTGTCCATCAGCTGCCGCAGGACGGGCGCGAGCGGTCCCGCCCGCCGCGGCTCGGGCAGCTCGTCGCTCACGATCGCGGTGAGCGTCGACCAGGTGGACGTACGCCGGAACGGGGAAGTGCCCTCGACGGACGCGTACAGGGTGGCGCCGAGTGCCCAGACGTCGGAGGCGGGGCCGGGGTCGTTGCCCTGGGCGCGTTCGGGGGCCAGATAGTCGAGGGAGCCGACGAGTTCGCCGCTGCGGGTGAGGTGGGTGGCGGAGCCGTCGCCCGGGTCCTCCATGGTGGCGATGCCGAAGTCGGTGAGCACGACGCGGCCCGAGCGGTCCAGGAGGATGTTGCCGGGCTTGACGTCGCGGTGCAGGACGCCGACCCGGTGGGCGGCGGCGAGGGCGTCCATCACCTTGGCGCCGATGGCGGCGGCCTCGCGCGGGTCGAGGAGACCCCGGTCGCGCAGGACGTCGTCGAGGGACGGCCCGTCGACCAGCTCCATGACGATCAGCGGGCGTCCGTCGACCTCGGCCACGTCGTGCACGGCGACGACCCCGGGGTGCCGGACGCGGGCGGCGGCCCGTGCCTCGCGCTGCATCCGCAGCCCCAGATCGGCGAGTTCGGGCGCGCCCGCGTCCGTGTAGGTGCGCAGTTCCTTGAGGGCGACCTCGCGGTGGAGCACCTCGTCCACGGCCCGCCAGACGACACCCATGCCGCCACGTCCGAGCTGCTCCACGACCCGGTACCGCCCGGCGAGAACCCGCCCGGCACCGTCCGTCTGTTCGTTCGCCCCCGAAGACACCCGCGCCTCGCTCCTATGACACACCGATGAATCGCGTACAGCCTAAGCGGTGGGCGGGGGCGCTCCGGACCGGTGGCAACGGCTGTCACAGGACCGCTACTTGTAGGCCGTCCGGCCCACGCGACTACCGGCCGGGGTCGGTCGTCAGATCGGCCCGTCGGGGTGCCGCGAAGCCCTCCAGATCGGTGCGGGTCAGCCCGGTCGCCCAGGACACCTCGTCGATGTCGAGGGCGCCGCAGTCGAGGCCCCGCAGCAGATAGCCGCTGAGGGCCTTGGCCGTCGCGGGCTCGTCCATCACGTCGCCGCCCGCGCGGTTGGCGTAGCGGGAGAGGCGGGCGGCGGCCTGGGCGTAGCCCTCGCGGTAGAAGGCGAAGACGGCCGCGTAGCGGGTGGGGATGTGGCCGGGGTGCATGTCCCAGCCCTGGTAGTAGGCGCGGGCGAGGGCACGGCGGGTGAGGCCGTAGTGCAGGCGCCAGGCGTCGTGGACCTGCTCGGTCGGGCCGACGGGGAGGACGTTGGTGGAGCCGTCGGAGACACGTACGCCGGTCCCGGCCGCGGCGACCTGCATGATCGCCTTGGCGTGGTCGGCGGCCGGGTGGTCGCTGGCCTGGTGGGCGGCGGAGACGCCGAGGCAGGCGCTGTAGTCGAAGGTGCCGTAGTGCAGACCGGTGGCGCGGCCCTCGGCGGCGCCGATCATGCGGGCGACGGTGGCGGTGCCGTCGGAGGCGAGGACGGCCTGGCTGGTCTCGATCTGGATCTCGAAGCCGATCCGGCCGGGCGTGAGGCCGCGCGCCTTCTCGAAAGCCTCCAGGAGCCGGACCATGGCGGTGACCTGCTCGGCGTAGGTCACCTTGGGCAGGGTCAGGACCAGCCCGTCGGGCAGACCGCCGGCCTCCAGCAGGCCGGTGAGGAAGATGTCGAGGGTGCGGATGCCCCGGTCGCGTACCGGCGCCTCCATGCACTTCATCCGGATGCCCATGTACGGGGCGGCCGTGCCCTTGGCGTACGCCTCGGCGATCAGGCGGGCCGCGCGGGCGGCGGCCTCGTCCTCCTCGGCGTCCGGACGCGGGCCGTAGCCGTCCTCGAAGTCGACGCGCAGGTCTTCGATCGGCTCGCGCTCCAGCTTGGCGCGGACGCGGTCGTACACGGGCCCGGCGAGGTCGTCGTCGAGGCCGAGGACGGCGCCGAAGGAGGCGGCGTCGGGGGCGTGCTCGTCGAGGGCGGCGAGGGCCCGGTCGCCCCAGGCGCGGATCGTGTCGGCGGCGAAGACGTCACCGGGGACGTAGACGGTGTGCACGGGCTGGCGGGTGCCCGGGTCGCCCGGGTAGCGGCGCTCCAGCTCCGCGTCGACGGGGGCGAGGGAGGCGCTGATCTCCTCGCTGACGGTGCCCGCGAGACTCGTCGCCACGTTCTCCTGCCGGCCCTGCCCCATTCCACACCCTCCATTTTCCGCACTGCGGAATCACGAATCCGTATAATGAAGCTAACCTTCGCTCTCCGCCCCGGTCAACACTGTCCGGAAGTGGGATTCCCCATGCTTTCCCGCTGGTCACTGCCGAACCGGCCGCTTGTTCCGTATTCACTGGGCAAGGTTCATCCTGACTGCCCAGGGGAGGAGATCGCGTGCCGAAAGAGGTCGGAGTGACGCGTCGCCAAGGACTTCGGTCCGCGGCGGCCGCCGCCATCGCCGTGCCGCTGCTGACCACAGCGGGTTCGTCACAGCCGGCGTCCGCCGGTGAGTACGCGGGCGCCCTGAACGTGATGACGTTCAATGTGCGCTTCGCGACCGTCGTCGACAAGACACCGCGCTGGGCCGTGCGCCGCCCGGTGATGAGGGAGCTGCTGCGCCGCGAGCGACCGCATGTCATCGGCACCCAGGAGGGGCTGTACCAGCAGCTGCGCATGATCGAGAGGGATCTCGGCGGGCACTACGACTGGATCGGCACCGGCCGAGGGGGTGGCAGCAAGGACGAGTTCATGGCGATCTTCTACGACACCCGCAGACTCGACCCGATCGAGTTCGATCACTTCTGGTTGTCCGACACCCCGTACACGATCGCCTCCAACACCTGGGACGCGGACTGGCTGCGCATGGTGACCTGGGTGAAGTTCGCCGATCTCGCCGACGGGGGGCGGGAGTTCTACGTCCTCAACACGCATCTGGACAGCGTCAGCCAGTACGCCCGGGAGCGCTCCGCCGGCCTGATCGGCGAAACCATCGCGGGCTGGGACCGGTCGGCGCCGGTCGTCGTCACGGGCGACTTCAACGCCGCCGCCCACGACAACCGGGTGTACGACCTGATGCTGGACAACGGGCTCGTGGACGCCTGGGACGCGGCGGCCTCGCGCACCCAGGCCTATGGGACGTACCACGGCTACCGGGGGCTCAAGCCCGGCGGCCGGCGCATCGACTGGATCCTGACCTCGCCAGGGGTGACCACCCACTGGGCGGCGATGAACACCTTCTCGGTGGACGGCACCTACCCGAGCGACCATCTGCCGGTGCAGGCCTCGCTGACCCTGGGATGAGCCGAGGCCCCCGTGACCGTTCGTGCGGTCGCGGGGGCCTCGGACGACTCGGGAGGAGTCCGGAGGATCAGCCCTTGCGGGTGTTGATCTCCTCGGTGAGCTGCGGGACGACGTCGAAGAGGTCGCCGACGACGCCGTAGTCGACGAGGTCGAAGATCGGGGCCTCGGCGTCCTTGTTGACGGCCACGATGGTCTTCGAGGTCTGCATACCGGCGCGGTGCTGGATGGCGCCGGAGATGCCGTTGGCGATGTAGAGCTGCGGCGAGACGGACTTGCCGGTCTGGCCGACCTGGTTGGTGTGCGGGTACCAGCCGGCGTCCACGGCGGCACGCGAGGCGCCGACGGCCGCGCCGAGGGAGTCGGCGAGGGCCTCGATGATCGCGAAGTTCTCGGTGCCGTTGACGCCACGGCCGCCGGAGACGACGATCGCGGCCTCGGTCAGCTCCGGGCGGCCGGTCGACTCGCGCGGGGTGCGGCCGGTGACCTTGGTGCCGGTGGCCAGCGCGCCGAACGTCACGGCGAGCGCCTCGACCGCGCCGGCGGCCGGAGCGGCCTCGACGGCGGCGGAGTTGGGCTTGACCGTGATGACCGGGGTGCCCTTGGAGACACGGGACTTGGTGGTGAAGGAGGCGGCGAACACCGACTGGGTCGCGACCGGGCCCTCGTCACCGGCCTCCAGGTCGATGGCGTCGGTGATGATGCCGGAGCCGATGCGCACCGCGAGGCGGGCGGCGATCTCCTTGCCCTCGGCGGAGGACGGGACGAGGACGGCGGCCGGGGAGACGGCCTCGACGGCGGCCTGCAGCGCGTCGACCTTGGGGACGACGAGGTAGTCGGCGTACTCGGCGGCCTCGTGGGTGAGGACCTTGACCGCGCCGTGCTCGGCGAGGGCGGCGGCGGTGTCGGCGGCGCCGTTGCCCAGCGCGACGGCGACGGGCTCGCCGATGCGACGGGCCAGGGTCAGCAGCTCCAGGGTGGGCTTGCGGACGGCACCGTCCACGTGGTCGACGTAGACGAGAACTTCAGCCATGGGAATGCTCTCCTGCGGATTGCGAAGGCTTAAGGGGCGGTAAGGGAGTGGGGCCTAGATGAACTTCTGGCCCGCGAGGAACTCGGCGAGCTGCTTGCCGCCCTCGCCCTCGTCCTTGACGATCGTGCCGGCGGTGCGCGCCGGGCGCTCGGCCGCGGAGTCGACAGCCGTCCAGGCGCCCTCCAGACCGACCTCTTCCGCCTCGATGTCGAGGTCGGACAGGTCCCAGGACTGAACCGGCTTCTTCTTCGCCGCCATGATGCCCTTGAAGGACGGGTAACGCGCCTCGCCCGACTGGTCGGTGACCGACACGACCGCCGGGAGGGAGGCCTCCAGCTGCTCGCTCGCGGCGTCGCCGTCACGGCGGCCCTTGACCACGCCGTCCTCGACGGAGACCTCGGAGAGCAGGGTGACCTGCGGGACACCCAGACGCTCGGCGACCAGCGCCGGGACGATGCCGCCGGTGCCGTCGGTGGACGCCATGCCGGAGATCACCAGGTCGTAACCGGCCTTCTCGATCGCCTTGGCCAGCACCAGGGAGGTGCCGATGGCGTCGGTGCCGTGCAGATCGTCGTCCTCGACGTGGATCGCCTTGTCGGCGCCCATCGACAGCGCCTTGCGCAGCGCGTCCTTGGCGTCCTCCGGACCGACGGTCAGCACGGTGATCTCGGCGTCGTCGGCCTCGTCGGCGATCTGCAGCGCCTGCTCCACCGCGTACTCGTCCAGCTCGGAGAGCAGACCGTCCACGTCGTCGCGGTCGACGGTCAGGTCATCGGCGAAGTGCCGGTCGCCAGTGGCGTCGGGCACGTACTTCACAGTGACAACGATCCTCAAGCTCACGCCGGCTCTCCTACTGCATCGTCATTTCTGGGCTGCCTTCTTCCAGGCAGCATAGGCGCCTGAAGCGGCCGATCCCGATCGGGGCGACCTGCGCTCCGGTCGATATATTACTCGCCAGTACGACGCCTACGTTCCCGCAGTTCGTGCCCGCTGAGCAAGCGCTTTGAACTGTGAGTTAGGCAACCCTGCGTAGTCGTACGGGAATCAGTCTCGCAGACCGTTGAAGCGGCCCTGGTGGTACAGCAGCGGCCGCCCGGCGCCCGACGGATCGCCCACCACCACCTCGGCGAGGACGATCCGGTGCTCCCCCGCCGGAACACGCGCCACCACCCGGCAGACCAGCCAGGCGAGCACGTCGTCGAGGACGGGAACTCCCTCCGGGCCGCTACGCCATCCGGTGGGTGCCCCGAACCGGTCGGCGCCGCTCCGGGCGAAGGTGGCGGCGAGCTCCCGCTGGTGCTCCCCGAGTATGTGCACGCCGATGTACTCGGCCTCGGAGATCACCGGCCAGCTGGAGGCGCCGGTGCCGACGCCGAACGAGAGCAGCGGAGGCTCGGCGGAGACCGAGCTGAGCGAGGTGGCGGTGAAGCCGACCGGGCCGCCTGCGTTCTGGGCGGTGATCACCGCCACACCGGCGGCATGGCGCCGGAAGACGGAGCGCAGGAGGTCGGGGGAGGCGAGCTGGGGCGAACCGAGGCCGGAGGTGGCCGTCATGGAGTTGTCCTTCTGCCGGAGTCGACGGGCTGGTCCGTTGGGGCTCAGGGTCCGGGACAGCACGAACTGGCCGTGCGGACCAAGAGCGCCGTCGACATGGCGTCTCGCTCGAAGAGAAGGAGTTCTCGGGGCATACGGTCAGGCTGACGATAGGTGAGGCGTACAGTCAAGTGCGTACCGGTGTGCGGCTTCACACGGCCTCACCGAGCGCCGCGATCACATCCGCCTTGCGCGGCTGTCCGGTTGCCCTGCGGACGATCCGGCCGTCCGCGTCGAGCACGAGCACGGTCGGCGTCTTGAGGATGTCCAGCCGGCGTACGAGGTCGAGGTGTTCCTCGGCGTCGATCTCCACATGGGCGACACCGGGGACCATTCCGGCCACCTCGGCGAGCAGCCTGCGGGTCGCCCGGCAGGGGGCGCAGAAGGCGCTGGAGAACTGGACGAGCGTGGCCCGTTCGCCGAGCCTCTCCCCCAACTCCGCCGCGCCGAGCCGTTTGTCGCCGTCCCGCCCGCGCACCCTGACTCTCCCGCTCCGCCGCTGATGCAGCACTCCGTAGACGCTCGCCATGGCGAGCACCAGTCCACACACCACAAGTCCCGTCACAGCGTGCTTCAGCGTTCATGAGACTGCAAAGATTCCCGGCTCCCCGAGGAGATTGGCCTGCGGAATGCTTGACGCATGGACATCGATGTGAGGGGCCCGCGCTTCGGGGCCGCCGTGACGACCGCGGTGCTGGCGGTCGCGCTGATCACCGGCAGCGGCCGACTGCTGGGCTGGCAGACGTTCGCGTTCGCGCTGGGCGCGGCCGGCGGGGTGGGGTATTCGCCGTACGGCTGGGTCTTCCGCAGGTTCGTACAGCCCCGTATCGGGCCGCCGACGGAGTTCGAGGCGCCGGAGCCGCCGCGGTTCGCGCAGGCGGTCGGGCTGGTCTTCGCGGCTGCGGGCCTGGTCGGCTTCACGGCTGGGCCCGAGTGGCTGGGGCTGGCGGCGACGGGCGCGGCACTCGCCGCCGCCTTCCTGAACGCGGTGTTCGGGTACTGCCTGGGGTGCGAGATGTATCTGCTCGTCCGGCGGGTGGCCGTGCGCGCGAAGTGACAGCCGGATGAACTCCCGACGGTCGCTCGTGTGTCCGACGTGACGAGAATCTCGCCCTACGCCCGCGCCAAGACTGGCTACTCGTCCGTTCTTGGGGCACGATCTGCGGGATGCCGTAAACCTACGGCTGCGTAACTTCCCGCCGGGAGCCCCCTTCCCAGGCAGAGAGAAGGGTCCACTCCGCCCATGGCAGAGCTTGTCTACCGTCCCGCAGTCGGTCTCGCCCGCACCCTGTTCAAGGCCTGGGACCTGAAGATCGACTGCAAGGGGTCGGAGAACATCCCGCGCTCGGGCGGCGCCGTACTGGTGAGCAATCACATCGGCTATCTGGACTTCATCTTCGACGGTCTGGCGGCGCTGCCGCAGAAGCGTCTGGTGCGCTTCATGGCCAAGGAGTCGGTGTTCCGGCACAAGATCTCCGGGCCGCTGATGCGCAACATGCGGCACATCCCGGTGGACCGCAAGCAGGGTGAGGCGGCCTACGCGCACGCGCTGGACTCGCTGCGCTCCGGCGAGATCATCGGTGTCTTCCCCGAGGCCACGATCTCGCAGTCGTTCACGCTGAAGAGCTTCAAGTCGGGTGCCGCCCGGCTGGCCCAGGAGGCGGGCGTCCCGCTGATCCCGATGGCCGTGTGGGGCACGCAGCGGCTGTGGACCAAGGGCCACCCGCGCAACTTCAAGCGCAGCCACATCCCGATCACCATCCGGGTCGGCGAGGCGATAGAGGCCTCCAAGGACAAGTACGCGGGCGCCATCACCCGCCAGCTCCGCGAACGCGTCCAGGAGTTGCTGGAGGCCGCCCAGCGCGCCTACCCGGTCCGCCCGCAGGGCCCGGACGACACCTGGTGGATGCCCGCCCACCTCGGCGGCACGGCCCCGACCCCGGAACAGGTCCGCGAGGCCGAGGCCCGCTGACCTCCCTCGCCCGGCGCGGGCTTCACGGGTTCCAGTAGGTCGACAGGGACCCGATGAAGCCCGCCCCGACGGTGAGCACGACCAGGTGCACCACGGCGGTGAGCCACAGTCGGCAGAGCAGGGCCAGCCCGACGCCTCCGGCCGCCAACCGCTGGAGGAAGGCCACGGAGTCCTGCTGGTACGTCTCGCCCTCCGGGGCCATCATCCCCGGGTAGGGCAGCCAGTCCTCGGTGAAGACACCCTCCGTGCCGAGCATCAGGACCGAGCCGATGACGACGAGGTCCATGGCCCCCAGCACCACCGCCACGCCGATGTCCGCGCGCCGATGCCGCTCCGACCTCACCAGGAACCGCTGGACCCGCCCCGCTGCACGCATCCGCCGAGTCGATCACTTCGGCTCGGCGGCGGCCTATGGCGGAGGCCACACCTCCGGGCACAGGAGTGTCACGGAGCCCGGCACCCACACGGACCTCAGAGTTCCGCGGGGAGCGTTCGCCAGAGGTGCGGCCGGTCGGGGGCGGCCTTGAGGGCGTCAAGCACCGCCGGATGCGGTGCGGCGTACAGGACCGGGTAGTCCCGCTCGCCGGCGTCGGGATCGGGCACCCACGCCAACTCCTCCCCCTCCAGCGAGAACCGGGCGTTCACACCCGGCTTGTCGCCGCGCGGATCCTGGCGGTGCCAGGCGCCGTTGAAGCGGACGGCGACCAGGCCGTGGACGACGTGGCCGTCACCGTCGTCGTGCGCGAGCCGTTGGTAGCAGAGCGCGGTGGGGATGTCCTCGGCACGCAGCAGAGCGGTCAGCGCATGGGCCTTGGCGTAGCAGACACCGGTGCCTTGTTCGAGGACGTCGGACGCGCGCCAGGTCACGCGCGGATCACCCGCGTCCTGGGAGTGCGTGACGGCGTCCCGGATGTACTCGAACGCGACGCGCGCATAGTCATACGAGTCCACCGCTTCCTTGGCCAGTCGCGCGGCCGTCTGCCGCACGCGTGGATGGTGATGGTCTATGGCCTCGTCGGCGATCAAATAGGCGGACAGGTCGGGGTTCTGCTGGATCAGCTCCATGCCCGCAGAGCATAGGAAAACGATCACCCGAGCGTCAATGACTTTTCGGGTGACCGTATACCTATGCAGTCTCCGTGTGGGCCGTCAGCGCGCCATCTCCTCCTTGAGGGCCGCCACGAACCCGTCCACGTCCTCCTCGGTGGTGTCGTAGGAGCACATCCAGCGGACGTCACCGGCGGCCTCGTCCCAGAAGTAGAAGCGGAAGCGCTTCTGGAGGCGTTCGCTGACGTCGTGCGGGAGGCGGGCGAAGACGGCGTTGGCCTGCACCGGGTGGAGGATCTCCACCCCGTGGACGGCGCGGACGCCCTCGGCGAGCCGCTGGGCCATCTCGTTGGAGTGCCGGGCGTTGCGCAGCCAGAGGTCCTTCGCCAGCAGGGCCTCCAACTGCGCCGACACGAAGCGCATCTTGGAGGCGAGCTGCATGGACAGCTTGCGCAGGTGCTTCATGTGGCGGACGGCGTCCTGGTTGATGACGACGACGGCCTCGCCGAACATCGCGCCGTTCTTGGTGCCGCCCAGGGAGAGCAGGTCGACGCCGGCCGCGTTGGTGAACGTCCGCATCGGCACGTTCAGGGAGGCGGCGGCGTTGGCTATCCGGGAGCCGTCCAGGTGCACCTTCATCCCGTGCGCGTGGGCGTGCTCGCAGATCGCGCGGATCTCCTCGGGCGTGTAGAGGGTGCCGAGTTCGGTGCTCTGGGTGATCGAGACGACCTGCGGCATGGCACGGTGCTCGTCGTCCCAGCCGTACGCCTGCCGGTCGATCAGCTCGGGGGTGAGCTTGCCGTCGGGTGTGGGGACGGTGAGCAGTTTCAGCCCGCCGATCCGTTCGGGCGCCCCGCACTCGTCGACGTGGATGTGCGCGCTCTCGGCGCAGATCACCGCGCCCCAGCGGTCGGTGACCGCCTGGAGCGCGACGACGTTGGCGCCGGTGCCGTTGAAGACCGGGAACGCCTCTGCGGTGGCGCCGAAGTGGCTGCGGACGATCCGCTGGAGGTTCTCGGTGTACTCGTCCTCGCCGTACGCGACCTGGTGCCCGCCGTTGGCCAGGGCCAGGGCGGCGAGCACCTCGGGGTGGACCCCCGCGTAGTTGTCGCTGGCGAAACCGCGGATCTCCGGGTCGTGATGGCGTCGGGCGTCGGTCTTCGGAGGGTTCACGGCTTGTCGGTCAGCCACAGACGGTTTCCGTTCACTTCGGCGGCGGACTTCTCCCAGACTCCTGCGATGGCCTCGGCCAGATCCTTGACGTCGGTGAAGCCCGCGAACTTCGCGTTGGGGCGGTCGGCGCGCATCGCGTCGTGCACCAACGCCTTCACCACCAGGATGGCAGCCGCGGAGGTCGGCCCGTCCGGGCCGCCCGCCTTGCGGAAGTAGTCGGCGGTGGCGAGCGTCCACGCCTCGGCGGCGGCCTTGGCGGCGGCGTACGCGGCGTTGCCCGCGGTGGGCTTGCTGGCGCCGGCCGCGCTGATCAGGACGTACCGGCCGCGCTCGCTGCGCTGCAGGGCCTCGTGGAAGGCGAGGGACGTGTGCTGCACGGTGCGGATCAGCAGCATCTCCAGGAAGTCCCAGTCGTCGAGGCTGGTCCTGGTGAAGGTCTCGCTGCCGCGCCAGCCGCCGACGAGGTGGACGAGGCCGTCGACCCGGCCGAAGTCCTTCTCGATGCGGGTGGCCCAGTCCCGGGTCGACTGGAGGTCCAGCAGATCGACCGTGTCGCCGACGACGGTCGCGCCGCCGTGCGCGTACCGGGCCGCGTCGACGGCCTCGGAGAGCCGCTCGGGGTCGTTGTCGGAGCCGACGACGATCGCTCCCGCGTCGGCCAGCCGCAGCAGGGCCGCCCGGCCGGCGGGTCCGCCCGCGCCGGCCACCGCGATCACCGCGCCACTCAGTGCACCGTTGCCGTTCTGCATGGTCTCCGCCTCCTGAGCAGCGACTGGAACGTCCGCGAACCGGGCGCTCACGCGGCGGCCCGCTCGGCGTCCGCCGCGGTGATGCCCTTGGTGGAGGCGATCACGGTCTTCAGCTTCTTGGCGAGCGCCTCATAGAACATGCTGAGCGGAAACTCGTCCGGAAGCACGTCGTCGACGAGTTTCCGCGGCGGCTGCGTCAGATCCAGGGCGTCCGGGCCCTTGGCCCAGCGGGAGCCGGGGTGCGGGGCGAGATAGGTCGCGACCAGCTCGTATCCGGCGAACCAGTGGACGAGCTTGGGGCGGTCGATGCCGTCGCGGTAGAGCTGCTCGATGTCGGCGCAGAGCTGGTTGGTGACCTGCGGGGCGCGCTGCCAGTCGATGTACAGCTTGTTGTCGGTCCAGCGGACGACGTCGTGCTTGTGCAGGTAGGCGAAGAGGAGCTGCCCGCCGAGGCCGTCGTAGTTGCGTACGCGCTCGCCGGTGACCGGGAAGCGGAACATGCGGTCGAAGAGCACGGCGTACTGCACGTCACGGGCCTGCGGGACGCCGTCGGCCTCCAGTTTCACGGCCTCCTTGAAGGCGGTGAGGTCGCAGCGCAGCTCTTCGAGGCCGTACATCCAGAACGGCTGACGCTGCTTGATCATGAAGGGGTCGAAGGGCAGGTCGCCGTGGCTGTGGGTGCGGTCGTGGACCATGTCCCACAGGACGAAGGCCTCCTCGCAGCGCTTCTGGTCGTGGACCATCGCTGCGACGTCCTCGGGCAGTTCGAGGCCGAGGATGTCGACGGCGGCGTCGGTGACGCGGCGGAAGCGGGCGGCCTCGCGGTCGCAGAAGATGCCGCCCCAGGAGAAGCGGGCCGGGGCCTCGCGCACGGCGATGGTCTCCGGGAAGAGGACGGCCGAGTTGGTGTCGTAGCCGGCGGTGAAGTCCTCGAAGGTGATGCCGCAGAACAGCGGGTTGTCGTAGCGGGTGCGCTCCAGCTCGGCCAGCCAGTCGGGCCAGACCATGCGCAGCACGACCGCTTCGAGGTTGCGGTCGGGGTTGCCGTTCTGCGTGTACATCGGGAAGACGACCAGGTGCTGGAGACCGTCCGCGCGGCTCGCGGCGGGCTGGAAGGCCAGCAGCGAGTCGAGGAAGTCGGGCACCTGGAAGCCGTCGTCGGCCCAGCGCCGCAGGTCCTCGACGAGCGCCTCGTGGTAGGCGGCGTCGTGCGGCAGCAGCGGCGACAGCGCCCGGACGGCACCGATGACGTCCCGCACGGCCAGCCCGGCGTCCGCCGGATCGGGCGTGTGCTCGGCGTCGAAGTCGATCGAACCGTCCTTGGACTGCCATGGCCGGATCCGCTCCACGGCATCCTTGAGTACGGGCCAGGCCGGATGGTCCACCACCCGATCGACCGGAGGAACGCCGCCCTCCACACCCATACGCACAAGAATTTCCGTCATGACCCATCCTCCACGGGATAAACTTTCGTAAGGACACCGTACGTAGCGAGGCTTCCCCACCGCAAGACCGATCTTGAGCGATCCAGCCGGAAATCTTCCCGCCACCCTCCCTACCTAACCGCTGAATCTCCTGCCACACGCGTCATGAATCACAGTTTGTGCGTCATGCTCCCCGCACGGAGGTCACCGGGGTCAACGCGCGCCGGACTCGCCCACTCAGGGATGACCCGATCGGCGCCGGGCAGGTGCGGAAACGGTCCTGTTCTGCGACGTGGCACGGCGTGGGACGCCATGACACGACCCGAAAGGGCCCGTGCACATACGGATGCATCGCACGGCGGGAGGACTACGCTGCGCCCCAGCCGCGTGCCGCCCCTCCCCCGGTCACGCGGGCCGAGCCGCCGTCGACGGAAGCGAGTCAACCTTGAACTTCCTCACCATCGGTCACCGCGGTGTCATGGGTGTCGAACCCGAGAACACCCTCCGTTCCTTCGTGGCCGCCGATCGCGCGGGCCTCGACGTCATCGAACTCGATCTGCATCTGAGCAAGGACGGCGCGCTCGTCGTCATGCACGACGCGGACGTGGACCGGACGACGGACGGCACGGGCCCGATCGCCGACAAGACCCTCGCCGAACTGCGCGCCCTGGACGCGGGCCGCGGCGAGCGGGTGCCCACCTTCGAGGAGGTCCTGGACGCGGTACGGGCACCGCTCCAGGCCGAGATCAAGGACACGGCGGCGGCCCGCGCCCTCGCCGAGGTCCTGCACCGGCGCGACCTGGTGGGCCGGGTCGAGGTGCTGTCCTTCCACGACGAGGCGGTCGCCGAGATCGCCCGGCTCGTGCCCGGCGTACGCACCGCGCTGGTCGCCAGCCGCTACGGCCCCGACGTCGTGGACCGGGCGGTGGCGGTGGGCGCCGCCACCCTCGTGCTGAACATCCGGCGGCTGACCCTGGAGGTCGTCGAGAAGGCCCGCAAGGCGAACCTGCGGATCATCGGCTGGGTGGTCAACACCCAGGACCATCTGCGCCTGGTCCGCGCGCTCCAGCTGGACGGCGCGACGACCGACTACCCGGACATCAAACGCACGGGCCGCTTCACGGCCTGACGCTCACCGAAGCTCCTTGACCAGCAGCTCGAACCGCAGGTCGTCACGGAGCGGGATGCCGAAGCGCTCGTCGCCGTACGGGAACGGGGTCGTCCGTCCCGTACGGCGGTAGCCGCGCCGCTCGTACCAGGCGATCAGGTCGTCCCGTACGGAGATCACGGTCATGTGCATCTCCTCGGCACCCCAGGCCTCGCGCACGATCCGCTCGGCCTCGGCGATGATCACCTTGCCGAGGCCGCCGCCCTGGAGGGCCGGGCTCACCGCGAACATCCCGAAGTAGGCGTGCTCACCACGGTGTTCGAGCTGGCAGCAGGCGACGACGGTGCCGTCCCGCTCGACGGTGAGCAGCCGGCTGTCGGGCGACTTGATGACCTCCAGGACCCCCTCGGGGTCGGTCCGCTGACCGTCGAGGATGTCCGCCTCCGTGGTCCACCCGACCCGGCTGGAGTCCCCGCGATACGCCGACTCGATCAGTGCGACGAGGGCGTCCACGTCGGCATCGGTGGCATCACGGAAGGTCAGGCCGGTGGCGGTGTCCATGGGCTGCTCCTGGCAGATGTCTGCGGGGCTCGAACACGGAAGAGGGTATCGGCAGCCGCGGCCCGACAGGGGCGCGGGGAACCGGGCGAGAAGCCCCACCCGCCCGCCCCCGAAGGCACGGCCCCAGCGCCTACGCTCGACACATGATCCACGTACTGAGCAGCCGCACCCTCCTGCGCCCCACCGACCCCGAACGTTCCCGCGCCTTCTACGGCGAGCAGCTCGGCCTTCCCGTCCACCGGGAGTTCGGTACGGGGGACCACCGCGGCGTCGTGTACTTCCTCGGCGGCGGTTTCCTGGAGGTCGCGGGCCGCTCGGAGATCCCGCCGTCGCCCGCGCTGAAGCTGTGGCTGCAGGTCGCGGACGTGACGGCGGCGCACGAGGAGCTGCTGGCCGCCGGGGTGGAGGTGCGGCGGCCGCCGGTGAAGGAGCCGTGGGGCCTGATCGAGATGTGGATCGCCGACCCGGACGGCACGGAGATCGTGCTGGTGGAGATCCCGGCGGACCATCCACTGCGCTACCGGCCCGGGATCTGACGCGCGTGCGGGGCTGCCCGGAGAGGTGAGGTGCGGTGAGGTGCGTGCCCTCGCCGGGCGGCATCCGCGATCCGCGCCGCACGGCCCGCCAGGTCCTGTGGGCCTAGGCGCGCGGCAGATTCAGGCGGCCCTCCAGCTGGATCAGCAACTCGCCCAGCAGGACGGCGAGTTCGCGGCGGTCGTCGGTGTCGACGCCGGAGAGCACGGCCTCCTCGTAGGCGAGTTGCTCCGGCATGACGCTGTCCACGAGGTCGCGGCCGGCGTCGGTGAGGCGGACGTGGGCGACGCGGCGGTCGCGGTCGTCGCCGCGTCGTTCGACCAGCTCGCGTTCGGTGAGCAGCTTGAGGCGTTTGGTGACGGCGGCGCCGGAGGCGAAGGTCTCGCGGGCGATCTCGCTCGGGGTCAGCTCATGACCGGTGCGGCGCAGGGTGCCGAGGACGTCGAACTCGGGGCGGGTGAGGCCGGCGCGGCGCAGGGGCGCGTCCTCGGCCTGTTGGAGGAGGGCGGCGCAGCGGTTGACGCGGCCGATGATCTCCATCGGCGCCGTGTCGATACCGGGGTGCACCGTCTGCCACTGGCGCACCACCTTGGAGACCGTGTCCCCCAGCGCCGCGCCGCTCCCCGCTGCCCGCCCGTTGCCTGCCGTCATGCCCGTGCGCCCTCCGATGCCTGGAACCCGTGCTGTCGTACCGTCGCCGCGAGCGTACGGTGTCCGGCCTGCTCGGCGTGGGTCGCCCACTCCGAGGGCCAGGCGCGTCGCCACCATTCGCCGCTCGCGCCGACCATGCCGAGCACCACCGCGCGCTCCCCCGCGTACACCCTTGCGCTCGTATGCGCGCCATCGGGCCCGGGCATGCCCTGACCGACTGTCCGACCTCACGCTCAGCACGGACCGATGTCGTCGAACGGGGAGGTGCGCGGTGCACGGACCGGTCGCGGCCGGCTGGCTGCTGGTCGCGCTGTGCGCGGTGACCGGGGGCTACTGCCTGCTCCGGATGCGCAGCGCCGTCGAGGAACAGCGCCTGGCCGCCGGCGGCGAGGCGCTGATGGGGTTCGGCATGGCCGCGATGGCGGTGCCCGCCGCCGCTGTGGCGCCGCCGCGCTGGGCCTGGCTCGCCTACGCGGTGGTGTTCGGCGCGACGGCGGTGCGCGCGCTGTGGTCGGCCCGTACGAGTCCGCACCATCTGCATCACCTGGTGGGTGCGCTGGCGATGGTCTACATGGCCGCGGTGATGGTCGCCTCGCCGGGCGCCGGCCACGGCGGTGCGGGCCTGCCGCCGGTGACCGGGGTGCTGCTGGTGTACTTCGCGGGCTATGTGCTGTGGGCGGGCGTCCGGCTCATGCCCGTACCGGCCGTGGTGGGCGCGCGGGCCCCGGCCGCCGGGGCGACGGGCTGGGGCGACCGGCCGGAGCTGGCGCGGGCCTGCCGGCTGTCCATGGGCATCGGGATGTTCGCCATGCTGCTGACCGTCTGAGCCATGCCGCTGATCGCCTGAGCCGTACCGCTGATGCCTGGCCGCCTGAGCCGTACCGCTGAGGCCTCGGCGGCACCGCCGGCCGCACGCCCGGCCGGCGGGTGGGGAAAGGCTCCGCGCGGCCGGCGGTGCGGAACGGCTCCGCGCCCCGGCCACGACCCGCGCGGAAGCGGTTCGTCCCGCCGTGGGCCGTAGCCGACCGTGGCCTGTGTCACTTCGCCGGTCCGGCCCGTGTCGCCGCGCACCGGCCCGCTCATAGGCTGCGCGTCATGATGGTCCCCGCGGCGTTGTTGCTGCTCGGCGCCCTGACCGCCGTCGTCGCCCCGCGACTGCTGGCCCGTGCCGACTGGCCGGACCGTGAACCGGTGGTCGCCCTGTGGGTGTGGCAGTGCGCGGTGGCGGCCGTACTGCTGTGCTGCGCGCTGTCGATGGCGCTGAGCGCGGCGGCGGCCTGGACGGCGGTGCGCGGGCGGGTGTTCGCGCCCGCGCCGGAGGGGGTCGTGGAGGCGTACGCGCTGGGCGACGGGGGCGCCTGGGCCGTGGCCACCGCCGTGGCGCTCGCGTGCGGCGGGCTGTGGACCGGGGCGATGCTGGTCCGCGAGATCGTCCGGGCCCGGCGCCAGCACCATCGGCGCCACGCCGAACTCCTCCTGCGCGCACCGCTGTTGCCCGGCGAGGAACCGGGCGGCGACCGGCTGGTGGTGGTGGAGGGCGAACGGCCGGACGCCTGGTGGCTGCCCGGTCCCGTGCCCCGACTGGTCATCACCACGGCCGCGTTGCGCCGTCTGAAGAGCCGGGAGGTGGACGCGGTGGTGGCCCATGAGCAGGGGCACGCACGGGCGCGGCACCACTGGCTGCTGCACTGTGCGGCGGCGCTCGCGGGCGGGTTTCCCCGGGTGCCGGTGTTCGCGGCGTTCCGCGACGAGATGCACCGGCTGGTCGAACTCGCCGCCGACGACATGGCCTCCCGCCGCCACGGCCACCTCACCATCGCCCTCGCGCTCGTCGGCCTCAACGAGGACCGGGGCGCGTTCGGGCCCTGTCCGGCCCCTCAGGACCATGTGCCGCAGCGGGTCCACCGGCTGCTGGCTCCCCCGGAACGCCTCACTCCGGCGCGGCGGCTGCGGCTGACCGCGTACGCCGCCCTGGTGCCGTTCGTGCCGGTGCTGGTGGCATTCGTCCCCGCTTTGCGGGCACTCGGCAGGTCGTGACATGGCAAAGAGGGGATAAAGGGCAGCCCAAGAACAACGCGCGACGCGGCGGCTTTGCTCCGGTCGCGGCGCGTGACAGTGATCTCACGCCCCGGGGTTGGCCTGATGCCCCGCGAGTCGGCAAGGATCGCAGTATGCACACCCCCACCGTCGACGCGCCGCCCCACCGGCCGCCGACCACCCGCACCGACCGTGTCGCCGCGGCCTTCGCGGTGCCCTCCGTCCTGTTGCTCGTCCTGGTCGCGCTCTCCTGGGGGCCGCTTCTGTCGCTGGACGAGAGCATCGCGGACACCACGCACAGATGGGCCGTCGACGAACCGGGCATCACCCACACGTTCCGCGTGCTGACGGACTGGGTCTGGGACCCGGTGACGATGCGTCTGCTGGCCGCGGCCGCCGCCTTCTGGCTGGTGTGGCGGCACAGGGAATGGTGGCTCGCCGTCTGGATGGCGGTCACCTGCGCGGTGGGTACGGCGGTCCAGCAGGGCCTGAAGGCGGCCGTCGGCCGGGAGCGGCCCGCGTGGCCCGACCCCGTGGACTCCGCCCACTACGCCGCGTACCCCTCGGGTCATGCCATGACGGCCACGGTCGTCCTCGGTCTGCTGGTGTGGCTCCTGCACCGGTACGGCGCCGGCCGCGTCGTCGTGCGGACGGCACTGGCGGTGGCCGTCGTCTCCGTCGTGGGTGTCGGGGTGACCCGGATCTGGCTGGGCGTGCACTGGGCGTCGGACGTGCTGGGCGGCTGGCTGCTGGGCGGTCTGGCGATCGCGCTGGCGGTGCTGACGTACGAGAAGTGGCATGCCCCGACACGTACCGACCGGGTCCCGACTCGCACTTGATCGGTCCCGAGGCTTACCTGACCGGCCCTGAGGCGTACTTCACCGGCCCCGAGGCGTACTTGACCGGGCGCGGGCCGGCGCGAAGGATCGTCGGCATGACGATCAAAGGGGTCCTGTTCGACTTCTCCGGCACGCTCTTCCGGGCGGAGTCCACGGAGTCCTGGCTCCGCGCGGCGCTGACGGGCTCCGGTCTCGTCCTGTCCGAGCCGGAGTTGCTCCGCGCGGCCGAGGCCCTGGAGCGGGCGGGCGCCCTGCCGGGCGGGGCGCCCCCGGCGGAGCCGCCGACGGGTGGGCTGGCTGAACTGTGGGCGGTGCGGGACCGGAGCGCCGAGCAGCACCGGGCCGCGTTCACGGGCCTCTCCCGCCGGGTGGCACTCCCCGACCCCGCGCTCCACGACACGCTGTACGACCGCCATATGACGCCGGCGGCCTGGAGCCCCTACCCGGACGCCCTGGAGGTCCTCGCCGCGCTGCGCGACCGCGGGGTGGCCGTCGGGGTGGTGAGCAACATCGGCTGGGATCTACGGCCGGTGTTCCGCGCCCACGGCCTCGACCCGTACGTCGGCGCGTATGCGCTGTCGTACGAGCACGGCGTCCAGAAGCCTGACCCGCGTCTGTTCGCCCTCGCCTGCGAGGCGCTCGGGGTCGACGCGCGGGACGTCCTGATGGTCGGCGACGACCGGCGGGCCGACGGCGGTGCGGCGGCTCTGGGGTGCGCGGTGCACTTCGTCGACCCTCTGCCCGCCGCCGCGCGGCCGGAGGGGCTGCGGCCCGTGCTGAATCTGGTGGGCTGAGGTCCCGTCGACTCCGGTGTCCCGAGGTGGGCCGGTGCCCGAGTGCCGTTCGCCGACCGGCTGTTCGGCTCCGCTGGACGTCCGTCCCGGACCGTCCCCCGTGCGGCCCGGGACGAACAACGGCCGGGCGGGAGCACGTAGGGTCGCCGCCCGGAAGCGCTGAGTATAGTTGGCCGACCGCCGGTCGACGCGGAAGTTACAGGATGTCCTCGCGCGGCCCCTCGGTCAATGAAGAGCGCCGGAGACGGGTGTCCCGCCGGTCCCCGAAGGGCCCGGCGGGACGGGCGACAGGGGTCTGTCGCGGTTGTTCCGTCAGCGGGGTCAGCGGGATCCGCTACCAGCTGAAGTAGTCCGGCTGCGTCTGCACGTTGAGCTCGCGCTGGTGGATCCACTTGGCCGGATCCGTCCGACGGTCGTTGATCTTCAGGACGTCGAAGCCCTTCACCATGTCGTTCGAGTAGATGTAGCCGTTGTAGTAGTACGCCGACCACGTGCCGCCGCCGACGAGGGTGTCGGTGGAGATCGGACCACGCTCGAAGTAGGCGATCTCCTTGGGCTTCGAGGAGTTGGTGAAGTCCCAGACGGAGACGCCGCCCTGGTACCAGGCCTGGACCATGATGTCCTTGCCCCAGACCGGGATCAGCGAGCCGTTGTGGGCGACGCAGTTCTCGGTGTCCGCCTGGTGGCGGGGGATCTTGTAGTAGCTCTTGAAGACGAGCTTGCGCTGGTCGCCCTTGCCGACGATGTCGTAGATGCCGTCGGCACCCCGGTCCGGGCCGATCGCCTCGTTGCAGGTGGCCGCGCCGCCGCCGCCCAACTCATCGGTGAAGACGACCTTGTTGGCCTTCTGGTTGAAGGTGGCCGAGTGCCAGAACGCGAAGTTCACGTTGTCCTGGACCTGGTCGATGACCTTCGGGTTCTCCGGGTCCTTGATGGAGAACAGGATGCCGTCGCCCATGCACGCGCCGGCGGCCAGGTCCTTCGACGGCAGCACCGTGATGTCGTGGCAGCCGGTGGTCTTGGAGACACCGGGGTTCGTGGGCGAACCCGGGTTGCCGCCACCGTCCGCGCCCTCACCGGGGAAGAGCACCGGGAAGCCCACCACGGCCGCCTTCTCCGGGGACTTGCGCGGCACCTTGATGATCGAGATGCCGTCGTGCGGAGGCTGGCAGTCGGGGAACGCGGCGTTCGGCGAGTACGAGGAGACGTAGACGTAGATGTTCCTGCGCTCGGGCACCAGCGTGTGGGTGTGCGAGCCACAGGCCGTCTCGACGGCGGCGACGTACTTCGGGTGCGCCTTGTCGCTGATGTCGAAGATCTTCACACCCTCCCACGACGACTTCTCGCTCGCGGGCTGCGTGGTGCTGTTGCAGGAGTTGTCGCTGCGCGAGGAGTCCGTGGACAGGAAGAGCAGGTCACCGGAGACGGAGATGTCGTTCTGCGAGCCCGGGCAGAGCACCTGGGCGACCGTCTTGGGGGCCTTGGGGTTGCTGATGTCGAAGACGCGGAAGCCGTCGTAGTTGCCGGCGTAGGCGTACTTGCCCTGGAAGGCGAGGTCCGAGTTGGTGCCGGCCAGCGCGTCCTTCGGGATGTTGGTCACGTGCTGGATGTTGTCGGAGTGGACGATCTCGTCCTTGCCGGGTATCTCGCCGGCGGCGATCGCCGCGCGCGCCTCGGCGGCGTCGCTCTTGGAGACCTTCTCCCGAGTGGGGGGCGAGTCCCCGGGGTCGGGGATCGCGGCCGCCGGCCCGGCCGTGAGCAGTGCGGCCAGGAGTCCGGCCGCGGTCGCGGCGACACCCAGACGTCTGCGCCGCGTCCTCAGGTTGTTCAACAGGGTCACTGTGTCCTCCCGTATGGCCGTTCGCAGGTGAACGGTTCGTGCACCTCCGAAGTATCGTCTTCATCATGCACAGATCAACAGACGGCAATGTACTTGTAACGAACAAATTTGATCACCAGCTCGTGAAAGCGTGTTAGGAACGTTCGTCAACACTCACGAGGTGTACGCCCGTTGCTGTGTCCCAGGAGGTCACTGTGCTCGTTCGCCGCATGTCCCGCGCGCCGCTGGTCACGGCCTCGCTGACGGCCGTTCTGCTGGCACTCGCGGGCTGCGACTCGGGGTCGGAGGCGGCCCCCGACGGCGGCTCCGCCAAGTCGAGCGGCCCCGCGGTGATCGCCCCCGGAAAACCCGGTGAGGCGGCTCAAACCCTCTCGCCGGAAGAAGTCGCGAAACAGCGGGCGGAGGACGACACTCCGAATTCGGCGGACTTCGACTACGCGCGCATGATGATCCAGCATCACACCCAGGCCCTGGAGATGACCGAACTCGCCCCCGACCGGGCGAAGTCCACCCAGCTGAAGCGGATCGCCGAGCGCATCTCGGCCGCCCAGAAACCCGAGATCGCGGCCATGGAGGGCTGGCTGAAGGTCAACGACGGTGACGGGCGGGAGACTTCGCACGACCACGGGTCGATGCCCGGCATGGCGACCGAGGCCCAGCTGAAGGAACTCGGCGCGCTCGACGGGGAGAAGTTCGACCAGCTCTTCCTGAAGCTGATGATCACCCATCACGAGGGAGCGATCACCATGGCCACGGATGTGAAGGCGCAGGGCAACAACATCCTGATCGAGGAGATGGCCGACGACGTGATCGCCCAGCAGGCGACGGAAATCAGCCGCATGCGCGACCTGACGAAGTAGCCGGCCGGCCCCCCGGGCTCAGCGCCGGGCGTGGCGGGGGCCGAGCAGGCCCTCGTCGCGCGCCCCGGCGATCAGCCGGAGCGACTTGCGGCGGCTGTGCCCGGTCGCGCACATCACGGCGAGGACCGGGTCGTAGCCGGACCGCTGCGCCGCGAGGTACTCCTCGGCCACCAGTCGCCGCCCCTCCACCCCGCGCGGCCAGGCGGGTCTGGCCCGGCGCCCGGGCCCGTACGGGGCCTCCGGCAGCTCCTCGTCGAGGTGCTCGGGGAGGGTGCCGCACGCCTCGAACAGCGGTCCCTCGATCCAGTCGGCCAGCTCCGCCAGGTCGTCCAGGGACAGTGGCGGCTGGGCGCGGACGTCCTCCAGGGACAGCCGGCCCTCGCAGACCACGGCGAGCACCTCGACCGCGGCGCCGTCCGGGAAGGCCAGCTTCGCGTTGAACCAGGCCGTGGCGCCGTCGTGCTCCTGTACCTCCCATGCGGGCCGCACGGTCACCGTGCCGTCCTGCCAGTGGCGATCAGAAAGATTAAGAAAGGATGCTTCCAGCACATACGCAACGTAAGCGCATGATCACATTCACTGCGTACAGCCACGCATACCGGGGGCGCACGGCACCCCGACGGCGCAGCAGCCGCTCCCCCGCCTCCGCGCCCCTCCCCCGGCGGGCCCCGCGGTGCGATCCTTGAGGCATCAGCGATCTCCTCGCGTAAGGAGTCCGCCGTGCTGCGTGTCGCCGTCGTCGGTTCGGGGCCGAGCGGGTGCTACACCGCCCAGAGCCTCGTCCAGCAGGACCCGGACGTGCTCGTCGACGTGCTGGACCGGCTGCCGTGCCCGTACGGGCTGGTGCGCTACGGGGTGGCGCCGGACCACGAGAAGATCAAGTCGCTGCAGAACACCCTGCGGGCCGTGCTGGAGCACGAGCGGGTGCGGTTCCTCGGCGGCGTCCGGGTGGGCCCCGACGGGGTGCCCGCCGCCCGGCTGCGGGAGCTGTACCACGCGGTCGTGTACTGCGTGGGCGCCGCCACCGACCGCCGGCTCGGAATCCCGGGCGAGGAACTGCGCGGCAGCTGGTCGGCGACCGAGTTCGTCTCCTGGTACAGCGCGCACCCGGACGCGGTCGCCGACGGCTTCGTCCTCGGGGCGCGGACCGCCGTGGTCATCGGTGTCGGCAACGTCGCGGTGGACGTCACCCGGATGCTCGCGCGCGGTGCGACCGAGCTGAGCCCCACCGACATGCCGCAGGCCGCCCTCACCTCCCTCGCCGCCAGCGAGGTCACCCGCGTCCACATGGTGGGCCGCCGGGGCCCCTCCCAGGCCCGCTTCACCACCAAGGAGCTGCGCGAGCTGGGCACCCTCCCGGACACACGAGTGACCGTGAATCCGGCCGAGTTGGAACTCGACCCGGCCTATGTCGACCCGTCGTCCCTCCCAGCCGCGCAGCGCCGCAACGTGGAGGTCCTGCGCGGCTGGGCCACCGCGCCCGCCCCGTCCGGCCGCCACCGCATCCGGCTGCGCTTCTTCCTCCGCCCCGTCGAACTCCTCGCCGACGGCGACCGGGTCTGCGGCGTACGCCTGGAGCGCACGGAGCCCGACGGCCACGGCGGTCTGACGGGCACCGGTCGCTTCGAGGAGATCGAGGCCCAGCTGGTCCTCCGCTCGGTCGGCTACCGGGGCGTCCCCCTCGACGGCCTCCCCTTCGACCCGGCCCACGGCACGGTCCCGCACACCGCCGGGCGCGTCCTGCGCGAAGGCGTCCCCTCCCCGGGCGAGTACGTGGCCGGCTGGATCAAGCGCGGCCCGACCGGAGTGATCGGCAGCAACCGCCCCTGCGCGAAGGAGACGGCGACGTCCCTGCTGGAGGACGCGTCGGAGCTCGCGGGCAGGGAGGTGCCGGACGATCCGGTGGCGGCACTGCGAGCGGCGGGCTGCGACCCGGTCGACTGGTCGGGCTGGCAGGCCATCGAGAGGGCCGAGGCGACCTTGGGGGCCGCACTGGGCAGGGGTGTGGTCAAACTCCCCGACTGGGAGTCACTCATGACCGCCGCGCGGAGCGACGCGCCCCTTCAGGGGCGTGGGGAACCGCGCGATCAACCCCCACCGACCCGCGCCATGAACGCGAACAGGCAACACATCTGAAATCAACAAACTGTTCAAGTCCCCTAGGGTCTCGCCCATGGCATCCACCACCCCGACCCACCCCGTGGACGACGTACCCCCCACCCGCCACCTCCTCGCCTTCGGCCTCCAACATGTCCTCGCCATGTACGCGGGCGCGGTGGCCGTGCCCCTCATCGTCGGCGGCGCCCTGCGTCTGCCACCCGCCGACCTGGCCTATCTGATCACCGCCGACCTCCTCGTGTGCGGCATCGCGACGCTCATCCAGTGCGTCGGCGTATGGCGCTTCGGCGTCCGGCTGCCGATCATGCAGGGCTGCACCTTCGCGGCCGTCTCCCCCATGGTGCTGATCGGGACGGAGGGCGGCGGACTCCCCGCCATCTACGGCTCGGTGATAGTGGCCGGCCTGGCGATCATGCTGCTGGCACCGGTGTTCGGAAGGCTCCTCCGCTTCTTCCCGCCGCTCGTCACCGGCACCGTCATCCTGATCATCGGCCTCTCCCTCCTCCCCGTGGCCGGCAACTGGGCGGCCGGCGGTGTGGGCGCGAAGGACTTCGGCGAGCCGAGGAACCTGGCGCTCGCGGTGTTCGTCCTGCTCGTGGTGCTGGGTGTGCAGCGGTTCGCCCCGGTGTTCCTGAGCCGGATCGCCGTACTGATCGGCATCGTCGTGGGCCTCGCGGTCGCGGTGCCGCTCGGTTTCACGGACTTCGGCGGGGTGCGGGACGCCGACTGGCTGGGCATCAGCACACCGTTCCACTTCGGGGCGCCCACCTTCCATGTCTCCGCGATCCTGGCCATGCTGGTGGTGGCCCTGGTGACCATGACCGAGACCACCGGCGACCTGATCGCGGTCGGTGAGCTGACCGGTCGCGAGGTGGAACCCCGTTCCCTCGCCGACGGACTGCGGGCCGACGGGTTCTCCACGGTCCTCGGCGGTGTCTTCAACACCTTCCCGTACACGGCGTACGCGCAGAACGTCGGCCTGGTCGGCATGACCCGGGTGCGCAGCCGCTGGGTCGTCGCGGCGGCGGGCGGGATCCTCGTACTGCTCGGTCTGCTGCCCAAGCTCGGCGCCGTGGTCGCGGCGATTCCGGCGCCGGTGCTCGGCGGGGCGGGCCTGGTGATGTTCGGTACGGTCGCCGCCAGTGGGCTGCGCACCCTCGCCCGGGTCGAGTTCAAGGGCAACGACAACCTGACCGTCGTGGCCGTCTCGGTGGCCGTGGGCCTGCTGCCGGTCGGGGTGCCGACCGTCTACGCGAAGTTCCCGGACTGGTTCCAGACGGTGATGAACAGCGGCATCAGCGCGGGCTGCCTCACGGCGATCGTGCTGAACCTGCTCTTCAACCACCTTCCGGCGAGGTCCGGTTCGGCCGGCGCCGAACCGGACCTCGCGCCGGTCAGCTCCGCCGCAGCAGACGGGCCGGGACCGCTTCGGCCAGGATCCGGTAGCCCTCCGGGTTGAGGTGGAGCCAGTCGCCGTCGTGGAGGCCGGGCAGGAGCCGGCTCGGATCACCCGGGTCGCGGACCGCGCGGTCGAAGTCGAGGACCGCGTCGAAACGGCCGCTGGTGCGGATCCAGGTGTTGACGGCCTGCCGTGCGGCCTCACGGTGTCCGGCGGTGTCGTCGTACGGGGTGTTGCCGCCGAAGGGCAGCAGGGTCGCGCCGTACACCCGGATGCCCTGGGCGTGGGCGCGGACGACGATCTGTTCGTAGGCGGCGATGAGGTCGGCGGTGACCCGCTGCTGGGCGGTGGGGGTGGCTTCGGCCGTGCCGAGGTCGTTGACGCCCTCGAAGACGATCAACTGTTCGACGCCGCTGTGGGCCAGGATGTCGCGGTCCAGGCGGGCCAGGGCGTTGGGGCCGAGGCCGTCGTTGAGGACGCGGTTGCCACCGGCCGCCTGGTTCACGACGGCGATGTGCCGGGTGCCGGGCTGTCGCTGGAGGCGGTCGAAGAGCTGGTCGGGCCAGCGGTTGTTGCCGTTGGTGGTGGAGCCCCGGCCGTCGGTGAGCGAGTCGCCGAGGACGGCGACCGAGGTCGTGGCGGGCCGCGACAGCACCTCGACATCGCTGAGCAGATACCAGTGGTTGGTCGGGGTCGCGCCGGGGAGGTCCGGGTCCTCGGTGTGGTCGCCGTGCCGGAGGTACGAGGTGGTGCGGGAGCCGGGGTGCGAGGTGAGGGCGAGGGACGCCTGCCCGTCGGCCAGGTACGCCGTCACGGTCAGGTTGGCGCCCGGCCTCAGCGTGAAGTCCAGTGGGTCGGACACGACTTGGGCGCCCACCGGAACGGTCGTGGACTCCCTCCCGCTGAAGGTCACCGTCCGCGAGGTGCCGGGTTCGATCGCGCCGACCCCCGCCTGTCCGCCCAGCGGAAGGGCCACCCTCACGGCGGTCAGCGGCAGCGCGCCGCCGCCGAAGGCGTTGGAGAAGCGCACCCGGACGCGGTCGCCGCCGGTGGTGGCGCGCACGGTCTGCCGCAGGGTCGTGTCGACCAGTACGGCCCGCTCCCCGGTGAACGGCGCCGGGGGCATGTTGCCCGGCTCGGTGAGCTGCGGCATCGCGGACCAGGTGTTCACCCAGCGCCGGGCGGACGTCGCCGTGTCACCGGTGCCGGCCCCGTCGTCCGTCCGCCGCGGACTCCCGACCAGGGCGGCCACGGCGGACGACGCCACGACGAGGGCCAGGGCGAGGACACAGGTGGCGATCACGGTCGCGAGCGGCGTCCTGCTCGACGGCCTGGCGGGCTGTGGGCTGCTGAGCGGGTGCAAGAGCGGTGCCTTTCGCCGGAGATCGAAGGTCGGAAGTCGAAGGGCGAGGTCAGAAGTCGAAGGTCGGAGTTCGGAGATCTCGGGTCGCAGGTCGGAGCGGGGGCGAACGAGGTCCTGGCGTGCGCCGCGTCGGCGCACGCCAGGAGGTCGGCCGGGACCGGGGACCGTCGGCGCCGAAGGCCGGTCGGACGGCCCGTACGGCATGTCAACCGGTCGTGCACGCCGTCCCGTTGAGCGAGTACGCCGAGGGTGCGCCGCTGTTGCCGGAGTGGTTGGCCTGGTAGCCGATGCTGACGCTCGCGCCGGGTGCGATCGCGGCGTTGTACGAGACGTTGGTCGCCGTCACGGCGCCGCTCGCCGGGCTGTACGTGGCGCCCCAGCCGTTGGTGACGGACTGTCCGGAGGGCAGGGTGAAGCCCAGCTTCCAGCCGTTGACCGCCGTCGTACCGGTGTTGGTGATGGTCACGGACGCGGTCAGGCCGGTGCTCCAGGCGTTGGTGGTGACGGTCACCTTGCAGGGGCCGGCCGGGGGCTGGGGCGCGGGGCCGGAGCTGTTCAGGCCGAAGAAGGTGAGGACGCGTTCGCCCATGCCCCAGGCGTAGAGGTTGTGGCCGGTGCCCTGGAGGCTGATGGCCTCGACGGGGGCGCGGTCACCGGTGCCGCCGTAGCGGGTGCGGGTCCAGTTGGACTGGGGAGAGTCGGTGGCGGCCGGTGTCTGGCTGACACCGTGCACATTGGTCCACTGCTTGATCTCCTCGCCGAAGTTGGGGTAGCGCAGCACGTCGTCGGTGGTGCCGTGCCACAGCTGCATGCGGGGCCGGGCTCCGGTGTAGCCGGGGTAGGCACCGCGGACGAGGTCGCCCCAGGCCTGCGGGGTGCGGCTGATGGTGCCATTGGCGCAGTCGCTGTTCCACTCGGAGCCGTTGGTGGTGGCGAAGCAGGCGAAGGGCACCCCGGCGAAGGCGGCGCCGGCCGCGAACACGTCCGGGTAGTCGCCGAGCAGGACGTTGGTCATCATCGCGCCGGAGGAGATACCGGTGGCGAAGATACGGCTGGTGTCGGCGCCGTAGGTGCGGACGGTCCAGTCGACCATGGACTTGATGCCCACGGGGTCGCTGCCGCCGCCCCGGGTCAGCGCCTGCGGGGAGGCGACGTCGAAGCACTTGCTGCTGCGCGTGACGGACGGGTACACGACGATGAACCCGTACCGGTCGGCGAGTTGGGCGTACTCGGTGCCGTTGTACATCGCCGGTCCCGAACCGGTGCAGTAGTGCACGGCCACCACGATCGCCGGCCTGGCGGTGACGTTGTCCGGCACGTACAGGTACATCTGCAGATTGCTGGGGTTCGTGCCGAAGCCGGTGATCTCGGTGAGGGCCGCCCGGGGAGCGGCCTCGGCCTTCGCGTCCGCGGCGGCGGCCGCGGGCGCGGTCAGGAGCGTCGCCGCGAGCAACGCCACCAGCGCTCCCAGCAGCGCGACGAGCACCGGACGCAGTGGTCCGCGCGCCCGGTCGTGGGGGGTGAGGGTCACGTCGTTGTGCCTTCCTGTGACGAGTTCGGCGGAAGGAGAGAAGTCGGTTCCGGTCACCGGGAAGAGCATCGTGACATGGACATGGTGGCCATGGAAGCGCTCCCACGCGTCGAAAGAATTCGCTTCCGCCGGCCCGCCGCGACCGGTCGGCGCACGCGTCGAGCGCGGCCCAGCGCCCCCACCAGGCCCGACCCAATGTCTTTTGCGCAAAGCGTTGACTAGAAAGCGCTTGCCCCCTACGTTCCGTTCAGCAGTGTGAACCGGCGACGGGCACCCCTCCCCAGGGGCCACGCGCGCCGGAACCCGACCCCCCACGGGAATCCGCTCCACCTGCACCATCGAGGTCCACGCGGCAGTACTTCCGCTCGCGCGCGTCGATCAGACATATGAACATCGTTCATACACATGGCCCGTCAGCTCTCCCTGAAGGGACGCACCCGCATGCGTACCGTCCCCCCACGTACACAGGCGCAAAGATCAGCCCTGGTCGCCTCCTCGGTCGCCCTGGCGACAGCGGCCGTGCTCGCCCTGCCGCACTCGGCGGGAGCGGCGGAGACCTCGCCGATCGGCTTCGGCGCCGGGACCACCGGTGGCGGCGGTGCCTCCCCGGTGACGGTCTCGACGCTCGCCGCCTTCCGGAGCGCCGTCACCGGCGACGCGGCCAAGGTGGTCCGCGTGAACGGCCTGATCCCGCTGAGCGGTCAGGTGGACATCGGCTCCCACACGACGGTCCTCGGCGTGGGTTCGTCGTCCGGGTTCACCGGCGGCGGTCTGCGGATCAAGGAGGAGACCAATGTCGTCGTGCGCAATCTGAACATCAGCAAGCCGGTCGCGCCCGCCGACGGGATCACGGTCCAGGAGTCCACGAAGGTGTGGATCGACCACAACGCGTTCTCGGCGGACCGCACCCACGACAAGGACCACTACGACGGTCTGCTGGACATCAACCACGGCTCGGACCATGTGACGGTGTCCTGGAACACCTTCAGGGAGCACTTCAAGGGCTCGCTCGTCGGCCACAGCGACAACAACGCCTCCGAGGACACCGGCCGGCTGAGGGTGACGTACCACCACAACCACTTCGGCAACGTGTACTCGCGCGTCCCCAGCCTGCGCTTCGGCACCGGGCACTTCTACAACAACTACGTGGACGGCGCGGAGACCGCCTGCCACTCGCGCATGGGCGCCCAGATGCTCGTGGAGAACAACGTCTTCCGCAACACGGGAGTCGCGGTCACCACGAACCGCAGCAGTGACGTGGACGGTTACGCGAACCTGCGCGGCAACGACCTCGGTGGGGCCGCCACCGAGATCTCCCGGGTGGGGAGCTTCACCGCCCCGCCCTACGGCTACACCGCCGAGCCCGCCTCCTCCGTCGTCGCCTCGGTGACGTCGGGCGCGGGCACCGGAAAGCTCTGACACCCCCCATCCACCGGGACAACAGAAGGAATCGGGACATGACTTCTGCGGTACGTCCGCGTGCCCGCACGCGCGCGCTGACCGGCACGTTCGCCGCGTTCAGCCTCTCGTTTGGCATGATCATGACCACCGGGGCCACTCCGGCGAACGCCGCCACCTGGCCGACGCCCACCAGCAGCCAGCCGGTGTCCTCCACCATCTCGGTGTCCGGCACCAGGGACGGCGGCATGGTCCGCTACTACGGCAGCGGCGCCCTGGCCGGCGACGGCCAGGAGGAGGGCCAGGACCCGATCTTCAAGCTCGCGGCCGGCGCGACGCTGAGGAACGTCATCATCGGCGCGCCCGGCGCCGACGGCATCCACTGCGAGGGCAACTGCACCCTGCAGAACGTGTGGTGGGAGGACGTCGGCGAGGACGCGGCGACCTTCCGCGGCGGATCCACCTACACGGTGACCGGCGGCGGCGCGAAGAAGGCGGCCGACAAGGTCTTCCAGCACAACGGGCCCGGCACGCTCAACATCTCCAACTTCGCGGTCAGCGACTTCAAGACGCTGTACCGCTCGTGCGGCGACTGCTCCACGCAGTACACCCGCAAGGTCAACCTCAGCAACATCGAGGTGACCGGGACGGGTTCGACCACGCGGCTCGTCGGCATCAACGTCAACCGCGGCGACGTGGCGACCCTGCGGGGCATCACGATCCTCAACGACAGCGGTCGCAAGGTCATCCCGTGCCAGAAGTACAACAACAACACCGCCGTCGGGACGGGCCCCGACAGCACCAACTGCCGCTACTCCACCTCGGACATCACCTACAGGTGAGACCACTCGTCACCCACCGGTGAGTCCCCCCGACGGCCGGACGGAGCCTCCCCCCACGGGCCTCGTCCGGCCGTCGGCCGTGAACGCGCGCGGCGGCGCGGCTTGGGGCGGAACGGGGCGGGCGGGGCGATCGCCGTCACGTTCACGCCCCGCCCGTACTCACCAGATCTTGCGTGCCCAGAGCGGGCCGATCAGCGCCCACTCCTCGTCCCACCGGTCCATCCGCCGCCGTTCCATACGGCCGCGTACGAGCCGGCCGCCCACGAAGGGCACGGCGGCCACGAACACGCCCGCGAGGCCACCGACGAGCGTGGCGCGCAGCCGGGCCTGGGACTCACTGGCGGGCTTGGTGACCAGCAGGCCCTCGGCGTCCGTCCAGACGGTGACCCGGGCGCCCATCAGACTGGCGGGGTCGACCCGGGCCTGGCCCCGGCGCGTGGAGCCGTCCGGCGCCGTCCAGCGGACCTTCGCCCACACCTGGTCCGTGCCGCTGCCGCTCGCCGCGGAGGGCTCCGGCGCGTCCTCGGTGAGGACCGCGCCGACGGGACGCCACTCGGCGCGCTGCCGGGCGAGGCCCGACTCGACGGATTCGGCCGCCAGGAGCCCGGCCGTCACCCCGCCGAACAGGGTCAGCGCCCAGGCGATCAGCACGACCCAGGACTCCAGCCGGTCGCTGCGCCTTCTCAGCGGGTTGCGCCGCCATCGCCACAACCACACCTTCGGACCACGGAATGCCACCATCGGAGGCACCCTCCCTCACACGCGCAGGACTGCCGGACCGCTCTCCCATACGGCGGCGGTCCGCCCGCTGCTCATGCGACATGGGTCACCCCACCGGGGCCGGACGGGCCCCGGCCCGCGCCAGGCCCACCGCCATGCCCGCTGACCTGCGGCGGAGGTGTCCCGAGGGGTGACTGTCAGTGGTGGGGTGCAGACTGGCCGGTGACTGGGACGACGATGTCCGGGAGGTGGCCGAGATGGCTGACGTACTGCTCACCGTGGGCACACGCAAGGGACTGTTCATCGGGCGACGACGCGCGGGCGTCTGGGAGTTCGACGAGAGTCCGTACTTCAACGCGCAGGCCGTCTACGCGATCGCGATCGACACCCGTACGGACACCCCCCGGCTGCTCGTCGGCGGCGACAGCGCCCACTGGGGCCCGTCCGTCTTCCACTCCGACGACCTCGGCCGCACCTGGACCGAGCCCGCCCGCCCGGCCGTCAAGTTCCCCAAGGACACCGGGGCCTCGCTGGAGCGCGTGTGGCAGCTGCACCCGTCGGCCGCCGAGCCGGACGTGGTGTTCGCGGGCACGGAACCGGCCGCGCTGTACCGCTCCGAGGACCGGGGGGAGTCCTTCGAGCTGGTCCGGCCGCTGTGGGAGCACCCGACGCGCGACAAGTGGGTGCCGGGTGGCGGCGGCGAGGGGCTGCACACGGTCCTCACCGACCGGCGCGACCCGCGCGCGGTGACGGTGGCCGTCTCCACCGCCGGGGTGTTCCGCACCGCGGACGGCGGTTCGAGCTGGTCGCCGTCCAACTCCGGTGTCTCCGCGGTGTTCCTGCCGGACCCCAACCCGGAGTTCGGCCAGTGCGTGCACAAGGTGGCCCGGGACGCGGCCACCCCCGACCGGCTGTATCTGCAGAACCACTGGGGTGTGTACCGCAGTGACGACGCGGGCGCGCACTGGGAGGACATCGGCGCGGGCCTGCCCTCCACCTTCGGCTTCGCCGCGGTCGCCCATCCGCACCGCGGGGACACCGCCTATGTCTTCCCGATCAACGCCGACGCGGACCGCGTCCCCGCCGACCACCGCTGCCGGGTCTTCCGCACGGCGGACGCGGGCAGGAGCTGGGAGCCGCTGTCGGCGGGACTCCCGACGGAGGACCACTACGGCACGGTCCTGCGCGACGCGATGTGCGCGGACGACGCGGACCCGGCGGGCGTGTACTTCGGCAACCGCAACGGCGAGGTGTACGCGTCGGCGGACGACGGCGACAGCTGGCGACAGTTGGCGTCGCATCTGCCGGACGTGCTGTGTGTGCGGGCGGCGGTCGTCGGCTGAGTGAGCGGGGCGAGCCGAGGGGAGGGCAGGGAATCCGTCCATCAAGTCGGCCCGAATTCCGTCGAGTTCATCATCGAAGCGATCACTATCGATCACCCGCCGATCGCCGGTTGATCGTCATGGCCGTTACGGCAGTAGGGTGACGCCGTGGCACCACGACCGTTGCATGAAATCGTCGAACCCGGCTGGGCGAAGGCCCTCGAACCCGTGGCCGGGAGGATCGCCGAGATGGGCGACTTCCTGCGCGCGGAGATCGCCGCGGGACGCACCTATCTCCCCGCCGGATCCAATGTCCTGAGGGCCTTCCAGCAGCCCTTCGACGACGTCCGCGTCCTCATCGTCGGGCAGGACCCCTATCCGACCCCGGGGCACGCGGTGGGGCTGTCCTTCTCGGTCGCGCCGGAGGTACGGCCGCTGCCGGGCAGCCTGCTCAACATCTACCGGGAGCTGAACACCGACCTGGGGCTGTCCCAGCCGTCCAACGGCGACCTGACGCCCTGGACCCAGCAGGGCGTGCTGCTGCTCAACAGGGCGCTCACCACGGCCCCGCGCAAGCCGGCCGCGCACCGAGGCAAGGGCTGGGAGGAGGTCACCGAGCAGGCGATACGAGCGCTGGCCGCACGCGGGCGCCCCCTGGTCTCCATCCTGTGGGGCAAGGACGCCCGCAATCTGCGCCCGCTGCTCGGCGACCTGCCGGCCATCGAGTCCGCTCACCCCTCCCCCTACTCCGCCGACCGGGGCTTCTTCGGCTCCCGCCCCTTCAGCCGCGCCAACGACCTGCTGGCCCGCCAGGGCGGCGCTCCCGTGGACTGGCGTCTGCCATGACCGGCGGTGAGCCCCCGGTCGTGCTCGCCGTGGACTCCGGCGGCTCCGGACTGCGGGCGGTACTGGCCCGGGGCACCGAGGTGCTCGGCGAGCCGCTCGTGTCCGGGGAGCCGGTGCGGACCGGTGCGCGCGGTATCGACGCGGGGCAGCTGCTGGAGCGGTTGCTGCCCCTGGCACGGCGGTTGCTCGACGACGCCGGCTGCGGCCGTCCGGTCGCGGTGGCCCTCGGGGCCGCCGGGTTCGCGACACTCGGCGACCAGCTGCGCGACGAGCTGCCGTCGGCGCTGACGCGGGAGCTGGGGGTGCGGCGGATCGCGCTGGCGGCCGACGCGGTCACCGCGTACACCGGCGCCCTCGGTACACGGCCGGGCGCCGTGATCGCCGCGGGCACGGGGCTGATCGCGATCGGCACGGACCTGGAGAGCTGGCGCCGGGCGGACGGCTGGGGCCATCTGCTCGGGGACTGCGGCGGCGGGGCGTGGATCGGACGGGCGGGGCTGGAGGCGGCGTTGCGGGCCCACGACGGCCGGACCGGCGGGTCGGCCCGGCTGCTGGCCCGCGCCGAGACGATGTTCGGCCCGATGGTCGGGCTGCCCGGCCTGCTCTACCCGAGACCCGACCGCCCGGCGGTCCTCGCCTCCTTCGCGCCCGAGGTCGCCGCCTGCGCCGGGGACGACCCGGTGGCGGCGGACGTCCTGCGCGAGGCGGCCCGGCACATGGCCGACGCGGCTGCCGCCGTCTGTCCGGCCCCCCACCCCGACGACCCGGTCCCGGCCTCGGGCGAGCCCCGAGTGGCCCTGACCGGCGGTCTGTTCAAGCTCGGCGATCCGCTGCTCGTCCCCCTGGAGGCCGAGTTGGCGCACCGGTTGCCGCACGCGCGACGGGTGCCGGCGGAAGGGGATCCGCTGGTCGGCGCGGTGCGTATCGCGGCCGCGCTGGCGGGTGGCGGGCTCGGGTTGCCGTACGACGAGCGGATGTTGTACGTGGTGGCCGAAAAATAGTACCTGAAACAGGGATCAATCCAGCCTGTCGGACAAGCATCACCGTGGGCACCCAAGAACACCCCTCAGCAGATAAATGCGGTATCGATCGGCCCTGATCGAGCCGTAACTCATCAGACAAATCCGGACGGATACCGCTCACCTGCACCCTCCCCGAACAGGGGAGCCCAAGAAGCCAGTAACATGCGGCGCCATGAGTTCCCCCACTGGGCCCGCGTCCGGCCTGCCAGTACGAATGCCGCGACCCCGCCAGCCCGGGCGGCACCGCCGCCCGGAGCCCCTGGCGGCTCCCGAGGGCGCGCCCGCGCTCGTCCTCGCGGTGCCCGGCACGCCCAGCGCCGCCACGCGCAGCCTCGCCGAGGAGGTCGTGAGCATCGCGCGCTCCGAGCTGCCCGGCCTCGACGCCCGCATCGGCTACGTCGACGGGGGTGCCGACGAGTTCCCCACACTGCAGTCGGTGCTCACGCACGCCGCCGAGGAGCGCACCGCCCGCTACGAGCAGGCGCGCGCCGCCGGCCTGGACGTCAAGGAGCCCGAAGGCCTCGTCGCCGTCGTCGTGCCCCTGCTGGCCGGTCCGGACAGCGCCACGCTGCGCCAGGTCCGCCAGGCCGTCATGGAGAGCCGGATCGCGGCCGAGCTGACCGATGTCCTCGGCCCGCACCCGCTGCTCGCCGAGGCGCTGCACGTGCGCCTGTCCGAGGCCGGTCTGGCGCGCGCCGACCGGGCCCGGCTGTTCACCGTCGCCACCGCCGCGGACGGCATCGTCCTCGCCACCGTGGGCGGCGAGGAGGCCGTGCAGGCCGCCGGGATCACGGGCATGCTGCTGGCCGCGCGCCTCGCCGTGCCGGTGATGGCCGCCGCCCTCGACCAGGAGGGCTCGATCACCTCCGTCGCCGAGCAGCTGCGCTCCTCGGGCTCCCAGCAGCTGGCGCTCGCGCCGTACCTGATAGGGCCGGAGATCGACGCCGGTCTGATCGAGGCGGCCGCGACGGAGGCGGGCTGCTCCGCCGCCGAGGCGCTCGGCCCCTACCCGGCGATCGGCAAGCTGGCGCTCGGCAAGTACACGACCGCGCTCGGCATCGCGCCGCAGCAGCCGCAGGGCATGCCGGTCCGCTGAGCCCGGTGCCCGGTCCCCGACCGCGACCCGTACGGCCTCGCCGCATGCGTACGCGCGACCGCGCGGCCATGTCCGGGGGCCGTAGCGGGGTCCGGTCTCAGACGTTCAGGACGACGCAGGAGGCCGCGGGTGCCTCGATCGAGCCGCCTCGGGTCGGTACGCCCGTCTCCTGGTCGACCGTGAACCAGGTGACGTCGCCCGAGCGCTCGTTGGCCACGTACAGCGTCCCGGCCGCGTAGGTGAGGGCGCGCGGCCAGTGGCCGCCGCAGGGCACGGTCGTGACCAGGCGCAGCGTGTCCCCCTCAACGGCGAGCACGGAGAGGACGTCCGTGCCGCGGGTGGCCGTCCACACGAAGCGGCCGTCGGGGGACACGGCGACGCCCGAGGGGTACGCGTCGCCCTCCGGGGCTCCCGGGAGCACCGGGACCTCTCCCAGCGCCTCCAGCGGGCCCTCAGAGCCCTCGGCGCCGTGCCAGCGGCACACGGTGATGGTGGGGGCCAGTTCGTTCAGCACATAGACGTACGATCCGTCCGGGTGGACGGCGAGGTGGCGTGGGCCCGAGCCCGGTCGCAGCGGCGTCTCGTGGTGCACGACGGGGACGCCGTCCTCCAGCGCGCACACCCGGACCGAGTCCGTGCCGAGGTCGACGCCGAGGAAGCGGTGGCCGTCCGGGGCGGGCAGGACCTGGTGGGCGTGTGGCTCCTGCTGGCGGCCGGGGTCGGGGCCCGATCCGGTGTGCCAGAGCGTGCCGGACGCGGCGACCTTGAGGGTGCCGTCGGGGTGCAGGGGGACGGCGGTGATGCTGCCGGAGCCGTAGTCGGCGGTCAGGACGTGGTCGGCGTGCAGGGTGAGGTGGGTGGGGGCGGCGCCGACCGTCACCGGGGGGCCGGTCAACTCGAGCTTGTCGTCCGTCACCCGGTAGGCGGCGATGGTGCCGTCGGGCTGCTCGCCGACCGCGTAGAGGGTGGTGCCGTCCGGGGAGAGGGCGAGGTAGGACGGGTCGGGGGTGTCGGCCGTGGTGGTGAGGGGGGTCAGGGCGCCGGTTCTCTCGTTCACGGTGGTGGTGAGGATGCCTGGGCCTCCGGCCGAGGTGAACGAGCCTATGTAGGCCCGTCGTCTGCCGGGTGTTGTCGTTGGTGCCATGGTTCGTCCCCTCGCCTGCTCGTCTTTGTGCGGGCGAGGGTAGCAGCAGGTCTAGACCAGAGGGTTTCGCCCCCGCCGCCCCTACCCGTCCCATCCTCAAGGGGCTGTGCCCCTTTGACCCCCCTTGCGCCTACTGGCTCGGGGGGTGCTGGATTGTGGGCGGGTGCGGGTTGTGTTGGGTTGATCGCGCAGTTCCCCGCGCCCCTTAAAAGCGCCGGGGGCGACCCATGCTTTTCAGGGGCGCGGGGAACTGCGCGAGAAGCCCCACCGGGCCCGCAGTCGAAGAACTCGCCCCCTGAAGTCAGGCGTGGGCCGGAGCAGCGGTGTGCAGGGGGTGGGCCAGTTCTGTGAGGGCGCGTTCCAGGGCCTGTAGGTGGGCCAGGGCACGGTCTGCGTGGGGGTGGTGGGCGGGTGTGGAGGCGTGGGGCGGGGCGGGGTGGACCGGGGTCGCGCCTACCAGGGTTTCGACGGCCGATTCGACTCGGCGGCACGCGGCGGTGAGGCGGGCGTCGTGGGAGGCGTCCGGGTCGGCGGCGACGGCGGCGAGGCCATGGGCCTCCCGGGCGCAGTCGTCCAGCAGGGCGAGCACCCGGCGGGCCCGTTCCTTGCGCCGCCGCAGCGGGTTGAGCGGGTGGACCAGGGGCGCGAGGGACAGTCGTACGCGCCCCAGGAGTGCTTCCAGCTCTGCCACGCGCGGCGCCGGGTCCGCAGTCGGGTCGCCCGCCAGGCGCCTGGCCGCCGTCGCGGTGCAGCCGTGCACCGCGTGCAGGGCCCGCCGCACCCACCGGTCGGTGACGGCGTGTGTCGTGACCGGCAGGATCAGCGCCACCGCGAGCGCGGCCCCGAGCGCGCCGACGCCGGTCTGCGCGAGGCGGAGGACGAGGAGCGCCGGGTCCAGGACGCCGAGGAGGCCGTAGAGCAGGCCCGCCATGACGGTGACGCAGAGCATCATCCAGGAGTACGACACGGCGGCCGTGTAGAAGATGCCGAACACGCAGACGGCGACGAGTGCGGCGGTGGGGGCGGGGGCGCCGTGCAGGGGTACGGCGACGAGGAGGCCGACGGCGATGCCGCTGACCGTGCCGAGGACGCGTCGGAAGCCGCGGACCAGGGTCTCGCCGCGCGAGGTGGTGTTCACGAAGATCCACCAGGCGGTGCCGACGGCCCAGTACCAGCGTTCCTGCGAGAGGACCTGCCCGGCGGCCATCGCGAAGGCGCAGGCCGCGCTCGCCTGGAAGGCCTGGCGGGTGGTGGACCGGGCCAGTCCGCGGCCGTCCCCGGGGGCGGGCACGGGCGTCGGCGGGGTGCGCCGCTCGATGCACCAGGCGCCGAAGCGCACGGCGGAGGAGGCGGTCAGGGCGAGGGTCATCGCGGTGTACAGCTCGGGCAGTTGGCCGGGGAGTGCGTGCAGGAACTGGGTGACGAAGAAGGTCATGAAGGCGAAGATGCCGAGCGCGTGACCGCGCGGGCCCCAGCGGCGGGCGTGGACACCGCAGAAGATCACGACGAGCCACGTCGCGTCCCGCAGCGCCGGAACGTCGTGCAGCACCGTCGCCAGGGCGAGGACCGGGAAGCCGGCGGCGGGCAGCAGCGCGGTGGTGACCGCCTGGCCGCGCACGGTCGGGTCGGTGACCGTGAACAGGGCGAGGAGCGCCGTGAGTCCGGCCGTGATCGAGGCGGTCAGCGACATCCCGGCCAGCTCCGACACGGTCACCGCGAGACCGATGCCGAGCACCGCCCGCAGCGACACCCGCAGCCTCAGCAGCCCCGGGTCCGGAGCCATGAACATCCTCTTCACCGCCGGCCGCCCGCCCCTCTCCCGTTCGCCTTCGGCCCGTGCGGGCCCCTCCGAGTTCGACCACGCCCGTTCCGGCATGGAAATGGCGCCGCGGGCACGGACCGGCCTCATTGCCGTCCTGCGCTGCGCGGCGCCATCGATGGTCCTCAGGAAAGCATCAGAGAGCCGCTGGCTCAACCGGCGTGCGGTCCACTGGGCCATTGGTACAGTTTCCGGTGATCATCGACGGACAGAGGGAGGCCAACGGACCATGGCCGTGGACGAGCTCGACACCCGTATCCTGCGACTGCTCCTGGAGCGGCCGCGTACCAGCGTGCGGGAGTACGCCCGGGTCCTCGGGGTCGCCCGGGGCACGCTCCAGGCCCGTCTCGACCGGCTGGAACGCGACGGTGTGATCACCGGTACGGCTCCGTCGCTCTCCCCCGCCGCGCTCGGCCACCCGGTGCTGGCCTTCGTGCACATCGAGGTGACCCAGGGGCACCTCGACGACGTCGGGGACGCGCTGGCGGCCGTACCGGAGATCATCGAGGCGTTCTCGATCACGGGTGGCGGCGATCTCCTGACCCGGGTCGTGGCCCGGGACAACGCGCATCTGGAGGACGTCATCCAGGCACTGATCAGCCTGCCGGGCGTGGTGCGCACGCGCACGGAGGTGGCGCTCAGGGAGCGGGTGCCGTACCGGCTGGCGCCGCTGGTCGAGTCGATCGGCTCGGCGGCGGGCCGGGCGGCGAGGAGCTGAGTCAGGGGCCCGGCGGCCCCCTGGCACCCTGGAGTCCATGAGCATCATCCGCAGCACTTCGGTCATCTTCGATCTCGACGGAACGCTCGTGGACAGCGAGCCGAACTACTACGAGGCGAGTCTGCGGACCCTCGCCGAGCACGGGGTCACCGGTTTCACCTGGGCGGACCACGAGCGGTACGTGGGCATCAGCCTGCGGGAGACGGTCGCGGACTGGAGGGAGCGCTACGACCTCGCCGCCCCGGTCGAGACGGTCGTCGCCACCAAGAACCGTCACTATCTGGAGCTGGCGCGCACCGGTACCCGGGTCTATCCGGAGATGCGGAAGCTCGTGGAGCTGCTGGCGGCCGAGGGAGTGGCCATGGCCGTGGCCTCGGGGTCGTCGCGCGAGGCGATCGAGGTGATCCTCGGCGGCACGGGGCTCGACGCTCATCTGCGGACCGTCGTGTCGGCGGACGAGGTCGACCGCGGCAAGCCGGCGCCCGATGTGTTCCTGGAGGCCGCCCGCCGCCTGGGCGCCGCCCCGGCCGACTGTGTCGTCCTGGAGGACGCGGCGCCGGGCGCCACCGCCGCCCACGCGGCCGGGATGCGGTGCGTCGCGGTCCCGTACGTCACCGGCCAGGCGGACGATCCGGCGTTCGCGACGGCGGGGCTGCTGGTGCGGGGCGGGCAGGGGGAGTTCACGGCGCGGGAGGCGTACGACTGGATCGTGGCCACGGGGTGAGACGGCGGGAGCCCGGTCCGCCGAACGAATCGGCGGACCGGGCCCCGTGCGGTCTGGTGGATCAGGCCGCCGTGCCGTGTGCCGCCGCCCGGGCGCGCCGGTGCAGGATCCAGCCCGTCACGGTGAGCGCGGCGGCCGATGCGGCCACGCCGAGGACGGTCAGGCCGGTGGAAGCGAGACTGCCGCCGCCCCCGGTGGTCGTGCTGCCGCCCGTGCCGCTGACACCGGAGGTGCCGGAGGTACCGGACGTGCTGCCGCCGCCGCTGGACGTCGAACCGCTGCTGGAGCCGCCGCCGGTGGAGGTGCCGCCGTCGCTGCCGTCGTCGGTGTCCACGGGGTCCTGGCCGACGAAGGCGACCGGGACCTTGACGTCCTGCGAGCGGTCGCCGGACAGGGTGTGGTCGGCGCGGGTGGCGAGGACGCACTTGGCCTTGAAGCAGTCGGTGTACTCGTCCTTGGCGTCGACGGTCAGCTCGACCTCGAACTTGCCGCCGTCCTCGTACGGGATCGCCAACTCCTCGCCGTAGTCCGGCGGGTTGGAGGAGATCCACGCGGAGGAGTGCGACCCGCCGGTCATGTCGACGCCGCCGATGCACGGGGTGGGCAGTTCGCCGGCGCCGTTGTCGACGCAGAGGGCGACGTAGACGCCCTTCTTCTCGTCGTAGCCGGAGCCGGTGACCTTGAGGGTCTGCTTCTCGGTGGCGAGGTTGTTGACCGGGGTGACGGTGAGCTTCTGGCCTTCGGAGCCGGTGACGGTCTTCGTGCCGGACGGCTCGTCGCCCTCCTCGCCGTTCCCGCCGCCGGTGGTGGTGTCGTCGGCCTCGGTGACGGTGAGGGTGAAGGGCGCGGTGCGGGTGGTGCCGGCGGAGTTCTTGAACACCGCGCGGTACTCGTAACCGTCGTGCGCCGCCCGCGCCTTGAAGGAGTACGTGTTCTTCGTCGCGCCCTTGATCACGGACCAGGTCTGGGCGCCGTCCGTGCTGACCTCCCATGACACGTCGGGCGCGGGGGTACCCTCGGCCGCCGCGACGAACGAGACCTCGTCGCCCGGTGCCACGGTCCGGTCGGTCGGGGACTGGGTGACCTTGGGGGACATATGGCGGTCGAGCTTGGTGATCTCGCCCTCGGAGGGGCTGCTGACGTAGACGGTGCTGCCGCCCGGGGCGACCGCGATCGAGGCCGAGCCGTTCTGGGAGTCGTTGTCCGGCAGCCTGGTGGACGCGACGGCCGCCGCGTAGGTGGTGGTGTCGTACACGCCGAGGTGGCTGGTGCTGTCGCCGCCGTTGCCGGAGTCGCCGTTGTCCTGCCAGACGACGAAGGCCCGGCCGGTGGCGGTGTCGAAGGCGATATCGGCGGCCTCGTCCGGTCCCTCGATCGCCTTCAGGAGCTTGGCGTCCTTGTCGTAGACGCGCACGGTGTTGCCGCTGCCGGCCCAGGCGTTGCCGGTGGCCGGGTCCGCCTCGACGAACTGGACGTCCCCGGCGGGGAGTTCCGCCGTGGCGGTGACGGTGAAGGAGCCGGTGTCGACACGGCGGAGGGTGCCGCCGGTGGAGCCCGCGGACCAGGCGGCCTTGCGTGCCTTGTCGACGCCGAGCACGGAGCCGCCCGGCAGCGTGAGGGTGCGGTTCTCCAGCGGGACGGCGGTGGCGATGTCGGCCTCGGAGAGCTGCTCTCCCTGGGCGACCAGGACGGTGGTGTCCTTGGTGCCGGGGCCGATGCCGCTGATGTTGGCGCCGGCGATCCACTTGCCGGCCACGGCCGCGTCGCCGGCCTCGGCGGTGCCGATGCCGCGCAGCGCGAACTGGAAGACGGCGCCGTCACCGGCGAGCGGGGCGGCGATCCGTACGACGGCCCGGGGAGCGAGCGTGCCGGTGCTGCCCGGCGCCTGGGCGATGTGGCCGAGGCTCTTGCCGTCCGCCGGGTCGAGGATGTGCAGGCCGCGCTCGTCGACGTCCCCGGAGGCGGCGAAATTGTCCGAACCCGCGTACAGCTTCTTGGAGTCCGGGTGCAGCAGGAGATCGTTGACCTTACCGGCCGCCGGGAACGCGCCGGACTCGACGTAGCTGTACGTGCCGGCGGGCACGTCCTCGCCCTCGCCGCCGTCACCGCCGCCGGTGTCCTGGCCCTCGAAGGCGACCGGGACGCGGACGTCCTGGGAGCGGTCGCCGGAGTTGCGGTGGTCGACCCGCGTCACGACGGAGCAGACGACCTGGGCGCAGTCGACGCCGTTGTCCTTGGCCTTGATGTCGATCTCGACGTCGAAGGTGCCGCCCGCGCCCCAGGCGATGGCGAGGGTGCCCTCGTACGGGTCGCCCTTGGGGACGATCCAGTGGGAGGAGCTGCCGGTGCCGCTCTGGTCGGCGCCGCCGATGCACGGGGAGGGGATCTTGCCGTCCCCGTTGTCCTTGCACAGGGCGACGTAGACGGCCTTGGCCGTGTCGTACCCGGAGCCGGTGACCCGCAGCTTCTCGCCGTCGGGGTCGAGGTCGGCGGAGGCGGAGACGGTCAGTTTCTGGCCGTTCGCGCCATGGCCGGTCTTCGGGGTGTCGGCGGCCTGGGCGGCGGTGCTCACCGTGACGGCGGTGACCGCGGCGGTCACCAGGGCGGCGGCTCCGAGAAGCGCCGCGGGGCGTCTCAGCCACAACCGGGCCGCGCGGCCCGGCCGCCGCCGGGCCGTCGTGTCGTCTGTCATGGGTTCCTCATTCGTCGGGTGCGCCCCGCACCCGGGGACGCCGAGAGCCGGGCCCCGTGGCGAAGGGGGCCCGGCCGGAGCGGGTGATTACGAGAAGCTGATCGGGACGTGGACGTCGTACTTGCGGTCGCTGCTGTCGAAGTGGTCGGCGCGGGTGACCACGGCGCAGGTGACGTCCTCGCCGCAGACGCTGCCGTCGTCGAGGGTGGCCTTGACGAAGATGTTGACGCTGAAGGTGCCGCCGGTGCCGAACTTGGAGCTGTTGGCGAACAGGCCGCCGAACGTGTTGTTGATCCAGTGCGAGGCGCCGGTGGCGCCGGTCTCGTCCTGGCCGCCGAGGCAGGGGGTGGGCTTGTTGGCGCCCTGGGCGCCGTTGACGACACAGAGGCCGACGTAGATGCCCTGGCCGGTGTTGAAGCCGGAGCCGGAGACGGTGATGACCTGGCCCGCCGCGGTGGCCGAGTTCGGCGCGGTCACGGACAGGTTGTAGGTGGTGCCGCCGTCGACGATCGAGCGGGTCGAGGTGGCGGCGGAGGCCGAGGTGGCGAGGCCCAGGGTGAGGGCGGAGGCGGCGGCGACGGCGAGACCTGCGCGGGCGGCGGTACGGGCGGAAGGAACGACTCTCATCGGGAGAGGACCTTTCTCGTCAGCGGTCGACAGGGACACCCCATCAACACTTAGGTAAGGCTTACCTAACCTTGGTCTTGATCTCTTTGTCAACAGAAGGCAAAGGACGTCACAAGTACCTTGCTCAGGAAGGCGTTTCGCCGCCGATCACGGTGAACTCCGCGGCGGCCTCGCGGCCCCCGGTCACGGAGTACAACCGGACCTTGTGCACACCCTTGGCCGCCGTGTCGTACACCGGGAAGTCACGGGCGACCTCGCCCGAGTCGTCGGCCACGGTCTGGTAGCGGGTGTCGTCGTCGATCGCGACCAGCACGACCTCACCCGGGGCGAAACCCGCGCCGGTGACCCGTTGTTCGGCACCCGGGGCCAGGCTCGTGAGATTCACGGCCGCGGAGGGGGTGGCCGCTACGGATTCCGGGTCGGCCTCCCCCTCGGAGCCGGGCGTCGCCGCCGCGCCGTCCGCGTCCGGGGTCGGCGAGGGAGTGTCGTCGCCAGACGCGTCCTCCGGCCGGTCCGCCCCTGAGGTGCCGGTGCCCACGGTCACGTCGAGCGGGGCGAGTTCGTCCCCCGCCGCGTACGAACGCCCGCTCCACTCGGCGAGCAGTCCGGCACCCTCGGCGGTCAGCGACACGCGCAGGCCCGACCAGGTCGCGCCGCCGCCGCGCACGGTCGGCGCGGCGGAACCCGTGCCGACCTGAGCCAGCGTCAGATCGCCGCTCTCCCCCGCCCGTTCGGCCCGCACCCGAAGAGTGCCGGTGCCGCCGTCGAGCCGCAGGCGCAGCTCACTGAGGGTCAGTGTGCCGGTCCCGGCGCCGGACAGACGGATCGAGCCGTCGAGTTCGACGTCCGCGTCCCCGGCTTTCGGGGCCGCGCTGCCGCCGTCGACGGGGAACCAGGTCCGGCCGCCTGAGCCGCGCACCGCGGGCGCCTCGGCGGTCACCGTCGCGTCGGTGCCGGTGGACGCCCCGAACGTCGGGCCCCAGCCGGCGAATCCGCCGGACACCTCCCGTGGCGCCCCGTCCGCGTCCAGTGCCGTCGCCGTGCCCTGGCAGAGCAGGGCGAGCAGCGCGCCCGCCGCCGTCACGGCGGCACCAGGTCTGTTCATCACCTCGAAGTCCTCCCTGGAATGTCGGCCGAGCGGCCGACGGGACGCCCCGGTCGGGGGGGCGTCGACTGGCTTGTGTGCGGCTGTCGTCGGCATAACGTCAGCTCGGGTCCGCGCCTCCGGCCGCGCCGGCGGTACGGCGTCGGCGCGCCCAGACCCAGGCCGCCCCGCCCGCCGCGACCAGCCCGGCCGCGGTGATGCCGAGCGGCACGGCGGCGCTGCCGGTGTCGGCCAGCGGGTCGTCCGAGGTGTTCGTGTCGCCCGACGTGCCGGCGGTGCTGCCGGTGCCCCCGGTGGTCGTCGTGCTCGTACTGGCCGACGGGGTCGGTGTGCTGTCGGCGCCGGAGTCGTCGCCGCTGCCGCCGTCGGCACCGGCGAAGGTCACCGGGATACGGACCGTCTGGCTCTGGTCGCCGCCCCGGGTGTGGTCGTTGCGGGTGATCACGGAGCAGGTCACCCCGGACTTCGCGCAGTCCGTGTTGGTGTCCTTGGCCCGCACCTTGAGTCGCACGGAGAACGTGCCCTTGTGCCCGCTGCCCTTGTACGGCTTGGCCAACCCCTCCCCGTACGAGGGCGGGTTGGAGGAGATCCACACCGAGGCACCGGAGTCGCCGGACATGTCGACGCCGCCGATGCAGGGAGTGGGGGTCTTGCCGGCGCCGTTGTCCACGCAGAAGGCGACGTAGATGCCCTTCTCGGTGTTGTAGCCGGTGCCGGACACGGTGACCGTCTCGCCGTCCGGGTCGAGTCCGGAGGACTTGGAGACGGTGAGCTTCTGGTCCTCGGGGCCGGTCGCGGAGCCGCCGGCGGCCGTCGCCGAGGGGGCCGGGAAGAGGATCAGGGCACTCGCGACGGCGACCGCCGCCGGGGCTGCGCGCAGGGCTCGTAGGCCACATCTGTGCATCGCTGTCAGCACTCCCACCATAGGAAACTCAGGTAAGGCTAACCTAAACTAACGAACACCTGGTTCGAACGGTAGACATGGAAGGCGGTTCGATGCGCAGGTCCGGAAGACCTCAACTCACCATAGCCCGCAGGGGAGTTGCCGCACTGGCCGTTGCTATCGCGATGCTGGCGGCCGGATGCGCAGGCGGCGACGGGGACGGGGACGCAAAGGGAGCGAAGCCCTCGGTGTCGTCCGCGAGCGCGCGGGCGGCCGCGGCCCAGAAGCAGTTGAAGACGAACTCCGTCGTCCCGTTGGAGGGCGAGGCGCCGACGCCGAAGCTGCCCGTCACGGTGGCTTCCTCCGACGGCCGCGAGGTCACCGTCGAGGACGCCTCGCGGATCCTGCCGCTCAACGGGGGCATCGCGGAGATCGTGTTCACGCTCGGCCTCGGGGACAAGGTCGTCGGCCGGGACATCACCGCGACCTTCGAGGAGGCCAAGAGCCTTCCCCAGGTGACCAAGGCGCACGATGTGAGCGCGGAGAGCGTGCTCTCGCTGGAGCCGACCGTCGTGCTCGCCGACACCGACACCGGGCCCAGCGAGGCCATCGACCAGATCCGTGACGCCGGAGTCCCCGTGGTCGTCCTCGATCCGGCCAACGAACTCGCCGACGTGAGCACGCGGACGACCCGGGTCGCCGAGGCACTGGGTGTTCCAGCGGCCGGCAAGGCGCTCAACCGGCGTTTCGCGGACGAGCTGAAGGCGGCGCGGGCGGCGGTGCCCGAGGGGAGTACGCCGAAGGTGGCGTTCCTGTACATGCGGGGCTCGGCTGCCGTGTACCTCATCGGTGGGAAGGGGTCCGGGGCCGATTCCCTCATCTCGGCCGCGGGGGCGGAGGACGCGGGGGTGGTGGCCGGGCTGTCCAAGCCGTTCACGCCGATCACCAGCGAGGCGCTCGTCAAGGCGCAGCCCGATGTGATCCTGATGATGAGCAAGGGGCTCGAGTCGGTCGGTGGGGTCGACGGGCTCGTGGAGATTCCCGGGATCAAGGAGACGCCGGCCGGGATGGATCGGCGGGTGGTGGATCTGGAGGACGGGGTGCTGCTCAGCTTCGGGCCGCGTACGCCGTTGGTGATCGACATTCTGGTGGAGCGGTTGCATCAGGGGTGACGGTGGGTGGGGGGCCGGTGGGGACGGTGCGTTGTCGGGTGCGGGTGAGTGGGGGCTGGTCGCGCAGTTCCCCGCGCCCCTGAAAAGCAGGGGCTGCGCCCCGTGCTTTTCAACCCGCAGCCCCGTCGCTTTTCAGGCCGGCGGGGCCGTGGTCTTTCAGGCCCGCAGGGGCCTGAATCTTGAGGGGCGCGGGGAACTGCGCGAGAAGCCCCACCGGGCCCGCACTCGACAATCCGGCCTCAAAAGCCCCTTCACGTGTCGTAGTCCACCACCAACGTCTCCGACACCGCGTACGACTGACAGGTCAGGACATACCCGGCGGCAACCTCCGCCGGTTCGAGCGCGAAGTTGCGGCGCATGTCGGCCTTGCCGTCGGTGACGAGGGCGCGGCAGGTGCCGCAGACGCCGCCCTTGCAGGCGAAGGGCAGGTCGGGGCGTGTTCGTTGGGCGCCGTCGAGGATGCTGCGCTCACGGGAGAGCGCGGCGGTGGTGGAGCGCCCGTCGAGGGTGACGGTGACCTCGCTGACGGGCCCCTCGGCGGCGGCCTCCTCGTGCCGCGCCTCCCGTACGGGCTCGTCATCGGCGTAGAACAACTCCTGGTGGACGCGGTCGGCCGGCACGCCGAGGCCGGTCAGGACCCGCTGGGCGTCGCGGACCATGCCGTGCGGGCCGCACAGCCACCAGTGGTCCGCCGTGCCGACGTCGACGAGGGCGTCGATCAGTGCCGAGAGGCGTTCGGCGTCGAGGCGGCCCGACAGCACCTCGGCCTCGCGGGGTTCGCGGGACAGGACGTGGGCGAGCTGGAAGCGGGCCGGGTACAGGTCCTTCAGGTCGGCGAGTTCGTCCGCGAACATCACCGTGCCGCTGCGGCGGTTGCCGTAGAAGAGGGTCACGGTCGAGCGGGCGTCGGCGGCCAGGACCGACTCGGCGATGGAGACCATGGGGGTGATGCCGGAGCCCGCCGCGATCAGCACATGGTGGCCGGGGACGGTGAGGTCGGGGGTGAAGAAGCCGGTGGGGGCCATGGCGTCGACCGTGTCGCCGGGCCGTACGTCGTTCACGAGCCACGACGAGAACAGACCGTCCGGCACCACCCGCACCCCGATACGCGGCGCCGAACCGGCCGGCGAGCAGATCGAGTAGGAGCGGCGTTCGTCGCGTCCGTCGATCTCGCGCCGCAGCGTCAGCGACTGGCCGGGCGCGAACGCGAACTCCTCCGCCAGTTCGTCCGGGATGTCGAACCCGACGGCGGCGGCGTCCTCGCAGAGCGGCCGCACGGAGGTGACCCGCAGGGTGTGGAAGGCCGGGCGGCGGCGGGCGCGCGGGCGCGGCGCGGTGGCCGTCGGTTCTTCCTTGAGGCCTTCCATCAGATCTCCTTGACGTGCTCGAACGGCTCGCGGCAGGCGCGGCAGCGCCACAGGGACTTGCAGGACGTGGCGGCGAAGCGGGAGGTCTCCTCGGTGTCCGCCGAGCCGCAGAGGGGGCAGGCGACCGTGCGGCGGGTGGGCGACAGGAGGAGCGGGACCGGGCCTCGGGGGGCCGCTCCGGGCGGGGCGATGCCGTGCTCGGTGAGCTTGCGGCGGCCGGCCTCGGTGATCCAGTCGGTGGTCCAGGGCGGGGTCAGGGCCGTGCGGATCTCCACCCGTTCGTACCCGGCGGCGCGCAGCCGGGCCGCCACGTCCGCGCGCATCTCGGCCATGGCCGGGCAGCCGGAGTAGGTCGGGGTCAGGCTCGCGACCACCGTGCCGTCGTCGGTCAGCTCGACGTCCCGCAGGACGCCGAGGTCGGCGAGGGTCAGCATGGGAAGCTCGGGGTCCGGCACCTGTTCGGCGATGTGCCGGGCACGCCGCACGTCGGTCGGGGCGGTCACCATGTCGCCTCCGGGTGGGCGCGGGCCACGCTCTGCAACTCGGCGAGCAGCGGCGCCAGATGCTCGGTGTGGTCGCCGCCGCGGCCCGTGCCGGACAGCGGCCGGTACACCGGCATCGGCAGCCCGGCCGCCTCGGTGACCTGGCGGAGCACGGCGGCGACCTCGTCCCGTACGTCGCAGGCGGTGAACAACTCGCCGAGGTACGGGGCCACTCGCTCCATCGCCGCACGGATCCGCCGGTGCGACTCCGCCGTGCCGTCGCCCAGGCGTACGGCCCACTCGGCGGCGTACTGCCGGTGGTACGTCAGCTCCTTGACGCCCTTCGCCGCGATGGCGGAAAGGACCGGGTCGGGGTGGTCCGCCAGCCGCTCGAAGTGCGCGAGGCGCCAGCTGGACAGGACGAGCAGCCGGGCGATCGAGAACGCGAAGTCACCGCACGGGAGTTCGGCGAGGCGGACGTTGCGGAAGTCGTCCGCGTCCCGGAAGTAGGCGTACGCGTCCTCGCCGCGCCCGGTGCCGTCGACCTGTCCGGCGCGGGAGTACAGCAGCCGGGCCTGGCCGAGGAGGTCGAGGCCGATGTTGGCGAGGGCGACCTCCTCCTCCAGCTCGGGCGCGCGGGTGGTCCACTCGGCGAGCCGCTGGGCCGAGACGAGGGCGTCGTCGGCCAACGCGACGCAGTCGGCGGCCAGTTCGGCGGCGTCCACGCCCTCGGGCACGGTCGTGTCCACGCCGTGGAGGGGGTCCTCGAAGCCGGTGCCGTACGCCCAGCGGGCATCGTCCTCGTGTCCCTCGGCGAGGGTCAGGTAGACGTGGTCGTCACTCATGCCCTGCTCCTCAGATGTGCGGGACGTCGTCGGGGATGTCGTAGAAGGTGGGGTGGCGGTACACCTTGTCGGCGCTGGGCTCGAAGAAGGGGTCCTTCTCGTCGCGGGTGGAGGCGGCGATGTGCTCGGAGCGCACCACCCACAGGGAGACGCCCTCGTTGCGGCGGGTGTAGAGATCGCGGGCGTGGGTGAGCGCCATCTGGTCGTCGGCGGCGTGCAGCGAGCCCACATGGACGTGGTTCAGGCCGCGCTTGCCCCGTACGAAGACCTCGTACAGCGGCCAGTCGCCCTTGTGCGGGCGGGCCGTGCCGCCGTCGTTCGTGCCGGTCATGCCGCCGTCCCCTTCCGGGCTCGCTCGCTCTGTCTGGCCGCGTGGGCGGTGGCCGCCTCGCGCACCCAGGCGCCCTCCTCGTGGGCGGTGCGCCGTCGCTCCACGCGCTGGTCGTTGCACGGTCCGTCGCCGGTGATCACGCGCTTCAGCTCGGCCCAGTCGGGCGTGCCGAAGTCGTGCCGGCCGCGCTCCTCGTTCCAGCGCAGCTCCGGATCGGGGAGGGTGACGCCGAGCTTGTCGGCCTGTGGGACGGTCATGTCGACGAAGCGCTGCCGCAGCTCGTCGTTGGAATGCCGCTTGATCTTCCAGGCCATGGACTGCGCGGAGTTGGGCGAGGCGTCGTCGGGCGGGCCGAACATCATCAGCGACGGCCACCACCAGCGGTTCACCGCGTCCTGGACCATCTCGCGCTGGGCCTCGGTGCCGCGCATCATCGTCAGCAGCAGCTCATATCCCTGCCGCTGGTGGAACGACTCCTCCTTGCAGATCCGCACCATCGCGCGCGCGTACGGCCCGTACGAACTCCGGCACAGCGGCACCTGGTTGCAGATCGCCGCGCCGTCCACGAACCAGCCGATGACACCGACGTCGGCGAAGCTCGCCGTCGGGTAGTTGAAGATCGACGAGTACTTCTGGCGGCCCTCGATCAGCCGCCGGGTCAGGTCGGCGCGGTCCGCGCCGAGGGTCTCCGCCGCCGAGTAGAGGTAGAGCCCGTGCCCGGCCTCGTCCTGGACCTTGGCGAAGAGGATCGCCTTGCGGCGCAGCGAGGGCGCCTTGGTGATCCACTCGCCCTCCGGCTGCATGCCGATGATCTCCGAGTGCGCGTGCTGCGCGATCTGCCGGACGAGCGTCCTGCGATAGCCCTCGGGCATCCAGTCGCGTGGCTCGATCCGCTGGTCGCGCGCGATCGTCGCGTCGAAGTGCTCCTGGAGCGCGTCCTGGGCGTCCGGGGGCCCCTCGGTGCCCTGGGACGGCCCTCCGGCGGAGTCTGTCGTCGTCATCGATACCAGCTTCCCAACCGACCATTCGTTCGGTACCAGTGTGACGCGATTCGCGCGGACGGGCAAGACCCGCACGCCCCCTCCCGCGATCAGCGCCTTCTTGACAGGCGACGACACCCCTGGATTACATGACCGTGACGCACAGCAACCGAATGGTCGGTCGGCTCACGGTGTGGTGGGCACGAAGGAGCCGTGATGAGCAGCCTGGGCGAACCCCTCCCCCACGACCTGCTGGACGACGGCGAGCGCCTCACCCCGGAGGGGCTGCGGGAGCTCCAACTCGACCGGCTGCGGGCGACCTTGCGGCACGCGTACGACCATGTGGAGCTGTACCGGAAGAAGTTCGACGCGGCCGGGGTCGGCCCCGACGACTGCCGCTCCCTCGCCGACCTGGCCCGGTTCCCCTTCACCACGAAGGCCGATCTGCGGGACACCTACCCCTTCGGCATGTTCGCCGTGCCCATGGCGGACGTACGGCGCGTGCACGCCTCCAGCGGCACCACCGGGCGCCCCACGGTCGTCGGCTACACGGAGAACGACCTCTCCGTGTGGGCGGACGTGGTCGCCCGCTCGATCCGGGCCGCAGGCGGGCGCCCCGGGCACAAGGTGCACATCTCCTACGGCTACGGCCTGTTCACCGGCGGCCTCGGCGCGCACTACGGGGCCGAGCGCGCCGGGTGCACGGTGATCCCGGCCTCCGGCGGTATGACGGCCCGCCAGGTGCGGCTCATCCAGGACTTCCGCCCCGAGATCATCATGGTGACCCCCTCCTACATGCTCACACTGCTCGACGAGTTCGAGAAACAGGGCGTGGACCCGCGCTCGTCCTCCCTGCGGGTGGGCATCTTCGGGGCCGAGCCGTGGACGGAGGAGATGCGCCGGGAGATCGAGGAGCGGGCGGGCCTGCACGCCGTCGACATATACGGCCTGTCGGAGGTGATCGGCCCGGGTGTCGCGCAGGAGTGCGTGGAGACCAAGGACGGCCTGCACATCTGGGAGGACCACTTCTATCCGGAGGTCGTCGACCCGCTCACGGACGCGGTGCTCCCCGAGGGCGAGGAGGGCGAGATCGTCTTCACCTCCCTCACCAAGGAGGCCCTCCCGATCATCCGCTACCGCACCCGCGATCTGACCCGTCTGCTCCCCGGCACCGCCCGCCCCGCCTTCCGCCGGATGCGCAAGGTCACCGGCCGCTGCGACGACATGATCATCCTGCGCGGGGTGAACGTCTTCCCCACCCAGATCGAGGAGATCGTCCTGCGCACACCCGCCGTGGCCCCGCACTTCCAGATCCAGCTGACCCGGCGGGGCCGCCTGGACCACATGACCGTCCAGGTCGAGGCACGGCCGGACGCCCGCCCGGAGCAGCGGACATCGGCGGCCTCCGCGATCACCCAGGCCGTCAAGGACGGCGTGGGCGTCACGGTGGAGGTGACGGTGATGGACCCGGAAACCCTGGAACGCTCGGTGGGCAAACTGAAGCGGGTCAAGGATCTCCGCAGCGCCGGGACCGGATAGCCGGGCGTCCGGGGCAGCCACGCTCAGGGGCTCGGGGAACTGCGCGACCAGCCCCTCACGACCCGCAGCCGACACACGACAGCAGCCCCCGCCCCCTCCCTCGCAGCCCCCGGTGCACAACCGGTCCCGTACGAAAAAACTCCCATGCGCCCGTTCGCACACCTCTGCGATCATCCCCGAATGGCGCAAAGTCTCGCATCGCTGGTCATCCGGCACACCCACCGCCTTCCCGCCCCCCAGGGGTCCACCGGCGAAGGCACCGCCGCCGCGCGGCAGTTCGACGCCGCCCTGATGGACGTGGGCTTCAAGCTCTCGGCGGAGCTGCTGGCCCGATTGTCGGGGCTGTCCGAGGCCGCGGTCGTGCACACCGCACGGCGGACGTTGCGGACCGTGAGCGAGATGGTGGGCGACCATGTCCGGCACAACTCCTACTTCATCGACTTCCCGGCGAACGTGCCGGACACCGAGGAGTTCTGGACGCGGTGCGTGGCGAAGGCGCTCGGCGACGAGAAGTCCCGCGAGAACGTGCTGACGCAGCTGGCGCACGGGGTGCTGGACCTGCTCAGCCTCCCCACGTACGGCCGCTACCAGCACACCTACGAGGAGCTGCTCGCGGCGCAGGACGAGCTGATCGCCTCGGCGGGCGACCGGGTGACCGTGCTGCATCTCGGCGGGGAGCTGGACGACGAACTCACCGCCCTGTACCTGGCTCTTGCGGGCAGCACGACCCCGCTGGGCGAGGACGATCTGCGTGACCTCAAGGTGCTCGCCGAGCGGTGCGCGCTCGGCCCCCAGCCGGAGGCGATCCCGGTCCGGGAGAACCGGGCGGTGGTCAACGAGGCCCGGCTCGGTGCCGGCGCGGACCTCCTCCTCGACACCGTCACCGATGTGCTGCGGCTGGCCTGCGCGCTGTCGGGCGGTGACGTGACACTCCAGGAGCCGACCCGGTTCCGGGCGCTGTCGCGGCCGGTGCGCCGGGGGCTGCTCGCGGGCCTCGACGCCGTGGTCGCGGCGAATCCCGCGAAGCTCGCCGATGTGCACGCGCACCGGGAGCCGTTCAAGCGGCTCGGTGAGCGCCTCCACCCGCACGAGTACCCGCGCTGGCCGCACGCCGCCGAGGTGTTCGCCGTGGCGCGGGGCGAGCAGGAGGCGCGGTCCTTCGGCAGCCGGGTCGAGAAGCTGCTCGACGAGTTCGATGTCGCCGGTGCGGCGACGCTGCTGAAGTCCGCGCCGGGCAGGCTGTTCCGTGCCCTGGACCTGCTGCTGCGTATCGCCGCCGACCAGGAGGAGCGGGACGCGGTGCTGGCCGCCGCGCTGGAGGTCGCCCCCGAGGTCTCCGGCCGGGTCGTGCTCTCGGTGCGCGAGCACTTCCACAACCGGGAGCGGGAGAGCGACGAGCCCCGTATCTTCGTCAACCGCCGGGGCCGCGCCTGGGTGACCCCGGACCACCGGCCACCCGTACCGGCGGCCGACCGCGACCGGCTGATCGCCGCCCTCGACGCCGAGCTGCGCCGTCGGCTCCCGGCGCCGGGCCGGCTGCTGGTCGACCCCGACGTCATCGATGTGGCGCTCCCGCTCAGCGGCCGGGCGACCGCGGCCGGGCTCGGCGTGCTGCCGCGTGGTTCCGTCTCGGAGGTCGACGGCGAGCAGCTGCGTTTCTTCGTGTACTGGAAGGAGACCGAGCGGCGCACCGACTTCGACCTCTCGGCGCTGCTTCTCCATGCCGACTACAGCACCGACGGCTGGCTCTCCTACACCGCCCTGACCGCGGTCGGGGGCGAGCACTCGGGCGACATCACCGAGGCGCCGGAGGGGGCCTCGGAGTTCATCAACCTGTCCCTGGACCGGGTGCGCGGCCCGTTCGTCGTGCCGCAGGTCAACGTCTACGCGGGCGAGGGCTTCGAGGAGGTCGAGGAGTCGTTCTTCGGCTTCATGGTGCGCGACGGTGAGCGGAAGGGCCGGCCGTTCGAGCCGCGCACGGTGCGGATGAAGTCGGAGCTGCGCGGGATGGGCCGGGTGGCGCTGCCGCTGGTGTTCCTGCGTGGGGACGACGGCGTGTGGCGGGCGAAGTGGCTGCACCTGTATCTGAGGGGCATCTCGGACGCCAACCGGGTCGAGGAGAACCAGGTGTCGGTGTCCAAGGTGGTGCGTGCCCTCGTGGAGCGCGAGCAGCTGACGGTCGGGTATCTGATCGACCTGATGTCCGACGACACCACGGTCATGGATCTGTGGGTCGGCGAGCCGGTCCCGGACGAGCCCGTGACGTACATCGGTCTCGAACGTCCCGAGGGGCTGCACCCGGACTCCCGGGTCATCACCCTCGAAAATCTGCGCGACTTGATCCCGGGCTGAGTGCTAGCGTTGCCCGTGGCGAGGCCATGAAGGGGCTTCCTTCTCATTCACTCCAAATGAAATCAAGTCCTTTCGCTCTCCTCGCCCTCGACGTCGCTCCGGGCGGCGCCCGCGCTCATCGCGCGAGCGCCGCCCGAGCCGTTTCCAGGGCCTGTTCCGCGTAGCCACGGCCGAAGAGCACCGCGTGCACCAGCAGCGGGAAGAGCTGGTGGAGGCCGACGCGGTCCTGCCAGCCGTCCGCGAGGGGCACCGCCCGCTGGTAGCCGTCGAGGATGTGCCCCAGATACGGGCAGCCGAAGAGAGCCAGCATCGCCAGGTCGGTCTCCCGGTGGCCGCCGTGCGCGGCCGGGTCGATGAGCCGGACATGGCCGTCTGCGCCCCACAGGACGTTGCCGTTCCAGAGATCGCCGTGCAGCCGGGCGGGCGGCTCGGCGGGGCCCGCGAGGTCGGGCAGCCGGGCGCAGACGTCCTCGATCAGGGCGGCCTCGGCCGGGCGGATCGTGCCGTCGTCGACCGCGCGGCGCAGATACGGCAGCACACGGTGCTCGGCGTACCAGGCCGGCCAGTCGGTGCCGGGGACGTTCCGCATGGGGGCGCGGCCGATGTACGCCCGGCTCGGGCCGCCGGGCGGAGGAGCGCCGAAGGAGGGTGCGCCGGCGGTGTGCAGGGCGGCCAGCCCGGCGCCGAGACGGACCGCCGCCTCGGCACTCGGTGCCCCCTGCTCCACCCGGTCGATCACCAGGCGGCCGGCGTCGTGGCCGTAGACCCTCGGGACGCGGACCGTGTCCGCCTCCGCGAGCCAGCGCAGGCCCGCCGCCTCGGCCTGGGCCGCGCCGGGGCCGTCGCCCAGCTTGACGAGCACCACCCGGCCGTCGTCGAGGGCGACCTCGACGAGCGTGCCGGACAGCCGGCGCTCGCCGGTGGCCGGGCGGCCGGTGAGCCGCGTCGCCAGGGTCCCCGGTGCCGTGTGATCGGCCACGGCGCACCACCTCCCGGTCTCGCTCTCATGTCGCTCAGGCGCTTCACAGGCTCCCGTACGGCTCGGAACAGGGTCCCGTACGGCTCGGGTGTGGCGCCGGTGAAATCTCCTACCCATGTCTTGACATGCAAACGGAACGCTCCGTAGCTTGGCCGATCATTTAGATCCATGAAGCACGTTCATGAATATGAACGGCCGGGGCCACGCAGGGTTGAACCACACCCCCCACATTCGAGGAAGACATGAAGTTCCAAGGAGTGCTGTTCTTTCCGGTCACGCCGTTCGCTGCGGACGGTTCGCTGGACGAGGAACGGCTCGCACAGCACATCGAGGCCGGGGTCGCGGCCGGTGCCGGGGGCGTGTTCGTCGCCTGCGGCACCGGTGAGTTCCACGCGCTGACGGCCGAGGAGATCGAGCGGGCCACCCGGGTCGCCGTGGCGGCGACTGCCGGGCGGGTTCCCGTGCTCGCCGCCGCCGGGGGCCCGCCACCGGTCGCCCGCGACCAGGCGGCCCGGGTCGAACGCGCGGGCGCCGACGGCATCCTGCTGCTGCCGCCCTATCTGGTGAGCGCGCCGCAGCGGGGTCTGGTGCGGTACGTCGAGGAGGTCACGGCGGCCACCGGTCTGCCGGTGATCTTCTACCAGCGTGGCACCGCCCGCCTCACCGCGGACACCGCCGCCGAGATCGCCGCCCTGCCCGGGGTCGTCGGCCTCAAGGACGGCATCGGGGACATCGAGCGGATGCACCGGATCGTGCGCGCGGTACGGGCCGTGCCGGGCACGGAGGGCTTCCAGTTCTTCAACGGGCTGCCCACCGCCGAGCTCACCGCGCCCGCCTACCAGGGCATCGGCGTCGCCCTGTACTCCTCCGCCGTGTTCGCCTTCGCCCCGGAGATCGCCCTCGCCTTCCACCGGGCCCTGGCCGAGGGCGACGAGGCGCTGGTCGCCACGCTCCTCGACGAGTTCTACGGTCCGCTGGTCGAACTGCGCGACGAGGTCCCCGGATACGCCGTGGCCCTGGTCAAGGCCGGGGTGACCCTGCGCGGCCTTGACGTCGGCGGCGTACGGGCACCGCTGGTCGACCCGACGCCGGAGCACCTCGCCCGGCTGGCGAAGCTGCTCGACCACGGTCTTGAGGTGGTGGGCGCGTGACCCCGAACCTCCCGGACCTCCCGTTCACCCCGGACCTCCCCGGCACCCCGAACCGCGCCGGCACCCCGGGGACCCGCATCCGGGAGCTGATCGTCACCCCGATCGCCTTCCGCGACCCGCCACTGCTCAACTCCAACGGCGTCCACGAGCCCCTCGCCCTGCGGACCGTCCTCCAACTCCTCCTGGAGGACGGCACGGTGGGGCTCGGCGAGTCGACGGGCGGCACCGTCCGCCTGGAGCGACTTCGGGTGGCGGCCGAGGCGGTGGCCGGTCTGGACGTCTTCGACACCACCGCCGTCTCGGCCGCGATCGATGCCGCGCTGCTGCCGACCGTGCCCGGCTCCCACGAGCGCGGCTGGACCACCTCGGCGGTCGAGGTGGCCTGCCTCGACGCGCAGGGCAAGCTGCTCGGCCGCCCGGTCGTCGACCTGCTCGGCGGCCGGGTCCGCGACTCCGTGCCCTTCGCCGCGTACCTCTTCTACAAGTGGGCCGAGCACCCGGCGCTCGACGGCCGCCCGGCGGTCGGGGACGACTGGGGCGAGGCGCTGGACCCGGCCGGTGTCGTCGAGCAGGCCCGGCTGATGCGACAGCGGTACGGGTTCCGGTCGTTCAAGCTCAAGGGCGGGGTCTTCCCGCCGGACGAGGAGATCGCCGCCGTCAGGGCGCTCGCGGAGGCCTTCCCCGGGCAGCCGCTCAGGCTGGACCCCAACACGGCCTGGACGGTGGAGACCTCCCGGTACGTGGCCCGCCGACTCGACGGCGTACTGGAGTACTTGGAGGACCCGACCGCGACCATCACCGGTATGGCGGAGGTGGCGCAGGAGTCGCCGATGCCGCTCGCCACCAATATGTGCGTGGTCGCCTGGGAGCATCTGAGGCCCGCGGTCGAGCAGGACGCGATCCAGGTGCTCCTCACCGACCACCACTACTGGGGCGGACTGCGCCGTACCCGTGAACTGGCCGCCGTCTGCGAGGCGTTCGGGCTCGCCCTGTCCATGCACTCCAACTCGCACCTGGGCATCAGCCTGGCCGCGATGACGCATGTCGCGGCGGCCGTCCCCCACCTCGACCACTCCTGCGACACGCACTACCCGTGGAACTCGGCGGACGACGTGATCGTCCCCGGCGCACTGGAGTTCCGGGACGGGGAGGTCGCCGTGCCCACCGGGCCCGGGCTGGGCGTGGAGCTGGACCACGACGCCCTCGACCGGCTGCACCGGCTGTACGTCGACTCGGGCATGCGGTCCCGGGACGACACCGGGTACATGCGGCGGATCCAGCCGGGGTACGAGCGGAGACTGCCGCGCTGGTGAATCGCCCGAGACCACCATGTCGGTGAATCGCCGCTGATCAGGGGCCGCCTCCGGGCGGCCCCTCGCGCGTCGGGTTCGCGTGCGGGTTCAGGTGCGTGGTCGCGTGCGGGGTCGGGCGCGTGGTCGCGTGCATGGCATCGCGCGCCCTCCGCGCCGGTTGTCGGAGGCGAGTGAGGGGCGTGCGAACACGGGGCCGCCGGTGGTCTGCCTCAGGCGGTGGTTTCCGCATCTCCGGGATACGAAGTCGCCCCTTGCACGCGGTGCCCGACCGGCCGTCCCGCCTGTTTGGCTTTATCCGCGACACGCACCGCCCATCCGCACATGTCGCCTCACGGCCGCCTTCCGGCGGCCTTCGCCTCGGAATCCGCCCACGACCACGTCGTAAGCGCGCCACCCGAGTTCCCTGCCTCGACAGCACCCGACGTCCGTCCCTGTCCAGAGCACCCGACGTCCGTCCCTGTCCAGGCGCTCCCCGCACGTGTCCGTACGTCCACGCACCTCCGCTCACCGATCGGGAGGGAATGTGACCGCCCCCGTAAGCTCCGCCGAAAGCGCACCGGAACCCGCCGACGAACCGCAGTTCACCAGTCTCAGCACCCGGGCCGCGCGGCAGCTCGCGACGACCACCAAGTCCGAACCGCAGATGCAGGCCATCACCTCGCGATGGCTGCTCAAGACGCTGCCGTGGGTCGACATCAAGGGCGGCACCTACCGGGTCAACCGGCGTCTGCAGCTGCGGATCGGCCGGGGCCGGGTGCAGTTCGACCAGAACGGTGCCGACGACGTCAAGGTCATCCCGGAGACCCTCACCGAACTCCCCGCGCTGCGCGGCTACTCCGACTTCGCGGCCCTCAGGGAGATCTCCGCCAAGTTCCGGGTGCGCGAGGTGCGCGCCGGCCAGGTCCTGGTGGACGCCGGGCAGCCGGTGACCGAGGCGTATCTCGTGGTGCACGGCCGGTTCACGCGCTACACCACCGGCAAGTACGGCGAGGAGGAGGTCCTCGGCGTCATCAGCGACGGCGACGGTCTCGGTGACGAGGCCATCGGCCACGCCGACCCGCTGTGGCTCAGCTCGGTGCGGGCCGACACGGCGGGGGTGGTGCTGGCGCTCAACTGGGACGTGCTGATGGCGTTCGTGGAGCGCACGCCGTCCCTCGCGGCCCAGTTCCACGCCTTCACCGAACAGCAGCGCAAGCCCGTGAACCGCAAGGGCGAGGCCGATGTGCCCCTGGAGGCCGGGCATGTGGGCGAGTTGACGCTGCCGGGCGGCTTCGTCGACTACGACCTCGCGCCGCGCGAGTACGAACTCTCCCTCACCCAGACGGTGTTGCGCGTCCACACCCGGGTCGCGGACCTCTACAACCACCCGATGAACCAGACGGAGCAGCAACTCCGTCTGACCATCGAGGAGATCCGCGAACGGCAAGAGTGGGAGCTCGTCAACAACCGCGAGTTCGGGCTGCTGCACAACATCGACTACGGCCAGCGCATCAGCACCTTCTCCGGGCCGCCGACCCCGGACGACATGGACGAACTCCTCTCCATGCGCCGCAAGACCCGCCTCTATCTGGCCCATCCGAAGGCGATCGCGGCCTTCTTCCGGCAGTGCAACCGGCGTGGTCTGGTGCCCGGCACGGTGAACGTCGACGGGCACGAGGTGCCCGCGTGGCGCGGGGTGCCGCTCTTCCCGTGCAGCAAGATCCCGATCTCCCCGCAGCACACCACCAGCATCATCGCGCTGCGCACCGGCGAGAAGGACCAGGGCGTCGTCGGGCTCCACCAGACGGGCCTGCCCGAGGAGTTCGAGCCCTCGCTGAACGTACGGTTCATGGGCATCGACACCACCGCGATCATGAGCTACCTGGTCACCGCCTACTACTCGATGGCGGTGCTGGTGCCCGACGCTGCCGGGATCCTGGAGAACGTACAGGTCGGGTGGATGCCCGAATGAGCGAACCGTCAGTGGCCGACGCGCCGCCCAGGACCCGGCTGCCGGGGCCGCCCAGCCCCGCCCGTTCACGGCGGGCGCGCCGGAGCGGCGCGGTCCCGGGGCTGCTGTACCGGCCCGCCGTGCCCGCCGACCCCGAGAAGGTCGCCGAGGTCGACCGCAGGCTGGAGGCGTGGGCGGAGCGGCTGGATCTGTTCCCCCGGGAGTGGACGGGGCAGTTCGCGGGGTTCGGGATGGGCCGGGCGATCGTGCTCGCGCATCCGGGCGCCGCCGGCCTCGAACACCTCACCGCGGCGGGGAAGTTGCTGCTCGCCGAGCACCTGGTCGACAACCTCTACTGCGAGGTCGACGAGGGCAAGGGCGGCTCGCCGCGCGGTCTCGGGGGCCGGCTGGTCATGGCCCAGTCGGCGCTCGACCCGCTGCACAGCACCCCGGAGATGGAGGAGCGGTGGGGCAGCGGCGTACGGGCCGACGGGCCGCTGCGGTCGTACCACTTCGCGCTGCGGGACTACGCCGCCCTCGCCTCGCCCAGCCAGACCGACCGGCTCGTCCACGATCTGGCCCGGCTGCATCTGGGGTATCTCGGCGAGGCCTCCTGGGCGGAGACCGGCCATATGCCGCGGGTCTGGGAGTACCTGGTGATGCGGCAGTTCAACAACTTCCGGCCCTGTCTGACGGTCGTCGACGCCGTGGACGGCTGGGAGCTGCCGGAGGCGCTCTACGCCCGGCCGGAGGTCCAGCGGATCACCGCGCTGGCCGGGAACGCGGCCACGATCGTCAACGACCTGTACTCCTTCACCAAGGAGTTGGCGAACGACCCGGACCATCTCAACCTGCCCATGGTGATCGCCGCCAACGAGCGGTGCGGGCTGAAGGCCGGCTATCTGGAGGCCGTGGAGATCCACAACCGGATCATGGAGGCGTTCGAGGAGGAGTCCGGGGCCCTGTCCGCGACCTCCCCGCCGATCGGGCGCTACGCCACCGGTCTCGCCGCCTGGGTGGCCGGCAACCACGAGTGGCACGCCACCAACACCGACCGCTACAGCCTGCCCGACTACTGGTAACGCCCCGGCAAGGCCGACGCCCGACATCACCGGAGGAGCCACCGTTGAGCATCATCGACGCCGTCACCCCGACCGCAGCACCGTCGCCGGCCCCGGCGCCCTCCCCGGCCCAGTCCGTGTACCAGAACCGGGTCGCGGACTACTGGAACGCCGAGGAGAACCCGGTCAACCTCGAACTCGGCGAGATCGACGACCTGTACCACCACCACTACGGCATCGGCGACGCGGACTGGTCCGTCCTCGACGACGACCCCGATCCGGCGCTTCGCCGCGCGCGTATCACCGCCGAACTGCACCGCCTGGAGCAGGCCCAGGCCGAACTGCTGGCCCGCCATCTCGGCCCCCTCTCCCCCGCCGACCGCGTCTTCGACGCCGGCTGCGGGCGCGGCGGCGGCAGCGTGGTGGCCCATCTGCGGTACGGCTGCCGGGCCGACGGCGTCACCATCTCCCGCAAGCAGGCGGACTTCGCCGACGAACAGGCCCGTCGGCGAGGAATCGACGACCGGGTCCGTCACCACCACCGCGACATGCTCGACACGGGCCTGCCCACCGGTGAGTTCGCGGCGTCCTGGAACAACGAGTCCACCATGTACGTCGAGTTGGACCTGCTCTTCGCCGAGCACGCCCGGCTGCTGCGCCGAGGCGGCCGGTACGTCACGATCACCGGCTGCTACAACGACACCTACGGCCGCGCCTCCCGCGAGGTGTCCCTCATCAACGCCCACTACATCTGCGACATCCACCCCCGCTCGGAGTACTTCCGCGCCCTGTCCCGCAACCGCCTCGTCCCCGTCCACGTCATGGACCTCACCGCCGCGGCCCTCCCCTACTGGGAACTCCGCAAACAGGCCGACCACCTCGTCACCGGCATCGAGGACACCTTCATCACCGCCTACGAGAACGGCAGCTTCCAGTACCTGCTGATCGTCGCGGACCGGATCTGAGTGAACCGACAGGGTTCACGGCATGGTTGAGAAGGTTTCTTTGCATAGGTATCTTCTCAACCATGCCCGAACCGCGACCACGCCTCCTCTCCGACATCCACGCGCTCAAGGCCCTCGCCCACCCGCTGCGCCAGCGGCTGCTGACCTGGCTGCAGCGCCATGGCTCCGCCACCTCCGCCGATCTGGCCGCCGAGTTCGGCGAGGACCGCGGGGCGACCAGCTACCACCTGCGGCAGTTGGCCCGGTTCGGGTTCGTCGAGGAGGACACGGGCCGTTCGGCCGGGCGCCGGAAGTACTGGCGGGCCGTGCGGCAGGACATACGGCTGCCCCGCTCTGCGGCGGACACCGAAGTCGCCGCCGCCGCCGAGGAGATCGGCCGGCGGTGGATGGGCCGCGCGGAACACGACCTGGCCGCGTATCTCGCCGACCGGGAGTCGTTCGGTGAGTTCGCCACCGCGGCCATGCACTCCTTCGGCGGTACGACGCTCACGGCCGAGGAGCTGAAGCGGTTCGGCGAGGAGTACGTCGCCTTCCTCACCCGCTGGAACCGGGACCCGGGAGAGACGTCCGGGGGCGGCCGGCACATCTCGGTGGTGTTCCACGCGTTCCCCACACCGCCGGAGGACGGGGAGGCGCCGTGACGGCTCCCGCCGCCCAGGAGGCCGCCGGGCGGGCCTCGTTATGGCGCAACCGCGAGTTCGTCGCCCTGTGGAGCGGTCAGATCGTCTCGACGCTGGGCGCGCAGATCAGCGCGACGGCGATGCCGCTGCTCGTGCTCGCGATCACCGGGTCCCCCTCGGACGCCGGGCTCGTGGGCGCGGCCGGCACCCTCCCCTTCCTCCTCGCCCACCTCCCGGCCGGCCCTCTGGTGGACCGGTGGAACCGCCGTACGATCCTGCTGGTCAGCGAGTGCGTCGCGGGGCTGGCCCTGGCCACCGTCCCGATCGCCCTGTGGTCCGGCGTCCTCACGGTCGGACATCTCGCCGTGGTCGCCTTCGTGCAGGGGCTGTGCTTCGTCTTCTTCGGGCTGGCCGAGCGCGCCGCCCTCCCGAAGATCGTCCCGGTGGCGATGCTGGCCACGGCGGTGGCCCACAACGAGGCGCGGAGTCGCGGCGCGGCGCTGGCCGGGCCTCCGCTCGGCGGCCTGCTCTTCGGCATCGACTGGGCCCTGCCGTTCCTGGCCGACGCGGTCTCCTACGCCGTCGCGTCCGTCGGACTGCTGTTCATCCGCAGTGATCTCCGGAACCGGCCGAAGGCCCCTCCGGAGCCGCTGTGGCAGGCGACGGTCGCGGGGCTGCGCTGGGTCTGGCGGCACCCGCTCGTCCGTGCCGCCATCCTGCTGATCGCCGCCAGCAATCTCATCTTCCACGCCCTGGTGCTGATCCTGGTCGTCCTCGCGCGGCACCACGGAGCCACGTCCGCGTCGGTCGGTCTGATGCTCGGCGTCTACAGCGGTGGCGGACTGCTCGGCGCGCTCGCGGCGACCAGGCTCCATCGTCATCTGTCGCCGAAGGCCGTCATCATCGGCGTCAACTGGGTCTGGACCGCGCTCCTGCCCCTGTTCGCCCTCACGGCCGATCCGCTGCTCCTGGGGGCCGTCGGCGCCGCCTGCGCGTTCATCGGGCCGCTGTGGAACGTCGTGATCATCACGTATCTGACCGTCCTGGTGCCCGACGAGCTGCTGGGCCGCGTCACCAGCGCGGTCATGACCCTCTCCTACGGCGTCCTGCCCCTGGCCTCCCTGGGCGCCGGTCAGTTGCTCACGACGCTCGGCCCGACCGACTCGGTGCTCGTGCTGACCGCCCTGTCACTGGTCGTCGCGGTCACCGCCACCGCCAGCCCCGCCGTACGGCACGCGCCGCCGCTGCCCGGTGCGGGTGGGGAGCGGGGTCAGGGCTCCGACGTCTCGGATTCGAGTGACGCGCGTGTCGCCTCCCCGTAGACGCCCGGCTCGTCGTCCAGGAGGACACGGGTGAGCTGGTAGCCGCGGACCGCGCTCTCGACCTCGCGGTCGTAGTCGCCGTCGGTGGCGCCGTTGTAGAAGCCGATCTGGCGCAGGCGGAGCTGGAGTTCGGTGACCTCCGCGCCCTGGTCGCCGAGGCCGAGGACGGGGGGCCGCCCGGCGGACAGGGTGGGCGCGGGGGCCGCCGTGACGGTGGCGTCGCCGCCGGACGGGGTTCTGGTCGGGGTGCCGGAGCGGGTGGGGGTGGGGGTGGCCCGGCTCTCGGTCGGGGTCGCGTCCGGCGAGGTGGACGAGCTCGGCGAAGAGGAGGCCGTGGAGGTCGTACGGGACGGGGTCACCGGCGCCGTCGACGAGGTCTCCGCACTGTCCGCACCGGCCGCCGCCTCCGGCAGGTCGGCCCTGACGTCGCCGGGGCCCGAGCCGTCCCGGGTGGGAGCCTCGTACGAGAAGAGGCCGCCGATGATTCCTCCGGTCACCAGGACAGCCGCCGCGGCGGCGCCCGCCCCCGCCGCCAACACCCATCGGCGCCGTCGGCGATCGCCCTGGGCGCGGTCGGCGGGAGGCTGTTCGTCCTCGACGTCCAGCGGGACGGGGGGTTCCAGCGCTCTCTGGGGCTCCTGGGGCGGCTCCGCCGGGGTCGTCGGCGCATCGTCGGCCTCCGACACGCTCGGCCGCGGTTCGTCGTCCGGAGCCACCGGGGAGTCGGCCGTCTCGGTCTCGTCGCCGACCTTCACGAACGGTCGTATGCGTACCGGATCGAAGTCCTCCGCGGCCTCCGCCTGCGCCGTGCGGATGTCCCGGTGAGCCTCCGACGCGAGGCGGCCGCAGGAACAGGCCGGGGTGCCGTCCGTCGCCCGGGGCGTATCGCACTGGGGGCAGACAGGGGCTGTCGGTTCACTCACGCGTGATCTCTCTTCGAACGGATTCCAGAGTTTAAACAGATCTTTCGCACAGAATCCGCAAGACTTGCTTGAACTTCAAACTTCCACTGGTGAAGTCCCGTTCGAAGACAACGAGTTCGCGCTCATCAGGTCTTCATGTGACGGGGCTGGTGCCGAACCCGGCACTGGTGTGTCATGCCTCTGACATCAACCCGCCGCCGCGCCCCGGTGTGCCGGAGTGGAAGGAACCCCGTGAGCCTGTCCCGTCCCCATCCCCGTCCCCGTTCGCGCGCCCGCGCCCTGTGCACGGCCGCCGCGCTCGCGCTGGGTGTGCCCGTCGCGTTCTCGGGCCCCGCCGGCGCGGCGGTCCCCACGCACTCGGTGTATCTGCAGAACTCCGTCACCGGCCTCAACGCGGCGGACAGCGGCGGTACGGTCGCCGCGCACAACCCCAAGGGCAACGAGGACCACCAGCAGTGGACTCCGGTCGCCGTCGGTGGCGGCCATCAGCTGCGCAACGCCGACGAGTCGGGGATCTGTCTCGGGCGCAACGGCACCTCGGCGGTGACCACGACCTGTGGCGCGGACGGCACCACCTGGACGATCACCGAGGCCGCGAACCGCACGTACACCATCGGGGTGCCCGGGACCTCGCAGTATCTGACCGGCTCGTCCACCGACTCCGCGCTCGTGCAGCTCGGGTCGAGCGGGGACCACGCCCGCTGGTTCCTCACTCCGGTCGCCTACGCCACGTCGGCCATGCCGTCCACCGACACCCGCACCCTCGACCAGGTCGCGTTCCTCACCTCGCACAACGCCTACGCCAACGGTGTCGACGGGAACTTCGCCTCGTTCCCGGTCAGCCTCTTCCCCAACCAGGCGCGCGGTGTGAGCCGGCAACTCACGGACGGTGTAAGGGGGTTCATGCTGGACGCGTACACCGTGTCGGGGAAGGCGGTGCTCTGTCACAACAGCTGCGACGGGGTCGGCAGCCCGGTTCCGCTCGCCACCGACCTCCAGCGCATGGTCGACTTCCTCAAGGCCAACCCGGGTCAGTTCGTCACCGTCTTCCTGGAGGACTACACCGCCTCCGACGTGCTCAAGTCGTCGCTGGCCTCCGTGAGCGGGCTGTCCGACGTGCTGTACCGGCCGGACCAGGAGGGTGTGGCGACGAACGGCTGGCCGACGATGGCGGATCTGGCCGCCCGGGGCAAGCAGTTGCTGGTCTTCAGCGACCGTACGCGCGCGAGCGACGTCTCCGCCGGTCACGCCACCCGGAACACGTTCGGAGTGATGTACCAGCGCGAGTGGACCGTGGAGAACCACTGGTCCATGGGCGGCGGCCTCGGCGGCTCCGACTGGTCCTGCTACAGCCGCTGGGGCACGAGCCGCCCGCTCACCACGGACTCGACGGCCTTCCATCCGTTGTTCGTCATGAACCACTTCCGCGACTACACGATCGGCGGCACGGCCGAGACGGACAACGCCAAGCTGGGCAACCGCGCGCAGAACTTCTGCACCCCGGCCGCCCGCAAGAAGCCCAACTACCTCGCCGTGGACCGCTACGAGCTGGGCTCGCCGTCACCGCTGACCACCGTGGGGAACCTCAACACGTACGTCCTCACGGCCGGCCAGTAGCCACAGCCTCGCCCGGCGGCCGTGGGGCGACAACGGCCGCCGGGCGAGGTGCCCGACCGCTCTGCGGGGCGCCGTGCGGAGGCCCCGCAGGACGGGCAGATGGCTCCGGGAGAGCTTCGCGCGTTCCCCGCCGCCCGCGATCAGCGCGTTGACCGACGCCATCGGGTCGGCGCCTGCCGACCGCGCCACCAACGCCCCGACCAGCACCGGCAGCAGTACCACCGCGAGGGCCGAACCGGTGGCGGTGGCCGTGGCGGTGACGTTCCGGAGGGGGCGCGGGCGCGAGGGGTGCGTGTCCATGACGACAGTGCATCAGCGTCCCGGGGTGCGGGGCATCCGGCCACCTACTCAGTCGCCCCGGCCCAGGTACTCAGACCGAGGCGCTGCCGACTCACCACCGACGCACTACCGCCGCAGTCCCGAGGTGCTCAGGCCGCCGCCACGGCTCCCCGCTCCCCCGTCCCCCGCTCCTCGGCCTCCCGATGGATCGGCGTCCCCGAACCGGTCAGCGGTACACCCGTGCCGCCGCGCCGGGCCGCGACGATCTCCGCCGCGATCGACAGGGCCGTCTCCTCGGGCGTACGGGCGCCGAGGTCGAGCCCGATCGGGGACCTGAGCCGGGCCAACTCCCGGTCGGTGAGGCCGACTTCGCGCAGCCGCCGGTCGCGGTCGGCGTGGGTGCGGCGGGAGCCCATCGCCCCCACGAACGCGACCGGCATCCGCAGAGCCGTCTTCAGCAGCGGGATGTCGAACTTGGCGTCGTGGGTGAGGACACACAGGACCGTACGGCTGTCGGTCCCGGTGCGCCGGAGGTAGCGGTGCGGCCAGTCCACGACGATGTCGTCGGCCTCCGGGAAACGGGCCCGGGTGGCGAACACCGGCCGGGCGTCGCACACGGTGACGTGATGACCGAGGAACTTCCCCGCACGCACCAGCGCCGCCGCGAAGTCGATCGCCCCGAACACGATCATGCGGGGCGGCGGCACCCTCGTCTCCACGAGGAGGGTGAGCCCGCCGGCGCAGCGCGAGCCGTCCGCCGACAGCTCGACCGTGCCCGTGCGTCCGCCGTCCAGCATGGCCCGTGCCTCGGCGGCGGCCGTCCGGTCCAGGTCGGGGTGCCCGCCGAGACCGCCCTCGCGGGAGCCGTCAGGGCGTACGAGCAGGGCCTGTCCGAGGAGTTCGGCCGGGCCCCGGACAACGCGGGCGACGGCCGTCGGCTCGCCCCGGTCGGCGGCCGAGAGCGCGGCGCGCAGCACCGCTCGGGCCGGTGACCCGGCGGTGACCGGCGTGACCAGGATGTCGATGACGCCGCCACAGGTCAGGCCGACGGCGAAGGCGTCCTCGTCGCTGTACCCGAAGCGCTGGAGGACGGATTCGCCGTCCGCCAGGGCCTGTTGGCACAGCTCGTACACCGCGCCCTCGACGCACCCGCCGGAGACCGAACCGATCGCCGTGCCCCCGCTGTCGACGGCGAGGGCAGCGCCGGGGCCGCGCGGGGCGCTGCCGCTGACCGCCACGACGGTGGCGACGGCGAAGTCGCGGCCCTCCTCGGCCCACGCGCTCAGCTCGGTGGCCAGGTCAAGCATGCCGGCCCGCCATGAGCACGCGGTCCGGCCGGATCGGCAGTCGGCGGTGGCGTACGCCCGTCGCGTGCCAGACGGCGTTGGCGACGGCCGCCGCCGCGCCGACGATGCCGATCTCGCCGATGCCCTTGATGCCGACGGGGTCGTCGGGGTCGGGGTCGTCCACCCAGTCCGCCTCGACGGCGGGGATGTCGGCGTGCGCGGCGACGTGGTAGCCGGCGAGGTCGGCGCCGTAGTGGCCGCCGGACGCCCGGTCGCGTACCGCCTCCTCGTGCAGGGCCATGGAGATGCCCCAGATCATGCCGCCGATGAGCTGGTTGCGGGCGGTGAGCGGGTTGACGATCCGGCCGGCCGCGAAGACGCCGAGCATGCGGCGTACACGTACCTCGCCGGTGGCGGGGTCCACGGCGACCTCGGCGAACTGGGCGCCGTAGGAGTGGCGTTCCTTCTGAGCGAGGGCGCCGAGGGCCGCGGTGGTGTCGGAGCGGACGGTGATGCCCTCCGGGGGAACGGCGGCGCCCGGGGCGAGCCGTTCCCGTAGTTCGGCGCCGGCGGCCATGACCGCCCAGGCCCAGGAGCGGGTGCCCATGGAACCGCCGGCGATCATGGCCGGGCCGAAGTCGCTGTCCCCGAGCCGCACTTGGACGAGGTCGGGTGCCACCTCCAGGGCGTCGGCGGCGATCAGGGTGAGCGCGGTGCGGGCGCCGGTGCCGATGTCGGCCGCGTTGATCCGCACGGTGAAGGAGCCGTCGGCCTCGGCCGTCAGGGCGGCCGTGGACGGTCCGGCTCCCGCGCCGAAGGAGGCCGCCGCCGTACCGGTGCCGAGCAGCCAGCGGCCGTCGCGGCGCACTCCGGGGCGCGGGTCGCGGTCGGCCCAGCCGAACCTGCGGGCGCCCTCGCGGAAGCAGTCGTGCAGATTGCGGCCGGCGAACGGGAGCCCGGAGACGGGGCCGCGCTCGGGTTCGTTGCGGGCGCGCAGCTCGATGGGGTCGATGTCCAGTTTCGCGGCGAGTTCGTCGAACGCCGACTCCAGGGCGAACGACCCCGGTGCCTCGCCGGGCGCGCGCATCCACGTCGGGGTGGGCACGTCGAGCCGTACGACCCGGTTGGCCGTGTGGTGGGCGTCGGCGTCGTACATCACGCGGGCCGGTCCGGCAGCCGGCTCGATGAACTCGTGGACGGTGGAGGTGACGCTCTGGGAGCGGTGTTCCAGCGCCCGCAGCCGGCCGTCGGGGTCTGCGCCGAGCCGGACCCGCTGGACGGTGGGGCTGCGGTATCCGGCGAGGGAGAACATCTGACGGCGGGTCATGACCACCCGGACCGGGCGCTGGAGGACGGTCGCGGCCATCACGGCGGCGACCTGGTGGGCGCGGACGCCCTTGCTGCCGAAGCCGCCCCCGACGTGTTCGGAGCGCACCCGTACCGAGGCGGGGTCGAGGGAGAACAGGTTGGCGAGTTCGCCCGCGACCCACATGGTGCCCTGGTTGGAGTCGACGACGTCGAGCCGTCCCGCGTCCCAGCGGACCGTCACGGCGTGCGGTTCCATCGGGTTGTGGTGTTCCTCGGGGGTGGTGTACTCGGCGTCCAGGACGACGGCGGAGGCGGCGAGTTCGGCCTCCAGGTCGCCCTTCTCGATCACGGCCGGGCCGAAGGCGGATGCCGGGTACGCGTCCGGGTGCTCGGCGTCGAACGCGACGTCGTGCGGCTCCTGTTCGTACTGCACGACGAGGGCCTCGGCGGCCTCCCTGGCCTGCTCGGAGGTCTCGGCGACGACCAGCGCGACCGGCCAGCCCAGGTGCGGCACCCGGTCGTGCTGGAAGACGGCGGTGGTCGGGTCGGGCTTCATGCCCATGAGGCCCGGGTAGTCGGTCTCGACGCGCGGGGCGTTCTCATGGGTCAGGACCGTGAGCACGCCCGGCATCCCGAGAACGGGTCCGGTCTCCACGGAACGGATCCGGCCGCGGGCGACGGTGGACAGCACGAGCCAGCCGTGGGCGAGGCCGGTGAAGGGGATCTCCCCGGCGTAGCGGGCGGCTCCGGTGACCTTGTCGCGGCCCTCGACGCGGGTGTGCGCGGTGCCGACGGCGCCTTTGTGTGCCGTGGGGGCGGTGGTCATCGGGTGGCCTCCTCGGTGGGTTCGGAGGTGGGTTCGGTGCCGGGGTCGGTGCTGAGTTCGGACAGGACGGCCACCACCAGGTTGCGCATCAGCGTCACCTTGTAGCCGTTGTGCGGCAGCGGCTTCGCGTCGGCCAGTTCGGCGTCCGCGGCGGCGGCGAAGGTCTCGGCGTCGGCGGACGCCCCGGTCAGCACCCGCTCCGCCGCGTACGCCCGCCACGGCCGGGACGCGACCGCCCCGAAGGCCAGCCGCACATCCCGTACGACGCCGCCCTGAACGTCGAGGGCGGCGGCGATGGAGCCGATGGCGAAGGCGTACGAGGCGCGCTCGCGGACCTTGCGGTAGCGGGAGCGGGCGGCGACCGGGGCGGGCGGCAGGGTGATGCCGGTGATCAGCGCGCCGGGCGGCAGGGCGGTCTCGATGTGCGGGGTGTCTCCGACGGGGAGGTAGAAGTCGGCGAACGGCAGCTCGCCGGGGCCGTCGGCCGTCTCGTACGACACGACGGCGTCGAAGGCGGCCAGGGCCACGCCCATGTCGGAGGGGTGGGTGGCCACGCAGTGCCCGGAGGCGCCCAGGATGGCGTGGTTGTGGTGCTCGCCCTCGATGGCGGGGCAGCCGCTGCCGGGGACCCGCTTGTTGCAGGGCTTGGTGATGTCGGCGAAGTAGCCGCAGCGGGTGCGCTGCAGGAGGTTGCCGCCGACGGTGGCCATGTTGCGCAGTTGCCCGGAGGCGCCGGCCAGGACCGCCTGTGTCAACGCCGGGTAGCGGCGGCGGACTTCGGGGTGGGCGGCGAGGTCGCTGTTGGTGACGGTCGCGCCGATCCGCAGTCCGCCGCTCGCGGTCGACTCGACCCTGTCCAGGGGCAGTTCGCGGACGTCGACGAGCCGGGCGGGCCGCTCGACGCCGGTCTTCATCAGGTCTACGAGATTGGTGCCGCCGCCCAGGAAACGGGCCTCGGGGCCGGCGCCCAGCAGGGCGAGGGCGCCGGAGACGTCGTGGGCGCGCCGGTAGTCGAACTCCCTCACGCCACGGCCTCCTTGGCCTTCACAGTGCTCTCGGCGGCGGCCCGGGCGACCGCCTCGACGATGGACACGTACGCGCCGCAGCGGCACAGGTTGCCGCTCATCCGCTCCCGGATCTCCACGGCGCTCAGCGGTGGTGGCGCCGCCTCGGGGCGGACGTCGTCGGTGACCGCGCTGGGCCAGCCCGCCGCGTGCTCCTCGATCACCGCGATCGCCGAACAGATCTGGCCCGGCGTGCAGTAGCCGCACTGGAACCCGTCGAGTTCGAGGAACGCCTGCTGTACGGGGTGGAGTTCGTCCCCGTCGGCGACACCCTCGATGGTGGTGATCTCACGCCCCTCGGCCGCCACCGCCAGTTGCAGACAGGAGACGTTGCGACGTCCGTCGACCAGGACGGTGCAGGCACCGCACTGCCCCTGGTCACAGCCCTTCTTGGTACCGGTCATGTCGAGCCGCTCACGCAGCGCGTCGAGCAGGGTGGTGCGGTGGTCGACCGAGAGCGTGTGCTTCTCGCCGTTGATGTTCAGGGTGATGGCGCTGTACGTCGAGGAGGTGGCTGGGGACATGATCAGCCTTCTTTCGCGTATCCGGGGGCATGTCGAAGGGACTCGCCCCGGCAGGCGGTCGAATCGGTGACGGTGGACAGCCGGGGGTGCCGGCGCCGGACGCGCCGACGCTACGATGAAGCAACCGGACAGCTGTCCTCTCCGAAAAAACGTAACGGACAGTTGTCCGCTTTAACAAGTGCGGGTTTCGGCCAGGGACCCGTGAGGAGGCCGCGTGTGGCAGAAGAAGGGCGCCTCTCTGCGCTCGGACGCGCAGCGGAACCGTGAGCGCATCCTGGCGGTGGCTCTGGTCGAGCTGACGCGCTCCGCGGACACGCCTTTGAGCCGGATCGCCAGGAAGGCGTGCGTCGGACAAGGCACGTTCTACCGTCACTTCCCCACCCGGGAGGCCCTCGTCCTGGAGGTCTACCGGCACGAGATGCGGCAGGTCGCCGACTCCGCCGCCGAGTTGCTCGCCGACCGTGAGCCGGACCGGGCGCTGCGCGAGTGGATGGACCGTCTCGCCCGGTTCGCCATGACCAAGGCGGGCCTCGCGGACGCGATCCGCCAGGCGACCTGCGGTCCCGGCAGCCCCGACAAGCCGGAGCACACCCCCGTGTCCGAAGCCGCCGAACTCCTGCTGCGCGCGGGCGAGGAGGCCGGAACGGTCCGCCCCGGAGTCACCGCGGACGACTTCTTCCTCGCGATCGCCGGCCTCTGGCAGATCGACCCCCGGCAGGACTGGCAGCCCCGCGCCACCCGTCTCCTCGACCTCGTCATGGACGGCCTGCGGGCCTGAGAGGCAGGGGGCGCAGCCCCTGCCGAAGGTCGCCGCCCCCCTCTGCCACGGACACATCAAGCCACTCGCGCGACGGTCCTGTCGCGCGGGTGACAACGATGGCGGGTTCGGGTGAGGGGAGCGCTAGCCGGGGCCCGGCCCGACGCCGCCCTTCAGGCGCTCCAGGTCGGAGGGCCGGACCTGGATGGCGAGTGCGGCGATCAGGGCGGCGATGACGGTGAAGATCGCGGCCATGACGAAGGCGGCCGAGACGCCCGCGGTGAGGACCTCGTGGGACCAGGGCGGCGGGAGCTGCCCGGTCCGTTCGAACTCCAGGCGCTGGGCCGGGGTCGCCTGGGACAGGAAGTCCGGGACCTGGTCCTCGGCCTCGTTGGTGCTGGCCGTGCCGTACATCGTGACGAGGATGGAGAGGCCGAGCGAACCGCCCACCTGCTGGGTGGCGTTGAGGAGCCCGGAGGCCGCGCCGGTCTCGGGGGTGGGGACGTTCGACAGCGCCATCAGGGTCAGCGCGACGAACTCCATGCCCATGCCGAGGCTGAAGACGAGCATCGGGCCGAGGACGCTTCCGGCGTAGGTGGAGTGGACGTCGGTCAGGGTCAGCCAGGCGAGCCCGATCGCGGACAGGATCGCGCCCACCACCATGAACGGTTTGGGCCCGTAGGTGGGCAGGAACTTCGAGGCCAGTCCGGCGCCGACCGCGATGACCGCGCTGACCGGCAGGAAGGCGAGCCCGGCCTGCAACGGGCTGAAGTCCAGCACGTTCTGCACGAAGAGCGTCAGGAAGAAGAACATGCCGAAGATCGCGGCGGCGAGGCACAGCATGATCCCGTACGTGCCCGCGCGGTTCCGGTCACGGAACATGTGCAGCGGGGTGATCGGCTGCTTCGAACGCCTCTCGACCAGGATGAACAGGGCGAGGAAGACGACGGCCCCGGCGAACGAGGCCAGCGTCAGCCCGTCCCGCCAGCCCTCCTGCGCGGCCCGGATGAAGCCGTACACCAGGAGCACCATGCCCAGGGTGGAGGTCAGCGCGCCGGTGATGTCGAAGTGCCCGGGGTGGCGTTCGGACTCCTTGATCCAGCGAGGGGTCGCCAGCACGATCAGCAGTCCGATCGGCACGTTGACGAAGAGCACCCACCGCCAGTTCAGCCACTCCACGAGGACACCGCCCGCGAGCAGTCCGATCGCGCCGCCGCCCGCCGAGACCGCCGCGAACACCCCGAACGCCCGGTTGCGTTCCGGTCCTTCACGGAACGTCGTACTGATCAGCGCGAGGGAGGTCGGGGACGCGATGGCGCCGCCGACGCCCTGGAGGGCGCGGGCGGCGAGGAGTTGGCCGGCGTTCTGGGCGAGACCGCCGAGGAGCGAGGCCAGGACGAAGAGCAGCACACCGAAGATGAAGACCCGCCGCCGGCCGAGGATGTCACCGGCCCGCCCGCCCAGCAGCAACAGGCCGCCGAAGGTCAGGGTGTACGCGTTGACGACCCAGGCCAGGCTCGTCGTGGAGAAGTCCAGCGAACGCTGGATGTCCGGCAGCGCGATGTTCACGATGGTGATGTCCAGCACCACCATCAACTGACACGACGCGATGACGAACAGCGCCATCGCACTCCCGCCACCACCTGTTTCCCGGGTGGTGGTGCGCGCTGGGGAAGAGGGCTGCGGGTTGCTCATGGCGATTCGCAAGGGCAGAGTTCGATGAACGGTTCCGTCCACCGCTGCGGTCACTGTTCGACCGTACGCCGGTGCCCTGACGGTCACCACTTGAGCGCCGGTGCCGCCCGGCCCCGGCCGGTGACCCGGTCAGTGCCCCCGGAACGCCTCCTCCAGCCACCAGGAACCGTGGTCGCGGGTCACCTTGGCGTCGATCAGCAGGGGCGACGCGCGGGGGCCGGTGAGCCAGTCCTCGACGGGTTTCAGGTCGGCGACGGTGCGTACGGTGACCGCCTCGAAACCGTAACCGCGGGCCAGGGCGGCGAGGTCGGTCGGCGGGAAGGTGACCGTGTCGAGGGGGTGCCCGGCGGGGCCGAAGTGATGGACCTCCGCTCCGTAGGCCTCGTCGTTGTAGACGACCACCACCATGGGCAGGCCGAGGCGTCGCACGGTGTCGAGTTCGACGGCGCTCATCAGGGCGCCGCCGTCGCCGAGGGCCGCCACCGGCAGCCGGTCGGGCCGGGCGAGGGCCGCGCCGACGGTGGTGGCGAGGCCGAGGCCGATGGACTGGAAGGCCTGGGTGAAGCAGAAGCCCTGGTGGTCGGGGACCGACAGATAGGCGCTGGGGTGGCCCATGAAGTTGCCGGAGTCCACGCCGATCACGCGCTCGGCGGGCAGGAGGTCGTCGAGGGCGATGCTCAGGGTGCGCGGGTCGATCCGCTCCCGGTCGCCCTCGTCGTCGTACGGCACGTCCCGCCACCGTACGCTGGCGGCGAGGGCGGCCTCGGTGTCGGCGGTGCGGTAGCCCCGCGGGTGCGCCGGGGTGCCGGCACCGTCTTCGGCGAGGGCGCGCAGGGCCGTCAGTTCCACGTCCCCGATGACGCCCAGGTCGACGGGCCGGTGGGTGCCGGGCGCGGACGGGTCGTCGTCGACCTGGACGACGGTCGTGTCGGGGCCGATCAGGGTGCCGTGGCGCGTCGTCCACATGGTCAGGGCGCAGCCCCAGCCGACGATCAGGTCGGCGCCCCGGATCAGTTCGGTGGTGAGGGGTGAGGCGAAGCCGCCGGAGATGCCGAGGGACCAGGGGTTGTCGTGGAAGAGGCCGTGGGCGACCGCCGAGGTGGCGAGGAGGGCGCCGTGCCGGTCGGCGAGGGCGGTGAGCGCGTCCCGGGCGCCGGGGGTGCGCGCGCCCCGGCCCGCCACGAACACGGGACGCCTGGACTTCCCCAACTCCCTTGCCAGCGCCGCGACTTGGGCCGGGTCCGGTACGGTGGCCTCCCGTGCGGGTGGCGGGGCGATGGAGGACGGCAGGCCGGCTTCGGGGACCTCCAGGGCCTGCACCTCCAGGGGCAGGTTGAGGAGGACCGTCCGCCGGTCGTGCAGGGCGCGTCGTACGGCCTCGCAGGCCTCCTCCACCGCGGTCTCCGCCGACGTCACACGGGCGGTGACCGCGCCCACGGCTCGCGCCAACGCCTCTTGGTCGATACGGAAGTTGGAGTGCGGCTGGGTCACCTCGGCGGCCAGGACGAGCAGCGGGGTGCGGCTCTTGGCGGCCTCGGCGATGCCGGTGACGGCGTTGGTCAGGCCGGGGCCCTGGTGGACGCTGAGCGCGGCGACGGTGCCGGTGGTGCGGGCGTAGGCGTCGGCCATGGTCGCCGCGCCGCCCTCGTGGCGTGCGGCGACGAAGCGGGCTCCGGCCGCCACCAGGGCGTTGGTCAGATGGAAGTTGCCGGAGCCGACCACGCCGAAGACATGGTCGACGCCGGACGCGTGGAGGGCCCGGCCCACGGCCTCGGCGACCTTCATGAGCGCTCCACCAGGGCCAGGACCCGCGCGGGCGCCCCGGATCCCGCGACGATGGGCAGCGGCCCGGCGATGACGACGGCGCCGGTCGGGGGCAGTGCGGCCAGGTTGCGGAGCTGGGTCAGGCCGTACTTGTCGTTGCCGAGGAAGTAGGAGTGGCAGGGGAACGCCGGGTCGAAGGAGTGCGCGCGTCCGGCGTCGGTGCCGACCGTCTCCACGCCGAGGCCGATCACCGGTGTCTCCTCGGCCACCCAGCGGGCGCAGTCCGGCGACAGGCCGGGGGTGTGCGGGCCGCCTTCGTCGGCGTTGAGGAACGTCTCCTGGGAGTGGGCGCGGGCGTCCCAGCCGGTCCGCAGGAACAGCCAACCCCCGTCGGGCAGGGGGCCGTTGTCGCTCTCCCAGGCCTTGATGTGGTCGATCTCGACGAGGAAGTCGGGGTCCTTCGCGGCGTGGGCGGTGAAGTCCAGTACGGCCGCGGGGGCGATCAGGCGGCGGGCCGGTACGGACGCCACGTCGTCGAGTTCCTTCCCGGAGACCCAGTGGACGGGTGCGTCGAAGTGGGTGCCGGTGTGCTCACCGCTGCGGAAGTTGTTCCAGTACCAGGCCGGGCCCCGGTCGTCGTAGTGGCTGATCTCCTCCAGTTCGAACACCTGGGTCTGGCCGAACCCGGGAGGCAGCTGGATCACCGGCGTCTGCGACGACAGCGGCGAGGTGAGGTCCACGACCTCGATCGCGCCGCTGCGCATCCCGGACACCAGGGCTGCGAGGACGGACGGCTGGGTCATGGCGGCCTCCTGGGACCAGCGGATGCGGCGGGTTGTTCCAGGGTGTCAGCGGGTGCGCCCGCGCACCAGGTCGAAAACAGGGTGCGGGACCGGCACGGATGGCGCTACGGTCACCGCGATGACTACTCATTCCCTCGGCAGAATGGGGGTCCCGTCCGCGCAAGGTGAGTGCTGATGCTCACTCATGTCGCGAACGGGGACTCCCGGCTCACCTACTGGTCGCGCGTGCGCGAGTTCGCCGTGCCACCCTCCATGATCGAGACCGCGACCGCCCGCCGAGCCGTCGGCGACTGGGCGGGGGCATGCGCCGCCGCGGGCATCGACATCGATCTCGACCTGCGTTCCCTGGCGAACAGGCACGGCAAGAAGCTGGCGGCCCGAGTCCGGTCGGATCTACGGCATTTGGCGCCCGACCTGCTGCGCTGGCACATGCCGAGGATCGCACCCGACGGACTGCTGCGTCCGGGCCTGACCATCACCCTGGCCCGCTACCACGCGGCGGGGCCCGCCGATCCGCATCCCGTGCACCTCGTGGCCCGGACCCCGCCCGCCTGGGCGGACGCCGGGCAGCGCATCGGGCTCGCGCTGTGGGACGGGTCCCGCTCCAAGGACGGCGCCCGCGGCCATCCCCATCCACGCCCCAGCCGTCGCTACCGGCTCGATCTGCACCGTCATCTGTGGGACGCGCGCAGGGCGGATGAGCTGCGGGTCCGCTCCGGAGCGGACCTGCCGCCGGGACCGTGGCCGCCGGGATGGGACGAACCGGGGTGGGACGAACCGCAATCGGACCGGCCGGGGTCGGAGGACGCCGGGTCGGAGGACGCGGCGGCGGCCTCGGAGCTCGGTTGTGCCGTCGAACGGTGGGCGGACGAGGCGGCGATCGTGCTGCGCGCCGAGGGGCGGTCCACCGGTACCGTCCTCGTACGATGCGGCGCCCGACGCCGACTCCTCCTGGACCTGGACGCGAACGCCCATGCGGAACTCGGCAACGGGTCGGCCTCTCTCCGGATCACGGCCATGACCGGCGACGACGGCGCCGCCACCTCGCTGCCCGTCCTGCCCGACGCCGCGACCTGGGTGCCACCCGATCTGGCGCTGATCCGGGCCGGTGCCATCGACGTCGGACGACTGCATCCGCTGGTCGTGTCGGCGCTGGTGCCGGACCACGTGCCGTCGGGTCCGGCCGAGGCGCCGGACCGGGCGGGGCGACCGCGGATCGTGGAGTGCCGGGGAGAGCGGCACCGGATCGGCCTGGTCGACGGCGTCCTGGTCGCACTGGACCATGACCCCGCCGAGATCCGGCGCGAGGAACTGCTGGTCGAGCTGACCGGTACGCCCCTCCCCTGCCTGCGGGCCATCGACGAGGCACACCGTCGCCCGGACTGTCTCTCCGGTGTGCGCGAACGCCTGGACCACGGGGACATCGCCGGTGCGCTGGCCGTCGTCGAGGGGCTGCTCGGTCCCGAGGCGGTGCTGCGCGACGGCGCTCTGCGGGACGAGCTGGAGGTGGCCGCGCAACGGCGGATCGCCTACGGCCTGTACCGGGCCGGCCTCACCGACCCCACCCGCGGCCGGGTCCGCGCCAATGTCGGCCGCCGGCCTCCCCGGCACCGACGCCCCCGCGTCGCGACCTTCTTCTGACGGCGACCAGGGACCCGGGATCCAGGATCCGGGTCCCCGCCCGCTCACCACTCACGTTCAGTTCAGCCCACTACACCCCGAGGTGATCAGACATGCCCACACGCACCCAGTTCGCCCTGCCCACCACCTACGCCGACACCGACCCCGATGCCGACCAGTTCTCCCAACTCGCCGTAGCGGGCGACCTGTTGAGCCTGCTGCGCACCACGACCACCGAACCGCGCCCCGACACCCAGCTGGAGGCGCTGACCCTGGCCGTCGCCGCCGACCTGCCCGTCCTGCTGTGGGGCGAGCCGGGGATCGGCAAGACGGCGGCGCTGACGCAGCTCGCGACCGCCCTGGACCTTCCGCTGACGACGGTGATCGCCAGTGTGCACGAGCCGTCCGACTTCTCGGGGCTGCCGATCGTGGGCGACGACCCCGCCGAGCAGGGCGTGCCGATGGCTCCGCCGGACTGGGCGGTACGGCTGGTGCGGGCCGGCCGGGGCCTGCTGTTCCTGGACGAGCTGTCGACGGCTCCGCCCGCCGTACAGGCCGCGCTGCTGCGGCTGGTGCTGGAGCGCAGGATCGGCACCCTCCAACTGCCGCCCGGCGTACGGATCGTGGCCGCCGCCAACCCGAGGTCCTCGGCGGCCGACGGCTGGGAGCTGAGCCCGCCGCTGGCCAACCGGTTCGTGCACCTGCAGTGGACGCACGACCACGAGGTGGTCGTACGGGGTCTCGGGGGGACCTGGCCCCGGGCCACCCTGCCGCGGCTCGCGCCGGAGCGGCTGTCGGAGGCCGTGGACTTCGCCCGCCGTGCGGTGTGCGCGCTGCTGGCCGCACGTCCCAAGCTCGTGCATCAGCTGCCCACCAGCGAGACCCGCCGGGGCGGGCCGTGGCCCTCTCCCCGGAGCTGGGAGATGACGTTGCGTCTGATCGCCTTCGCGACCGCGTCCGATGTGTCACGCGAGGTGCTGTCGCTGCTGGTCAGGGGCACGGTGGGCGATGGTCCGGGGCTGGAGTTGCTGGCGAGCCTGGACCGGCTGGACCTCCCGGATCCGGAGGTGCTGCTCGCCGACCCGGCGGCGGCCGAACTGCCCCAGCGCGGGGATCTGCGGCAGGCCGTGCTCGACGCCGTGGTGGCTGCCGTCCGGGCGCGCCCGGAGAAGTCCCGCTGGGACGCGGCGTGGGCACTGCTGGTCGGCGCGTTGGAGACGGGGGCCCCGGATCTGGTGGTCGTCCCCGCGACGACCCTCGCCGCGCTGCGCCGCGACGACTGGGACGTTCCGGCGGCGATCGAGAACCTCGCCGGAGTGGTGACCCTGTCGAGGCGGGCCGACCAGGCGGCGGCCCGTGCCAAGACGGGGACGAGGGCCCGCCGATGAGCACCGGCACGACAGAGGTCCAGGCCCTCGACCTCGACAAGCTCTACACCGCCCGGCTGCAGGCGGCGCGGGCCCGGCCCTATCTGGCGACGGCGCTGTTCGCGCTGCACACCGTCGAGTCCCGGCAGGTGCCCACCATGGGTGTGGACCGGCACTGGCGGTGCTACGTCTCCCCGAGGTTCGTGGAGCGTACGCCGGTGGAGGAGCTGGCCGGGGTGTGGGTGCACGAGGTGTCGCATCTGCTGCGCGACCATCACGGGCGCAGCGACCGGTTCGCCGAGAAGCACGGGCTGACCGGTCCCGGGGAGCGGCTGCGGATGAACATCGCCGCCGACTGCGAGATCAACGACGACGTGTTCGGCGACGGGCTGGCCACACCCGAGGGGGTCGTCGTTCCGGCGCTCCTGAAGCTGCCCGAGGGGCAGTTGATGGAGGACTATCTGCGCCATTTCCAACTGGGGGCGCAGACAGGCGAGTGGGCGTGGCTGGACTGCGGCAGTGGCGCCGACGGGCTGGAACGGGGCTGGGAGCTGGGGCCGGACGGGGCGCACGGCCTGAGCGCGCAGGAACGGGACGCGGTCCGGTTCCGGGTGGCGCAGGGCATCACCGGCCGTCCGGGGTCCGCGTCGGCGGGCTGGCAGCGGTGGGCGGAGGAGGCGTTCCATCCGCCGCAGGCATGGCGGGAGTTGCTGGGTGCGGCCGTCCGGTCGGCGGCCTCGGCGCCCGGCGCGGGCGAGGACTACACCTACGGCCGGCCCTCGCGGCGCTCGGCGAGCGTGCCGGGAACCGTGCTGCCGAGTCTGCGGCGACGGCCGCCCCATGTCTCCGTGATCATCGACACCTCCGGGTCGGTGAGTGACACGGAACTGGGCAGCGCGCTCCTGGAGGTCGCGGCGATCTCCCGCGCCGTGGGCGGTCGCCGTGACCTGGTCACCGTCGTGCCGTGCGACGCGGCGGCCCGGATCGCCCACCCGCTGTGCAAGGCCGAGGGCATCCCCCTGCTGGGCGGCGGCGGTACGAACCTGCGCGCCGGCTTCACCAAGGCACTCCGCAGCCACCCCAAGCCCGACGTCATCGTGGTCCTCACCGACGGACAGACCCGCTGGCCCGCCTCCCGGCCACCGTGCCGGACGGTGGTCGGCCTGTTTCCCCGGCATCACCAACGGAACTCGTGGGACGAGGAGGACCCCGACTACGTACCGGATTCTCCGCCCGACTGGGCCCGTGTGGTCGAGATCGGATGAGCCCCCGAGGGCAACGACCTCCGCCCGAAATCGGTGGACGGCATGTCAAAAGGCCTGCTGGCATGGGCAGATGACCTCATTCTGGACGGGCAAGCGGGTACGGCTGCGCGGCATCGAGCCCGAGGACTGGCGGGCGTTCATGCGGATGGACGGGTTCACGGAGCACCAGCGGTCGGTGGACGCGCTCCATCCGCCGCGTTCCGCCGAGGGGTATCGGGTGTGGGCGGCGGAGCAGGCCGTCGCCCCGCCGGACGACGACATCTTCCGGCTGGCGATCGAGTCGCTGGACGACGGCGAAACGGTCGGTGCCCTGTCGACCCACCACACCGTTCCGCGCGCCGGCAGGTTCTCCTACGGCATCGGGATCAGCGGGGACCATCAGCGGCGCGGGTACGCGTCCGAGGCGATCGTGCTGCTGTTGCGCTTCATGTTCGGCGAGCGGCGCTATCACAAGTGCGAGACGGGTGTCTTCGCCTACAACGAGGCGTCGCTCGCCCTGCACCGCGGGCTCGGCTTCGTCGAGGAGGGACGGCAGCGCGACCACGAGTTCTTCGCCGGGCGCCATCACGACCTGGTGCTGTTCGGGATGACCGCCCCGGAGTTCGCCGAGCGGCACCCGTTCGGCGAACTCTGACGCCACAATCTCCCCATGACAATGAAAACGATTATCGATAAGGTGAGCATGTCAAGCCGGGCGCCTCCTCCTCTTCGAGGTGTCGTCGGGCTGCCCTGATGCCTGAACGCACCGCACGAAAAGGGGAGCTGTGGCTCATCTGTTGGTGGTCGAGAGCTGGGTCGGATCGATGAGCAGGCTGCTGCCACGGGCCATCCGGGAAGGCGGTCACGAGTTCACGTTCCTCACCCGCGACCTGCACCACTATCTGCGCTCGGCGCCCGAGGGCACGGCCCATCCACTGCTCGGCGCACGGAACGTGGTCACGGCCGACACCAACGACCTCGACACCCTCCTGCCGGAGGTCGACCGCCTGCACACGGTGTTCGGCTTCGACGGGGTGATCTCGTCCTGCGACTACTACCTGCCGACGGTGGCCCGGATCGCCGGACACCTCGGGCTCCCCGGGCCGGGCCCGGAGGCCGTGGCCAACGCCTGCCGCAAGGACGCCACCCGCCGTGTCCTCGCCGACGCCGACGTGCCCGGACCCCGTTTCGCCCTCCACGAGGAGTGGGCCGACCTCGCCCGGGCCGCGCGGGAGATCGGCTATCCGCTGGTCGTGAAACCCGTCGACCTGTGCGCGGGCATGTACGTACGGCGCGTGGACAACGAGACCGAACTCGCCGCCGCCGTACGACAGTTGGCCGACTTTCCGCTGAACGCGCGCGGGCAGCGGCGGGTGCCGGCCGTCCTCCTCGAAGAGCTGCTGACCGGTCCCGAGGTGAGCGTCGAGACCGTGTCGCACGCGGGGGCCGTGCAGGTCGTGGGTGTCACCGACAAGAGCATCGGCGGGGCACCCGCGTTCATCGAGACCGGGCACATGTTCCCCGCCGCCCTCAGCTCCGCCGACGCGGAGGCCGCCGAACAGACCGCGCTGGGCGCGCTCAAGGCGCTCGGGCTCACCGACGGCGTCGTCGCGCACACCGAGATCAAGCTGACCCCGGCCGGTCCCCGCGTGGTCGAGGTGAACCCCCGGCCCGCCGGGAACCGCATCACCGAGCTGATCCGCCATGTCACCGGCATCGACCTCGCCGCGGCCGCCGTGGAGGTGGCCCTCGGCCGCGCACCCGATCTGCGGCGCCGGGAGACCGGGCTGCGCAGCGCCGCCGTCGGCTTCCTCGTACCGGAGACCTCGGGCACCCTCGAAGCGCTGGACGGCGGGCAACTCGCCGACGCCACAAATGTGTTGGAGGTCCAGCTCGCCGAACCGGGACGGCAGGTCAAGTCGGCCGGCAGCAACAACGAGTATCTCGGCCATGTCATGGTGGGCGACCCCGACGGACCAGGTGCGCGCGGCCGGGTCGAGGCGCTGTTGGGCGAGTTGCGCTCCACGCTGGTGATCCGGTGACCGCCGTCGTCCCGGTGGCCCGCGCGGTCACGTACGAGGAGCTGGTGGAGGGTGCCCGTGCCGGTCGGCTCGGCCCGGATCCACGGACGCTGCGCATCGCCGTGGCGTTCGTGACCCGGCAGGCCGTGCGGCACGACGGGCGGGGCACCGGCTACCGCAACGAGGTGCTCAGTCTGCGTCTCGCCGGGGCCGTGGGGTCCTGCGCGGTCGAACCCGGTGCGCTGCCGGACGCGGCGATCGACGACTGTGTCGGCGCCGACGTCGCCCGGCTCCTGGAACATCCGCTGCTTCCGGTGCGGGTGGCCGCGCTGGACGCCTATCTGATGCATGTCGGCCCGCACACACCGGAGAACGGGGCGCGGCCGTTCCCGCTGCCGGCCGGTACGTCGCTGGACAAGTCGCGGGCCCGGGCCCGGGCCGTCGTCGAGCTGCTCGATCTGCCGGCGGGAGCGACCGTGCTCGTGGTCGGGGTCGTCAACTCCCTTCTGGAGGCGCTGCGTTCACGCGGGCTGCGCTATGTGCCGTGCGACCTCAAGGGCGGGGTCACGGAGTGGGGCGAGGAGATCGTCACCGACGCGCTCGGCGCGGCCGACCGCTGTGACGCGCTGCTGGTCTCCGGGATGACCTTGGGCAACGGCAGCTTCGAGACCCTGCGGCGGCACGCGCTGTCGTCCGGCAAGCAGTTGGTGATGTTCGCCCAGACGGGCAGTGCGGTGCTGCCCCGGTTCCTCGGGCACGGGGTGAGCGCGGTGTGCGCGGAGCCGTATCCCTTCTTCTGGCTGGACGCGGGGCCGGGCACGCTGCACCGCTACCGTCGGGACGGAGCCGAGGGAGCGGACTGGGCTGAGGGAGCGGACGGGGCGGACGAAGTCGGCGGGGCGGATGCCGGCCCGGTTTCTTGCCCGGTTTCCGGCCCGGTTGCCTGTCCAGGATCGGGTGACGGCCGATGACCTCGTCGACCGTTCTCCGTTCCGTCGCCCGCCCGGAGCTGCTGTCGCTCGTCGGGCGGACGCCGCTGGCGCGCATCACCGCCGATCTGCCCGGTCCGCAGCCGGGGTTCTGGGCCAAGCTGGAGGGGCTCGCGGCCGGCGGGATGAAGGCGCGGGCTGCCGTGTCCATGCTGCTGGGTGCCCGCGAGCGCGGTGAACTGCGGCCCGGCGCACCGGTGGTGGAGTCGACATCCGGCACCCTGGGCATCGGACTGGCCTTCGCCGGACAGGCCCTCGGCCACCCTGTCGTCCTGGTCGGCGACAGTGAACTGGAGCCGTCCATGCGGCAGTTGCTGCGCTCCCACGGCGTACGGCTGGAGCTGGTGGACCGCCCGGCACCCCGGGGCGGCTGGCAGGCGGCACGCCTCGCACGGTTGCGGGAACTGCTCGCCGTGCTGCCGGGGGCGTACTGGCCCGACCAGTACAACAACCCCGACAACACCGCGGGTTACGCCTCCCTCGCCGCCGAACTCGCCGTCCAGCTGGACCACTTGGACATCCTGGTGTGCAGCGTCGGCACCGGCGGCCACAGCGCGGGCATCATCGGCCCGCTGCGGCGGCACTGGCCCGCGCTGCGGCTCATCGGCGTCGACTCCACCGGCTCGACGATCTTCGGCCAGCCCGCCCGGCCGAGACTGATGCGCGGTCTGGGCAGCAGTATCCATCCGCGCAACGTGGCCTACGACGCCTTCGACGAGGTGCACTGGGTCGGCCCTGCGGAGGCCGTCGACAGCTGCCGTCGTCTCGCCCGGGGCAGCTTCGTCAGCGGCGGCTGGAGCACCGGCGCGGTCGCGGTCGTCGCCGCCTGGGCGGCCCGTGTCCACCCGGGCGCCGTCGTCGCCACCGTCTTCCCGGACGGCCCGCACCGCTACCTCGGCAGCGTCTACGACGACGACTTCGCCACCGCCCACGGCATCGACCCCGCCTCCGCCGCCGTCCGGCCCGTCGAGATCCCCCACCCCGGGGCGGCCGAGGCCGTCGGCTGGGTCCGCTGCGGCAGGGTCACCGACCCGCTCAAGGTCCCCCCGGTCCCCCATGAGGTCCCCCGTCCGGAAGAGAGCCCGTGAAGGTCACCCAGCGCACCGTACGCCTCGAACTCACCGAGCCGTTGCGCATCTCCCGCTCCACCATGTCCGCGCGGGACGCGGTGTGGCTGACCGTCGAGCACGACGGGCTCACCGGTCACGGCGAGGCCGTCACCAGCGTCTACTACGGCCTCGACGCCGACACCCTGGAGCGGCTCTTCGCTGACGTCGCCACCGACCTCGTACGGTTCCGGGATCCGGAGAGCGCGCTGGAGGCCCTGCGGAGTGGTGAGCCGGCCGGTTCCCCGGAGACTCCTCCCGCCGTGACGGCCGCCGTCGGCGCCGCGCTCCTCGATCTCGTCGGCAAGCGGGCGGGCAGCCCCGTGCACCGTCTGCTGGGCGCGCCGTCCGCTCCGGTGGCGGCCACCGCCCGGACCATCGGCATCACCTCGCCGATGCGTGCCGGGGCCGAGGCGCGCCGCCTCGCCGCGAGCGGCTTCGAGGTCGTCAAGGTCAAGGCCGGGGCGCCGGACCCGGAGGAGGACATCGAGCGCGTCCGGGTCGTCCGGGACGCCGCGCCCCGGGTCCGGCTGCTCCTCGACCCCAACGGCGCGTGGACGGTGGCCCAGGCGGGCGCCCTGCTGCCGCGCTTCGCGGAGCTGGGCGTGGAGGCCGTGGAGCAGCCCCTCGCACCAGGTGATCCGGAGGCGCTGGCCGCCCTCGCCGAGCGTTCGCCGCTGCCCGTGATCGCCGACGAGGACGCGGTCGGCCTGGAGGACGTCCGGCGGCTGGCGGGGCGCGTGCACGGGGTCAACGTCAAGCTCGCCAAGTGCGGGGGCGTCCACGCGGCCCTCCGCATCGCCGAGTCGATCGAGGGCAGCGGCACCGAGCTGATGCTCGGCTGCCTCACCGCCAGCAGCCTCGGCCTCGCGCCCGCCGTCCACCTCGCCGACCGGGCCCGCTGGGTGGACCTCGACGGCCATCTCCTGCTCGCCCACGACCCGTGGACCGGCATCGGGGGCACCGACGGGTTCGTCCGCACAACCGACCTGCCGGGGCTGGGAGTTCACCCCCGCGCGGCCTCCGGAACGGCCACTGGAGCGGTCGCCGAAGCACGCGTCGAAACAACCGTCGGAACAAGCACCGGAACAAGCCACGCAACGCGCACCGGAACGGAGGAGATACGCCGTGCAGACGTGGCATGAGATACGCCGCTTCCCGTTCGCCGTCCGACTCCTCCTGGTCAATCAGCTCGGCGTCAACATCGGCTTCTACCTCCTGATCCCCTACCTCGCCACCCACCTCACCGAGAACCTGGGCATGTCGGCGGCCGTCGTCGGCATCGTCCTGGGCGTGCGGAACCTCAGCCAGCAGGGCCTGTTCATCATCGGCGGCTCCGCCTCGGACCGGCTCGGCGCCCGGGGCGTCATCATCGCCGGGTGTGCGTTGCGGACCGTCGGGTTCGGGCTGTTCGCGCTCGGCGACGGGCTGGCCGTACTGCTGGCCGCGTCGGTGCTCAGCGGGCTCGCCGGAGCGCTGTTCAACCCGGCGGTGCGGGCCTATCTGTCGCAGGAGGCCGGGGAGCGCAAGGCGGAGGCGTTCGCGCTGTTCAACGTCTTCGCGACGACGGGGGCGCTGATCGGGCCACTGCTGGGCAGTGTGCTCCTGCTCGTGGACTTCCGTACCTCCGCGCTGACCGCCGCCGGGATCTTCGCGGTCCTCACCGTCGCGCAGGCCCTCGTCCTGCCCGCCCGGAAGGTGGAGCCGAGCGGCGGCGGTGTCCTCGGGGACTGGCGGGAGGTGCTCGGCAACCGGGCCTTCCTGGCGTTCGCGCTCGCCATGGTCGGCATGTTCACCCTGGAGAACCAGCTGTATCTGCTGCTGCCGGCCGGGGCACGGGAGGCCACCGGCTGGGACGGCGCCGCCGGTCTCGTCTTCCTCGTCGGCACGCTCGCCAACCTCGCGCTGCAGCTGCGCATCACCAAAGCGCTCAAGTCACGTGGCGACAGGGCCCGTTGGATCGGTGTCGGACTCGCCGTCACAGGTCTGGCGTTCCTGCCACCGGCCCTCGGGATCGGATTCGGCGCCTCCGGGTGGCTCGCCGCCGTACCCGTTCTGCTCGGCGCGCTGCTCCTCTACCTCGGCCTGATGATCGCCTCCCCGTTCGTGATGGAGCTGATCCCCCGCTTCGGACGCCCCGAGCTGACCGGCACCTACTTCGGGATCTTCTACGTCGTCTCGGGCATCGCGGCGGCCGCCGGCAACACCTTCGTCGGCTGGGCCATGGACGCCGGGGAGCGTGGCGGCCACGCCTGGCTGCCCTGGGTGTGCTGCGCCCTGTTCGGGCTGGTCTCGGCGAGCGGAGTGGCCTGGCTGCACCGGCTGGGGGCGTTGCCCGCGAGCCCCGCGCCCGCCGTCCCCGCCCCTTCCACCGCTTCGGCTGCCGGGAGGAGCGGCTCATGACGGACGGCAACCTCCTCACCGACAACCCCGAGCTGTACGAGGCCCGCTTCCCCGATCCCGGGCGGCTGGCCGGACGCTGGGCCGAGGACTGTCTGCGGCGCCACCGGGCCGGACCACGGGTCCTGGACATGGGCTGCGGAACCGGGCGCGACGCCGCCCATCTGCACGCCGCCGGCCGTACGGTGACCGGCGCCGACCTCTCCGAGCCGATGCTCGCCCACGCCCGGGCCCGGCACCCCGGTCCCGTCTACGTACAGGCCGATCTGCACGGCTTCGACCTGGGACGGGCGGCCTTCGACGCGGTCGTCTGCCTGGACAGCTCCCTGCTGTACTGCCACACCGACCCCCAGCTCGACGGCTTCCTCGCCTCCTGCCGCCAGGCGCTCGCCCCCGGCGGGCTGCTGGTCGCGGAGATGCGCAACGGCGCCTACTTCCTGGGCCGTACGGATCTGCTCGACACCCCGGCCGTGAACGCCTTCACCTGGCAGGGCACGGCCTACCGGTCCACCACCACGCTCACCGTGGACCGCACCGCCCAACTGCTGCGCCGTACCCGCGTCTGGACCTCCGACGACGGCGCGGCGCCCGCCGAACAGCGGTCCGCCTGGCGGCTGTTGTTCCCGCAGGAGCTGCGCCGCGCTCTGGCCGCGCACGGCTTCGAGGTGCTCGAACTGCACGACGGTCCGGGCCCGCGCACCGAACCGCCGTGGCAGGACGGGCAGTTGCCCGGTCGCTCGACGGACGCGGACCGGCTGCACCTCGTCGCACGCCTCACCTCCGCCCGCTGATCCCTCATCCCCATCCACGCAAGGAACCCTCATGCACGAAGAACTCTTCCCCGGTCTGCGCCGACGCGGTTTCCTCGCCGCCACGGGTGCCGCCACGCTCGGCGCGTTCGCCCTGACGGCGTGCGGCTCAGACGGTACCGATTCCGAGGCGAGCGACGACGACGGCACACCCAAGCGGGGCGGGCGGCTGCGGGCCGCGTTCGCGGGCGGCGGCGCCAGTGAGACCCTCGACCCGCATCTGGCCAGTCTGTTCGCCGACGTCGCGAGAGCCAAGGCGCTGTTCGACAAGCTCGCCGACTACGGGGCCGACCTGTCCGCGCAGCCGCGTCTCGCCGCGAAGTGGGAGCCGAACAAGGCCCTGGACCGCTGGCAGGTCACCCTGCGCGAGGCGACCTTCCACGACGGCAGCCCGGTCACCGCGAAGGACGTGCTGTACAGCTACCGCCGGATCGCCGACCCCGAGAAGGCGTTCCGCGCGAAGGCGTCCCTGGAACCCATCGACCTCGACGCGAGCCGGGCCACCGGTGAGCGGGCCATCGAGTTCGTGCTGAAGCGGCCGACCGCCGAATTCCCCAATGTGCTGGCCGCGTTCGGCGCGTACATCGTGCCGGAGAACGCGGGGGCGGCCACGGGGAAGAACGCCACCGACTTCGACACGAAGCCGATCGGCTCCGGCCCCTTCCGATTCGTGTCCTTCTCCCCCGGCCGCTCGGCGGTCCTCCGCCGCTACGACGCCTACTGGGAGGGCGCCGCACACCTCGACGAGCTCGAATTCGTCGTCGCCAACGAGGAGTCGGCCCGTGTCAACGCGCTCCTCGGCGGCCAGGTCGAGTACGCGCACGAGCTGAACCCCACCACCGCCCGCGCCCATGAGGGCAAGGGGCAGATCGAGATCGTCCGGCTCCGCAACAGCGCCATGCAGGCCTTCTGCATGAAGACGGACCGGGCGCCCTTCGACGACAAGCGGGTGCGGGAGGCCTTCTTCCTGATCGCCGACCGTCAGGAACTCGTCGACGGGGCACTGTCCGGGGCGGGCGTGGTCGGCAACGACCTGTTCGGCAAGGGATACGAGTACTACGCCGCCGACCTCCCGCAGCGCGAGCAGGACCTCGACCGGGCCCGGGCCCTGCTGAAGCAGGCCGGCGCCGAGAAGCTGAAGGTCACGCTGGACACCTCGGCCGTGGCCGCCGGGTTCACCGAGGCGGCCAGCATCTTCCGCGACCAGGCCGCGAAGGCGGGCGTCACGATCGATGTGAAGATGGGCAGCAAGGACTCGTACTGGAGCGACATCCTCGACTCCGGCACCCTCGCCTGCTACCGCTCCGGCGCCATGCCCATCGAGGCGCACCTCTCGCAGCGGCTGCTCACCGACTCCACCACCAACGCCACCAAGTGGCGACACAAGGACTTCGACGCGCTGTACCAGCAGGCGCAGTCCACCCGCGACAAGACCGAGCGGGCCGCCGTGTACGAGCGGATGCAGCGCAGGCTGTACGCCGAGGGCGGCTTCCTGATCTGGGGATTCGCCGACTGGATCATCGGAACGGCCAAGACAGTGAAGGGAGTTGAGGTCAAGGCGCCCGCCAACACGCTCGACTGGGCGCGCTTTGACAAGGTGTGGCTCGCGTGAGTGGAGGCAGCCTTCGCTCCTTCGTCGCCCGGCGGCTCCTCCTCGGTGCCGCGCAGACCGTGGCCGTCGTGCTGCTGGTCTTCGCGCTCACCGAGGCGCTGCCGGGCGACGCGGCGGTGGCCCTGGCCGGCGACCAGCCGGACCCGGCGCGCATCGCCGCCATCCGCGAGGCGATGCACCTCGACCGGCCGGTGCACGAGCGGCTGGCCGACTGGGCGCTCGGCCTGCCGCACGGCGACTTCGGGACCTCGCTGACCTCCGGCCGCCCGGTCGCCGGGTACATCGCCGACGGCTTCGGCCCGACCCTGCTGCTGGCCGCGCTCACCGTGGCCCTGCTCGTGCCGATCGGCTTCGGCCTCGGCGTACTGGCCGCCCGGCACGAGGGCGGACTCGTCGACCGGCTGGTCAGCTCCCTGACGCTGGCCGTGTACGCGGTTCCCGAGTTCGCCCTCGGGGTGCTGCTGGTGACCGTGTTCGCGCTGAAGCTGGGCTGGCTGCCGCCGACCGCCGTCGGCTACGGCACCGACCTCCTCGCCCACCCGGCCGCGCTCGTCCTCCCCGTCCTCGTCCTGCTCTCCCGGCCGGTCTGCTCCCTGGTCCGGCTGGTCCGCGCCGGCATGGTCGACGCCCTCGCCTCCCCGTACGTCGCCCACGCCCACCGGTACGGCGTCCCCGGCGCCCGTGTCCGCTACGCCCACGCCCTCCCGAACGCCCTCGCCCCCGCAGCCCAGCAACTCGCCCGCACCGTCGACTGGTTGCTGTGCGGCGTCATCGTCGTGGAGGCCCTCTTCGTGATCCCCGGACTCGGTACCGTCCTCCTCAACGCCGTCGCCGAACGCGATGTCCCCGTCGTCCAGGGCCTCGCCGTCGTCTTCGGCGTGCTGACCGTCGTGCTCAACCTGGGCGCGGACGTGGTCGCGCGGCGGCTGGCACCCCGGGCGGGGGTGGCCGCGTGACAGCCACCGGCACCGGCGGCATCGGCCCGGGACGGCGTACCGGCCGCTTCGCGCTCGGCGTCGCGGTCATCGCCGTACCTCTCCTCCTCGCCCTCCTGGGACCGGTGTTCGCGGGGGAGCCGGGGGCGCGGGCCGCGTCCTTCACGCTCGGCGACGGGCACTGGCTCGGCACGGACTTCGTGGGCCGGGACGTGTGGCGGCAGGTGCTGCACGGCGGCCGGCCGGTCGTGCTGACCGCGCTCGGCGCCGGGGCCCTCGCCTATCTGATCGCGCTGCCGGTCGGTCTGCTCGCCGCGCTGACGCACCGGCGCTGGCTGGAGGAGTTGCTGATGCGGCCCTTGGACGTGCTGATCGCGGTCCCGTCGCTGCTGCTGATCCTGCTGGTCGCCTCCGTGTTCACGCCCGGAGCCGTGGGTGTCGCGCTCCTCGTGGCGCTGGTCAATGTGCCGGACGCGGCCCGCCTGGTGCGTGCCGCCGCCACGGAGGCCGCCGCCCGGCCGGTCGTCGAGGCACTACGCCTCCAGGGCGAGAGCTGGTGGCACACGGCCGTCGGCCATGTCGGCCGCACCATTCTGCGCACCCTCGGCGCCGACGCCGGCACCCGGCTGACCGGGGTGCTGTATCTGGTCGCCACGGCCGCGTTCCTCGGTGTCGGGGTGGCCCCGGACGCCGCCGACTGGGCGGTGATGGTCGACCGCAACCGTACGGGGCTGTTCGTACAGCCGTGGGCCGTGGTCGTCCCCGCCCTGCTGATCGTCGCGCTGACCACGGGGACCAATCTCCTCTTCGACGCCGCGCTGGAGAAGCCCGGCGACCGCCGGGCACGGAAGGAACGACGCTCGTGAAGCGGTACGACCACGAGACCGGCCGGACCGACTCGGCAGCCCTGGCCGAGATCACGGACCTACGGGTCGAGGTGGGCGGCCGGGCGATCGTCGACGGGGTGAGCCTGCGCGTGCCGCCCGGCGGCGTCATCGCGCTGGTGGGCGCCTCGGGGAGCGGGAAGACGACCACCGGGCTGGCGCTGCTCGGCGAGTTCCCGGCGGGCGCCCGTGTCACCGGCGACGTCCGGGTGGCGGCTGACGGCCTCGTCGGGTACGTGCCCCAGCATCCGGCGGCCGTGCTCAACCCGGCCCGCAGGATCAGCGCCCTGCTGACCGACATCGCCCGCACGCAGGTGGGCCACCTGCCTCGCGCCGCACGCCGGGCAGCGGCCCGGGAACGCGTGCTGCGCGCCCTCTCCGATGCCCAACTGCCCGACGCCGAACCCTTGTTGCGCCGCTACCCGCACCAGCTCTCCGGCGGCCAGCAGCAACGCGTCGTCCTCGCACAGGCCCTCCTGCTCGGCGCCCGGGTCGTCGTCGCCGACGAACCCACCACCGGCCAGGACGCGTTGACCAAGAGCCTCATCGTGGAGCAGCTGGCGGCGGTCGCGGCGCGCGGCATCGCGGTCGTCCTGCTCAGCCACGACCTCGACGTCGTCCACGCGCTCGCCGACGAGGTTCATGTGATGCGAGCGGGGCGGGTCGTGGAGTCGGGCCCCACACAGCGGGTGTGGTCGGCACCCCGGCACGAGTGGACCCGCCAACTCCTCGCCGCACAGCCGTTGTTGACCAGTGCGGAGGTGGAGGAGAAGCCCGGGGACGAGGCCGCCGACCCGGTCGGCTCGGCGGCCGTGCTGCGCGTCCGCGACCTCACGGCCCGCCACCGGGACGGCTCCCGCCACACGCCGATCACCGTACGCGTACCCGAACTCGCCCTGCGCGCCGGGGAGTTGCTGGCCGTCGTCGGCCGCTCGGGCAGCGGCAAGACCACCCTCGCCCGCTGTCTCGCCGGTCTCCACCGCGACCACGACGGCGTGATCCTCCTCGACGGCACTCCCCTGCCGCGCAGCCTGCGCGACCGTGGCCGGGGGCAGTTGGCGGCGGTGCAGTACGTCTTCCAGGACGCCCGCGCCGCCTTCGACGAGCACCGCCCGATCCTGTGCCAGGTCGCCCGCACGGCGGTCCGGCTGCGCGGCGTGGACACCGGTACCGCCGAGGCCGAGGCGCTGACCACCCTGACACGCCTCGGCCTCCCACCGGAACTGGTACGCCGGCGCCCCGCCCAGCTCTCCGGCGGCGAACTCCAGCGTGCCGCCCTGGCCCGCGCCCTCCTCGCCCACCCCCGCGTCCTGATCTGCGACGAGATCACCTCAGGCCTCGACACGGTCACCCGACGCGGCATCCTCGACGTCCTCACGGGCCTGCTCGACGACGGCGACAGCGACAGCCACGACGCCGAGACGGACGCAGGGCCGGGGCGCACCCGACCGGCCCTGATCCTGATCACCCACGACCTGGAGACCGCCGCCGTCGCCCACCGCATCGCGGTCATGGACGCGGGCGAGATCGTCGAACAGGGGCCCGCCCGGCAGCTCCTCACCACCCCACGGCACACCTTCACGACATCGCTCGTCGCCACCCGCAGTAACTTCGCCGAACGCTCGTAGTTTAAGAGGACGAGTGAGGACGAGTTACGGGTCGAAGTGAAGTGAAGGGTCGTCATATGGGCACGGGCAAGGGCCGGTTCGGCTTCGCGGTGGCGGCGACCCTGGCGGTGGTACTCACCGGCTGCGGCGGGGGCGGCGGTCAGGACGACGGCTCCGGGGAGGGGACGGAGCCGTCGTCCACGACCCGCACACCGTCCGCGACGGGCGGGGGCGACGGTACGGGCACACCGCCGCCGGAGGCGGAACGGCCGACCTCCCCCACGACCTCCGCCACCGAAACCGATGACGGCGACAGCGACAGTCCCAAGGGCGATGGCGACCGCGACGACCGCGACGACCGCGACGGTGGATCCGAGGCGGCCGACGGCACCGATGTCGGCGCCTGCTTCGACGGCCGCTGCGAGATCGCCGTGTCCAAGCCCCTGTCCATCAAGGTCGACAGCCGGTTCGGTGTCGGCGATCTGCGGGTCACGAAGGTCACCGACGACACCGTGGTGCTCCGGTCCTCGGGGGCGGGCACCTTCCTCAGCTCCTCGATCGGTGAGGGCGGAACCGGCGGCCTCAACGGACTCGGGTTCCGCGTAAAGTCCCTCGAAGGCGGCACGGCGGTGCTGGAGTTCTTCCCCCGCGCCTGAGTGCCCTGGTGCGCGGGGAGGCGTGGCGGATGGGTGTCGTCGTACGGGAGCAGCGGCTGGCCGGGCTGCGCTGGCTCGTGGTGTCGGGGCCCCGGCGGGACGCGTTCCGGGCGCTCGGCGAGACCGCGCGGGCGGACGTCCGGGCCGTCGAGGAGGGGATGCCGGAGCGGGAGGCGCTGCGCCGCCGGATCGGTACGGCGGAGGGCGCCGCCCGGCTCGACCGGGTCGTGCGGGCCACGCGTGAGCAACATCCGCTGGAATGGGCGGAGTTGGAGGCCCTGGCGGAGGGCGCGGGGGTCGCCTTCGACGATCTGCTCCTGGCCAATCTCCGGGGCGATCTGGGCACCGGCGACGGAACCGGCTGCTCGGACCTGATCTGGCGGGGCGAGCACTCCTTCGTCGCGCACAACGAGGACGGCGCGCCCGCGCTCGACGGACGGCTGATGCTGCTCACCCTCGTGCTCGACGGGCTCGCGCCGGTGACGGTCCAGTGGTATCCGGGTTTCCTGCCCGCGAACGCCTTCACGGCCACCGGTCATGGCCTCGTCTGGGGCATCAACCACCTCCAGGTCGCCCGTCCGGTGCCCGGCGGCGCCGGACGTCACTTCGTCGCCCGCGCCATGCAGCAGGCCCCGACGCTGGACGCCGCGTTGGAGCATCTGCGCACACGTCCCGGCGCGGGTGGCTTCTCCTACGCGCTCGGGGAGTGCGCGACCGGCCGGGTCGTGGTCGCGGAGACGGCGGGCGGCCGGACCGCCCTCGTCGAGGCGATGCCCGCCGAGCCGCTGCACTGGCACACGAACCATCTGCGCCACCTGCCCGACGCCCTGGACACGGCGGACGCCGGCTCGTCCGCCGACTCCCTCGGCCGCCACGAGGAGAGCCTCGCCCGGGGCCGCGCGCTGGAGTCGCTGAGCGCCGACGGCCCGGAGCCTTCGGGCGCCTGGTTCCTGAACGCCCTCACCGGCGCTCCTCTCCCGCACGGGGTCCATCGCACGGCCACCGGCGGCGACCCGCTGATGACCCTGTGCACGGCGGTGGCCGATCTGACCGCCGACCGCGTCCTCGTACGCGGCACCCGGGGCGACACCGCCGAACTGCCGCTGTCCGACTTCGTGCGGGGCATCGCGCCCGGGGCGTAGGTCGGGCCACCGCCCGCGTGCGGGTCAGACGATCTCGACGAGCAGGTCGCCGCCCTCCACCTGCTGGATCTTGTTGATGGCCAGGCGGGAGACCCGGCCGGCCTTCGGGACGGTGATGGTGGCCTCCATCTTCATGGCCTCGATGGTGGCGACCGTGGCACCGGCCGCGACCTCGTCGCCCTCGGCGACCGCGAGGGTGACCACTCCGGCGAACGGGGCGGCGACATGGCCGGGGTTGGAGCGGTCGGCCTTCTCGGTGACGGGGATGTCGGAGGAGGCGGCCTTGTCGCGGATCTGGATGGGGCGGAGCTGGCCGTTGAGGGTGGACATCACCGTGCGCATGCCGCGTTCGTCGGCCTCGCCGACGGCTTCCAGACCGATGAGGAGCCGGACGCCGGGCTCCAGGTCGACGGCGTACTCCTTGCCGGGGCCGAGGCCGTAGAAGAAGTCCTTGCTGTCGAGGACGCTGGTGTCGCCGTAGGTCTGGCGGTGGGTCTCGAACTCGCGGGTCGGGCCGGGGAAGAGGAGCCGGTTGAGGGTGGCGCGGCGGTCCTTCTCCAGTCCGGTGCGGTCCTCGGCGTTCAGGTCCTGGACGGGCTTGGCGTCGGCGCGGCCCTGAAGGGCCTTGCTGCGGAACGGCTCGGGCCAGCCGCCGGGCGGGGTGCCCAGCTCGCCGCGCAGGAAGCCGATGACGGAGTCCGGGATGTCGAACCGGTCCGGGGTGGCCTCGAAGTCGGCGGGGGTCACTCCGGCGCCGACGAGGTGCAGGGCGAGGTCACCGACCACCTTGGAGGACGGGGTGACCTTCACCAGGTGGCCGAGGATGCGGTCGGCGGCGGTGTACATCGCCTCGATGTCCTCGAAGCGGTCGCCGAGGCCGAGCGCGACGGCCTGGGTGCGCAGGTTGGAGAGCTGGCCGCCGGGGATCTCGTGGTCGTAGACGCGGCCGGTGGGTGAGGCGAGGCCCGCCTCGAAGGGGGCGTAGATGCGGCGGACGCTCTCCCAGTAGGGCTCCAGGTCGCCGACGGCCTGGAGGTCAAGTCCGGTGGGCCGGTCGGAGTAGTCCGTCGCGGCCACGATCGCCGACAGTGAGGGCTGCGAGGTGGTGCCCGCCATGGAGGCCACGGCCCCGTCGACGGCGTCGGCGCCGGCCTGGATCGCGGCCAGGTAGGTGGCGAGCTGGCCGCCCGCCGTGTCGTGGGTGTGGATGTGCACCGGCAGGTCGAACTCGCGGCGCAGGGCGGTGACGAGCTTGGTGGCGGCGGGGGCGCGCAGCAGGCCCGCCATGTCCTTGACGGCCAGGACGTGGGCGCCGGCCTCGACGATCTGCTCGGCCAGCCGGAGGTAGTAGTCGAGCGTGTAGAGCTGCTCGGCGGGGTTGGAGAGATCGGAGGTGTAGCAGAGGGCGACCTCGGCGACGGCCGTTCCGGTGGCGCGTACGGCGTCGATGGCGGGCCGCATCTGGCCCACGTCGTTGAGCGCGTCGAAGATCCGGAAGATGTCGATCCCGGTCTCGGTGGCCTCCTGGACGAAGGCGTCGGTGACCTCGGTCGGGTACGGCGTGTAGCCGACGGTGTTGCGGCCCCGCAGCAGCATCTGGAGGCAGATGTTCGGGGCGGCGGCACGGAAGGCGGCCAGCCGCTCCCAGGGGTCCTCGGCGAGGAAGCGCAGGGCGACGTCGTAGGTGGCGCCGCCCCAGCACTCCAGGGAGAGCAGCTGCGGCAGGGTCCGGGCGACCACGGGGGCGACGGCGAGCATGTCCTTCGTACGGACCCGGGTGGCCAGCAGCGACTGGTGGGCGTCCCGGAACGTGGTGTCGGTGACGCCGATGGTCGGCGACTCGCGCAGCCAGCGGGCGAAGCCCTCCGGGCCCAGCTCGACGAGCTTCTGCTTGGAGCCGGCCGGGGGTTCGGCGACGGTGGGCCGCGGCAGCTTGGTGGACGGGTCGATCAGGGCGGGCCGCTCGCCGTGCGGCTTGTTCACCGTGACGTCCGCCAGATAGGTGAGCAGCTTGGTGCCCCGGTCGGCGGAGTGCCGGGAGGTGAGCAGATGCGGGCGCTGCTCGATGAACGAGGTGGTGACGTTGCCGGACTGGAAGTCCGGGTCGTCGAGGACCGCCTGGAGGAACGGGATGTTCGTGGCCACGCCCCGGATCCGGAACTCGGCGACCGCGCGCCGGGCCCGGTTGACGGCGGTGGTGAAGTCCCGGCCCCGGCAGGTCAGTTTGACCAGCATGGAGTCGAAGTGGGCGCTGATCTCCGTACCGGCGTGGGTGGTGCCGCCGTCGAGGCGGATGCCGGAGCCGCCGGGCGAGCGGTAGGCACTGATCCGGCCGGTGTCCGGGCGGAAGCCGTTCGCCGGGTCCTCGGTGGTGATACGGCACTGAAGGGCCGCGCCACGCAGGGTGACCGTCTCCTGGGAGAGCCCGAGGTCGGCGAGGGTGGCGCCGGCGGCGATACGGAGCTGGGCCTGCACGAGGTCGACGTCGGTGACCTCCTCGGTGACCGTGTGCTCGACCTGGATACGGGGGTTCATCTCGATGAAGACGTGGTTGCCGTCGCGGTCGAGGAGGAACTCGACGGTGCCGGCGTTGCGGTAGCCGATCTCCCGGGCGAAACGGACCGCGTCGGCGCAGATCCGGTCGCGCAGGGCCGGGTCGAGGTTCGGGGCCGGGGCCAGCTCGATGACCTTCTGGTGGCGGCGCTGCACCGAACAGTCGCGCTCGAAGAGGTGGATGACGTTGCCGTGCCCGTCGGCGAGGATCTGCACCTCGATGTGGCGGGGCTCGACGACGGCCTTCTCCAGGAAGACGGTGGGGTCGCCGAACGCGGACGCGGCCTCGCGGGAGGCGGCCTCGATGGACTCGCGCAGCGCGGCGGGGTCCTCGACGCGGCGCATCCCGCGACCGCCACCGCCGGCGACGGCCTTGACGAAGACGGGGAAACCGATGTCGTCGGCGGCGCGGACCAGTTCGTCCACGTCGGTGGAGGGCTCGGAGGAGCCGAGGACCGGTACGCCGGCGGCGCGGGCTGCGGCCACCGCGCGCGCCTTGTTGCCGGTCAGCTCCAGGATGTGCGCGCTGGGGCCGACGAACGTGATGCCCGCTTCCTCACAGGCCCGGGCCAGCTCGGGGTTCTCGGACAGGAAGCCGTAGCCCGGGTAGACGGCGTCGGCGCCCGCGAGGCGGGCGGCGCGCACGATCTCCTCGACGGAGAGATACGCCCGCACGGGGTGTCCCGGTTCGCCGATCTCATAGGCCTCGTCGGCCTTGAGCCGGTGCAGCGAGTTGCGGTCCTCGTGGGGGAAGACGGCGACCGTCCGCGCGCCCACCTCGTAGCCGGCGCGGAACGCCCGGATCGCGATCTCGCCTCGGTTGGCGACCAGTACCTTGCGGAGCATTCCCGTTCCCTTCGGCCTGCCTGGTGAGGAACACCATGGTCGCGGCATTGTGGCCGACGTGCCATGAGAGTCCCGTCACTGACTGGTGATCGGAGGTCTGTCCCAGGTGACAGGGGCATGTCCCATGTTCAACCGCTGACCGCGAACTGGCTCCCCGTCTTCTCGCCGTCGTCCGTGACCGCCGCGGCCACACAGCGGAGGACGCGCAGCCCCTTGTCCCACTCCGCCGTCGACGGCGGGATGATGTCGACGTTCCACTCGTCCGCGACCCCACGGCCCTCGGCGGTCATCGTCGCGGCCATGACCTTCTGCGAGCACAGCGCCTTGACGTCCGGGTGCTTGATCAGGTCCCGGGCGTTGTTGGTCATGCCGTCCTCCGGCAGCGGCGCGATCGCGAAGGTCTCCCACACGTGCTTGGTCTGGCAGTCCGCGCGGCTGACGGTGACGATGCCGGAGATGTCGACGATGCCGCTCCAGCACTCCGGGGTCGCGACGCACCGGCCGCCCACACCGTCGACATCCGTCGCGGGGCAGTTCTCCGTCGTGGTCGCCACCCCGAACTCCGACGTGCCCTTGCCCTTGCCCTCGGCCGTGGCGCCGGAGGACGGCGAGGCGGCCGAGGAGGAGTCACCGCCCCCGCTGTTCCGCTCGTCGCGCTCGTACGTCACCACGGTGACCGACACGCTCACGGAGACGGCCACGGCCGCGAGGACGGCGATCACCGCCGGTCTGCGCCGCGCCGACCCCTTCCGCCCGCCGTCGCCGTCGCCACCGGGCCGGGAGCCGGGCCCCGGCACGACGGTGGTGCCACCCGCCCCGGGAGCCACGGTCGTACCGCCCCCGCCCGGCGGCACGGCCCCGCCAGGCGGGGTCGTCGTGGGCGGCGCACCTCCGTACGGCGGCATGGTCGTGGGCGGGGCTCCCCCGTAGGGCGGCATCGTAGTGGGCGGGGCTCCCCCGTAGGGCGGCATCGTCGTGGGCGGTGCGCCCCGGTACCCCGGAACCGTCGTCATGGCGGGCGCCGGTCCGAAGCCGCCGCCGTCTCCCGCCCCGCCTCGCAGGTCCACGGTGTCGAGGTCCACCGCGGCGAGGGCGTCGCGGAACGCGCCCGCGTCGGACTGGCGGTGGGCGGGGTCGGGGGCGAGGGCGTGCCGGAGCGCCGAGTTGAAGGCGGGCGGCAGTCCGGGGAGGTCGGCGTACGGCCAGGTGTGGCGCACGATCAGTTCGGCGAGGCTGAGCTGGGTGCCGTCCTCCGGGTAGTGCGGCGGGCGGCCGCACAGCAGGGCGTAGACGGTCGCGGCCAGGGAGTACACATCGCCGGCGGGGCTGGGGTCGGCCATGTGGAAGGCCTCGGGCGGCGCGTACGCGGGGGTCAACGCCTCCCGGGTCACGGACAGTTCGCGTCCGGGCCGGGGCATGGCGGCGAGGCCGAAGTCGGTGAGGGCGACTCCGCCGTACCGGTTGACCATGACGTTGCCGGGCTTGATGTCGCGGTGCAGCACCCCGGTGGCGTGGGCGGCGGCCACCGCGTCGGCGAGGCCCACACCGATGTCGCGCGCCTCCTTGGCGGGGAACGCGCCCTGCCGGTGCAGCCGGTCGCCGAGGGAGCCGCCGGGGCACAGCTCCAGCACCATGTAGGGGCGGTTGTCGGCGAGGACGCCGGCGTCGTACACCGGGACGACGTGCGGGTGCCCGGACAGTTGCCCGGCGGCCGTGACCTCGCGCAGGAAGCGCTGCCGGTCGCGCGGTGTGGACAGCACCCTGCTGTCGACCTTCAGCGCGACCTCCCGGCCCACGGCCAGCTGCCGTGCCCGGTACACGGTGGCGAATCCGCCCTGGCCCAGGACTTCCTGGATCTCGTAACCGGGCAGGTCCGTTCTTTCGGGCCCCATGGTGCCGTACCCCCAGCGCACAGCCCCGGCCAGGACGTCCGGCCGAGGTGAGGCGAGACTCTAGCCGAGCCCGGTGACAGCGGAACGCCGGGTCCGTCCACCGGTACCGGACGGCCTCGGGGGTCCGCCCACCAGCACCGGACAGGCCCCGGGAGTCCGCCACGCACCGGACGGGCCCAGGGAGTTCGCCCCCCGGCGCCGCAAGGGCCTAGGAGAGGGGTCCGAGGTCGTCTTCGAGGAGCGTCGGGACGATCAGGGGGCGGTCCCAGAGGGCGAGGATCTCGTTGGCCAGGTCGACGATCGGGAGCGGGTGCGGGTTCCCGTGGACGACGACGGCGGCGGCCAGCAGGGTGCGCGGAACCGCTCCGGCGTCGAGGAGGACGCGCCATTCCTCGGGCGGGAGTTCCAGAAACTCCAGGCCGGTCAGCCGGGAGATCTCCAACGGGTCGGCGAGCGTCCCCGGGTAGGCGGAGAGGGTTCTCAGGCGGGGCAGCCCGATGACGGGGGCGAGGCCGAACGGTTCGCCGTCCCAGACCCCGAGGCTCAGCACCTCCAGACCGGGGTGGGCGGCGGCCTCGACGGCGGTGATGGCACGGTGGTTGACGTGGGCCACCAGCGGCGGTTCGTCATCGCGACGGTGCCGCCTCGGGTTTTCGTCGGGGCCGTTCAGTACCATGTCCGTGAGCGAGTCGGCGACCAGGTCGGCGCCGGTGTGCTCCTCGTGGCCGATGAGGATGATCTGGCCCAGATGTCCGCGCGGCCCCGGGGTCAGGTCCACCGCGATCCGGTCGCCGCCGCCGTTGTCGCCGAAGACGATCCAGCCGGGCGAGCCGACCAGCCCCTGCACCTCGGCGTCGGGCAGGGTGACGACCGCGTCCATCGCCGCGAACGACCACATGGCCGGCCGGGTCTCCGGCTCGGCGAGGTACAGCCCCTCCAGAGGCAGGAGTTCACAGCCCACCGCCTCGAACACCCGGTCGGCGACGGCGTAGTCGCCGTCCCAGTCCTCCCACCGGGCCCGTGTCACCCGGTAGAGCGCCTTGAGTTCGTCGGGCAGGACGACGCCGAGGCGGGCCTCCGTGGCGGCGAGCTCCTCCTCGGTGGCGCCGACGGCATCGGGTATCCGCTCGCGGAGCGTCCGCTCCAGGAGCGCGGGATCCACGGTCGGGGCCGGGGCCGCGTCGGGCGCCGGCTCGGGCGCGCGGCGCCAGGGCTCGGCGACGGCGCCCTCGACCAGGATCAGCGCGGCGGGGTGCACAGTGCCGACGCCGGGCTCCACGGCGGGGCTGGGGCCGAGCAGCCGGAGCACGGCCCGCCCGCTCGGCGCGATCTCCGCCGTGAACGCGATGTCGTCGACGCCGGCCTCGATGAGCGCGCCGTGGATCCGGGCGACGGCGTCGTACTCGTTCTGCGAGTCCTCCATCTGGGCCGCCTGCCCGGGCGGTGGCGTCCGCCGGGTCAGCGGCAGGCTCCAGCCGTGGAGGCCGACCCGTCCGGTCACGTAACCTCCGGGCGCGGCGAGGGACTTCGCCTTGTCGGCCCGCAGGACCCGCAGCAGCGGCTCCCAGGTCGCGAAGTCGTACAGCGTGGACGGCAACGGTGGCCTCCGGCGTTTCCGGCGAACGTGGCGAAGTGATTATCACGGAGGGCGGTGCACCGGCCGAGCCCGGGCCCGCCGAGGTCCGAGCACTGGGGCTACCGGGGCTTCCGCTGGGCCGAGTTGCGCACCTCGCTCGATCTGTCGAAGGCGGTCGTCACCGGCCGTGCCTGGAAGCTCGACCGGGACGACTCGGACGCCTCGTTCCGCGGCTCGAACGCGGATCTGGACCGGGTCCCGGAGCTGTGCCGCTACTCCATCGAGGCCACCCTCGGCGACTTCTACACGGACACGCCCACCCGTGAGCGCGGCCCGTACGAGGGCGACGCGCTGATCAACCAGCTCTCCGAGTGTCGCTGACCGAGGTCGACGGCACCGTGCCCTCCGTACGCGGGCCGGTGTCGGTCCGGGTGCGCCGCGCCGAGGACACGCCGGGAAGGGGGACGTGAAGGTCGAGTCGTTCACCGACCTCACCGGGACCGTGCTGCGGATCGGCCCGGTCGGCTCGGGCACGGCGGAGGTGCGACGCGCGGCCTCCTGAACCACTGGTGGGGCGGAAGTGACCGAAACCCGGACCGCGGGCCCGAGCTGAGCTAGCCTCAACTTACTGGGGGCGAACTGACGTACGCCAAGAGTCACTTCGGGGGTGTTGTGTCAGAGCAGCGGCCGGTGCCGCCATCATCGACGGCGGACAGGGCTCCGGCGCTGCGACAGGCGGGCGCTCTGCCCCTGCGGCCCGGCGACCCGGACCGTATCGGTCCCTATGTGCCGCTGGGGCTGCTCGGCAGCGGCGGGATGGGGCGCGTCTATCTGGCGCGCCCCACGGACGGCGGGCCGCAGCTGGTCGCGGTGAAGGTGATCAGGCCCGAGTACGCGGAGGACGTCCGGTTCCGCCGCCGGTTCGAGCAGGAGGCGGCGGTGCACAGCCGGGTGCGCACACCGCGCATGCCCCGGCTGGCCGGCACGGGCTTCCGGGACGAACTGCTGTGGATGGCCACCGAGTATCTGCCGGGGCTCGATCTGGCGGTCGCCGTGCACGAGGACGGCCCGCTGCCGGTCGTCGCCGTGCGGCGGCTGGTGGCGGAGCTGGGGCAGGCGCTCGCCGATCTCTCCGCCGCGGGGATCGTGCACCGGGACCTGAAGCCGTCCAACGTGCTGCTGTCCGCCCGGGGCGCGCACGTCATCGACTTCGGTATCGCGAAGGCCGCCGACGCGAGCGCGATCACCGGCACGGGCAACCGGGTCGGCACCCCGGCCTACATGTCGCCGGAGTATCTGCGGACCGGCGCGTGCGACACGGCCTCGGACGTGTTCTCCCTGGCCTGCACCCTGGTCTTCGCGGCGACAGGCAGCGCCCCGTTCGGCGATGGCACGGGCGTCGACGTCATGCACCGGGTGGCGTTCGAGGAGCCCAACCCGAAGGTGCTCGCCGAGATCGCGGCGACCGACACGGCGCTCGCCTCCCTGCTCACCGCCTGTCTGTCCAAGGAACCCGGACAGCGGCCGACACCCGGTCGGCTGATCGAGGCGGCCGAGGCAGGCATCCGGGAGTCCGGGACCACCGCGTCCGGGGCCACCGCGTCCGGCTCCCCGGGCCCCGAGGCGGCCGGACCGTCCGAGGTGGTCAACTGGCCGGAACCGCTGGGCGGCAGAGTGCTCGCCCGGCAGCGGGCGTACGAGACGCTGCGCCGCGTTCCGCTCGAACAGGCCGCCCCCGCACCGCCGGTCGAGGCGTCGGCCCCGGCCGCCGCCGGCGCACCGCCGAGTCCGTCCGCCGACGCACCGGCTCAGCCTTTACCTCCCGCGCCGCCCCACACCCGAACCCGTCGGAAGCGGGTGCTGATCGGAGCCGCCGGTCTGGCTCTCTGCCTGGCGGCCGCCGGTGTCGCCTTCCTCACCCTCCCCGGCCCGGCCGTCACCGAGGCCTCGCCGCAGAGGGGTTCGACGGCGTCGGCCGACGCCCGGCCCGGCGACACCGTCTCGGTCCCGGCGGCCGAGAGCCCGGACGGGGCGGACGCCGACCCGGACGGCGGGTCGGCGGTCTCGGAGGTGTCCGGCAAGGACGAACGGCCCCCGGCGGACGGCGACACCCCACACCCCGACGCGTCCGGCACCACCGACGACGACCCGCACACCGACCCCTCCACACCCGCCCCCGGCACCGGCGCGCCCACCGAGAACACGCCGCCCGCGACCGACGCGACCTCCGAGCCCGCGGCCCCGGCCTGGCTCTCGGACTGCGCGTACTACAACGGCAACGGACGCACCCGCCTGGGCGACACCGGCAACCGCGTCCTCCAGGTGCAGTGCATGCTGACCAAGCGCGGCTACGGCATCGGGGGCGGCGGCGTGGACGGCGAGTTCGACGCCGGGACGGAGGCCGCAGTCCAGAGCTTCCAGCGGGACAAGGGGCTGCTGGTCACCGACGGCGTCGTACGTCCCCGTGTCTGGAAGATGCTGCGCTCCGCCGAGTGAGGCCGGCGGCTCGTGGGGCCCTGTCCGTCAGTCGACGAACAGTCCGCGCGCCGCGGCCCGCGCGTCGAACTCCTCCAGTCGGGCCTGGGCGTCCGGGAGGGCGTCGCACATCGCCTCCAGGAGGACCTGGCCCAGCAGCATGGGGGCGCCGACGGTGTCGAAGACCAGGCCGGTGCCCACGGCGGCGGGGAGCAGCAGATCGCTGTGGGCGGCGACCGGGGCGAAGGTGCCGTCGGCGACGGTCACCACCGTCAGCCCGGCACCACGGGCGTGGGCGAGGGCGTCGAGAAGTTCACGCGGGTGGCGGGGCAGCGCGAAGCACAGCAGCGCGCTCGCGCCTGCCTGCCGGGCCGTGTCGATGCGGTCGGCGAGCAGCGAACCACCCTCGTCGAACAGCCGCACGTCGCTGTGGACCTTCGCCGCGAAGTAGGCGAAGCCCCGGGCCTGGGCGGCGGAGGCGCGCAGCCCGAGCACCGGCAGGGGCCGGGAGGCGGCGAGCAGCCGGCCCGCGCGTTCGACGGGTCCGGGGTCGGTGAGCAGGGACGCCAGGTGCCGCAGATTGTCGATCTCGGCCTGTACGGCGCGCTGGTACGGGTTGGCCGACCGCCCGTCGAAGCCGTGCCCGGCGGGCGCGACCGCCCGCAGATGGGCGCGCAGGGCCGGATAGCCGTCGAACCCGAGGGCGACCGCGAAGCGGGTCACCGACGGCTGGCTGACCCCGGCGAGGTGGGCCAGTTCCACGCTCGACAGAAAGGGCACGTCCGCCGCCTGCAGGACCAGGCAGTGCGCGATACGGCGTTGGGTCGGGGTGAGCCGGCGGCCTTCGAAGAGCTGCTGCAGCCGCGCGGACGCGCCGCCCCCACTGCCTCCGTCAGTCATCTGGTCCCCCATGGTCCCCCAGCCGGTCGGCGTGCGCGGTCCCCTCCCCCTGCCCGGCGGGGTGGCCGGTGCGCGGTGCCGGGCAGGAGCGGAGGGCGGACGGTGTCGGTGTCGGTGTGACCGGGAAGGTCAGCCCGCGAGACCGGCGGACGTCAGCCATTCCTCGGCGACGGTGTCGGCGTCCTCCTTGTCGTTGACGAGCTTCTTCATCATCTCCAGCAGGTCGTCGGTGGTGAGCTTGGCGGAGACGGCGTTGAGCGCCTCCTTCGCCTTGTCGTTCACCGCGTTCTTGTAGACGAGGGGGGTGACGTTCTGCGAGGAGAAGAGGTGCTTCGGGTCCTCCAGGACCACCAGCTTGTCCGCGACGATGGCGGGGTCGGTGGTGTAGAGGTTGGCGGCCTGCACCTTGCCGTCCTTGAGCAGCTTCACCAGGGTGGTCTGGGCACCCGCGTCGAGCGGCTGGAACTTCCCGAAGTCCACGCCGTAGACCTTCTTCAGGCCGACGCCGCCCTGGGTACGGGTCTTGAACTCCGACCCGGCGCCGATCGTCATGTCCCCGGCGACCGGCTTGAGGTCGGCGAGGGTCTTGAGGTTGTACTTGGCGGCGGTCTCGGCGGTGACCGTCACCGAGTCCTTGTCCTCGGCCGCGGCGGAGTCGAGGATCTCCACCGACGAGGGGAGTTTCTCCTTCAGTTCGGCGTTGATGTCCTCGGTGCTGGTCGCGGTGCTGTTCTTGTCGACCGCCACGGAGAGCAGGGCGCCGTTGTACTCGGGGAAGACGCCGATGCCGCCCTTGACCACCTGGTCGTAGTAGACCTCGCGGGCGCCGATGTCGAATTTCCGGGTCACCTTCAGGCCCTTGTCCTCCAGGGCCTGTGCGTAGATCTCGGCGAGCAGCTGGTTCTCGGGGAAGTTCGCCGAGCCGACGACGATGGACTTGCCCTCCCCGCCGCCGCTGTCGCCGGCCAGCGGATTGTCGTCGCTGTCACCGCCACCGCCGCAGGCGGTCAGCGTGAGCGCGGTGATCAGGCCGAACGCGGCGCCTCGGTACATGCCTCGCATGGGTTTTTCCTCTCTCGGAGCCCGGGGGCTCGAAAAATTCAGCAGTTCTGGAGTTCGGCATTCGGGGGTTCAGGACTTCGACGCCGAGACCCGTAGGCCCGGCGAGACCATGACGCGTCGCAGTGCGGTGAACGCGATCTGCACGACGAGCGCGAGGGTGACGACGACGGCGGAGCCGCCGATGACCAGCCCGTAGTCGTTACGGGAGAGTCCGTCGACGATGTAGCGGCCGAGCCCGCCGAGCCCGGGGTAGGCGGCGACGGTAGCGGTGGCCACGACCTGGATCGCGGCGACCCGCAGTCCGAGGAGGATCAACGGCAGCGCCATCGGCACCTCGACCCGGATCAGGACCTCCCACTCGGTCATACCGACCCCGCGCGCGGCGTCCCGGGTGGCGGGGTCCACGCCCCGTACGCCCTCGAAGGTGTTGATGAGGATCGGCGGGACCGCGAGTGCGACCAGGGCGACCAGGACGGGCGTGGTGCTGAGCCCGGCGAGGGTGACGACGAGGACGACCAGGCCGAACGTCGGGATCGCGCGGGCGAGGTTCGCCACGGTGGCCACGGCGAAGGCGCCCCGGCCGGTGTGTCCGACGAGCAGTCCGAAGGTCAGCCCGATGAGGGCGGCGAACAGCAACGACAGTCCGCTGTAGGTGAGATGCTCCAGCAGCCGGCTGGGGATGCCCTCGTCGCCGTGCCACTGCGCCGAGGACGTCAGCCAGTCCCCCACGAGCTCCATCTGGTTGAGGAAGTCGTTCATGCCGACCTCACCTTGTTCCGGGACCACGGGGTGAGCAGTCGCTGCGCCAGGACCAGCAGAGCGTCGGTGGTGAGCGCCAGCAGCATGATCAGGACGATCGCGGTGACGATCGGGGTGGGGAAGTCGAGTTGGAGGCCGCGGGTGATGTAGTAGCCGAGGCCGCCCTGTCCGATCAGCTGTCCCACGGCGACGAGGCTGATGGACGAGACGGCGGCGACGCGTACGCCGGCGATGACGACGGGGACGGCGATCGGCAACTCGACCTGGACGACCCGGCGTACGGCACCCAAGCCCATCGCGGTGGCCGCGAGCCGTACGGGTTCGGGGACCGAGGCGAGGCCGTCGACGACGTTGGGCACCAGCACCGACAGGGTGTAGAGCGTCAGCGGGATCATCACCGTCTGTTCGGTCAGCCCGGTGTAGCGGACGAAGATCATGAACAGGGCGAGGGAGGGGATCGAGTACAGGATGTTCGACACGGTCAGCACCGGCGGATAGAGCCAGCGCCAGCGGTGGCACAGGATGCCGAGCGGCACGGAGATGATCAGCCCGAACAGCACCGGCAGCAGGCCGAGTCTGAGATGGATGCCGGTGTACTCGGCGAGTTCGGCCGTGTGGTCGGCTATCCACTGCCACCGGATCAGCGGTTCGTCGTCGCTCATCGGTCACCGCCGCCCGGGGTGTCGGCGGGGGCCGACTTGGCGAGGGCGGTCCTGTCCGGGGCCGGCTTGTCAGCGGACCGCTCCGCCGCGACCGCTCCGGCCGACAGCTCGTGCGCGTCGGCGACTCCCGCGAACGCGCCCTCCGCGTCGACGGCCACCGCGAGGCGGGCGGGGGACAGCAGGGCCGAGTCGAGGGCGGCGCGTGCGGAGTCGCCGACCAGGCTGAAGGTGTGGCCGAGGGGGGTCAGGGGCGCGTCCGCGAGGGTGCCGGTGTCCGGCAGCGCGTCGGTCGCGGTCCAGCCGAGCGGGCGGCGGGCCTCGTCGACGACCAGTATCCAGGGCGCGTCCACCGCCCGCGCCTCGGCTACGGACGAGGTGGCCGGCAGCACCGGGCCGTCGCGCAGCGGCAGTTCGGCCGCGTCGACGAAGGAGAGCCGGCGGATGCCCCGGTCCTGCCCCACGAAGTCGGCCACGAAGTCGTCGGCGGGACTGGCGAGCAGCCGCTCGGGTGTGTCGAACTGGGCGAGCTTGCCGCCGGTGCGGAACACGGCGATGTTGTCGCCGAGTTTGATCGCCTCGTCGATGTCATGGGTGACGAACACGATCGTCTTGTGCAGCTCCTTCTGCAGCCGGATGAACTCGGCCTGGAGTTCCGCCCGCACGATCGGGTCGACCGCGCTGAACGGTTCGTCCATCAGCAGCACCGGCGGGTCGGCGCCCAGCGCCCTGGCCACCCCGACGCGCTGCTGCTGCCCGCCGGAGAGCTGGTTCGGATAGCGCTTGGCCATCTCGGCGGGCAGGCCGACCAGTTCGAGCAGTTCCGCCGCCCGGGCCCGCGCCTTCTTCTTGCCCCACCCCAGCAGCAGCGGAACGGTCGCTATGTTGTCCAGGATGGTGCGGTGCGGGAACAGCCCCGCGTGCTGGATCACATACCCGATGCCCCGGCGCAGTTCGGGCGCGTTGACCTCCCGGATGTCCCGGCCGCGCAGGCTCACGGTGCCGTCGGTCGGCTCCACCATGCGGTTGATCATGCGCAGGGTGGTGGTCTTGCCGCAGCCGGAAGGGCCGACCAGGACCGTGATGCCACCCTCGGCCAGCTCCAGCGACAGTTCGTCCACCGCTGTCGTGCCGTTCGGATACTTTTTGCTCACCGCGTCGAATCTGATCAAGACTGCCCCTTACCCGACTGCATATGGCCATTCAGGGTTGTCGGTGACTGAATGACAGTCAATGGAATTCCGTGAACGGCACGTTACGTTCACACTAAGCCGGACCAGGAATGCCAGGAATTGCCCTCGGATGCCCCTTATCGCCCCTTTCATAATGAGGCTGCTTCAGACATAGGGAGAGACCATATGCAACCGGTCTGGTTCAGCTTTCTGAACGGCTCGGACATCGCCCGGCTCGAACTGACCGACATCGAGATACTCGACGCCGTCGAGGACGGGCTGCGCGCCCAGGGCCTCGGGAAGACCGTCGTCGAGCCACGCGTCCATCTCGTGCCCGACCCCGCCTTCAACGGCCACTTCAACGTCCTGCGCGGCTATGTCGCCCCGCTCGCGCTGGCCGGCGTCAAGATCGTGGGCGACTACGTCGACAACTACCGGCGTGGTCTGCCCTCCGAGATGGCGCTGCTCAACCTCTTCGACCCGAGCACCGGTATGCCGGTGGCCGTGATCGACGCCACCGCCCTGACCGAGATGCGCACGGGCGCCCTCACCGCGCTCGGGGCACGCCATCTGGCCCGCCCGGACGCCAGGGTGCTCGGGCACATCGGCGCCCGCGCCACCTCGTACTGGAACGTCCGGCTGCTCGACCGGATCCTCGACCTCACCGAGATACGCGTCCACTCGCGCCGCCCCGAGAGCCGGGAGGCCTTCGCCGAGCGTCTGGAGCGGGACCTCGGCAAGCCGGTGACCGTGACCGACGACTGGCAGAGCTGTGTGGAGGGCGCGGACGTCGTGGTGGAGGCCTCCCGTCTGGAGCGGCCGGAGCCGCTGCTGAGGACCGAGTGGATCGCCCCCGGTGCCCTGGTCGTGCCCTACGGGACGAACAGCGCGGTCGAGCTGACGCTCACGGACATCATGGACAAGATCGTCGTCGACGACTGGGGACAGGCCCACGCCGGACCGTTCGGCGCCCTGCGCGCGCACGTCGACTCGGGAAGGCTCGACAAGGGCAATCTGTACGGCGAGTTGGGCGAGATCGTGGCCGGACTGAAGCCCGGCCGGGAGAGCGCCGACGAGACCAATCTCTTCTGGCACCGAGGTCTCTCCCTCTCCGACATCGCGCTGGGCGCCGCCATGCTCAGGAAGGCCGAGGAACGCGGCCTCGGCCAGAAGCTGCGGTTCTCATGACGGGCACAGGGACGGGAAGGGGGCCGGGGACGAGGACGGGGAGCGCGGAGATCGTCGTCGACGGGCGGACCCTGTCGTACGACGACGTCGTGGCCGTCGCCCGGCACGGCGCCCGGGTCGCCCTGGCGGACGAGGTGCTGCCCCGGCTGGTACGCGACCGGGCCGTCGTCGAGGACGTCGTCGACCGCCAGGTGCCGACGTACGGCCTGACGACGGGCCTCGGCTCCCGCTCGTCGTACGCGCTGCCGCGCGCCGAGTTGGAGGCCTTCAGTGTGCGTACGGTCCGGGGGCGGGCCGACGCGGTCGGCGATCCGCTGCCGGTGCCCGTCGTACGGGCCGCGCTGCTCGCCCGTGCCAACGGCCTCGCGGGCGGCGGCAGCGGCGCGGGGCCGGAGATCCCGCGGCTGCTGGTGGACCTGCTCAACGCACGGGTGCATCCGGTGATCCCCGAGGTGGGGTCGATCGGTGCCTCCGATCTGTGCCAGATGGCCCATGCGGGGCTGGTCGTCATCGGGGAGGGCGAGGCCGAGTTCGACGGCGATGTGCTCGACGGCGCCACGGCACTGCGGCGGGCCGGGCTCGCCCCGGTCACGCCGGGCCCGAAGGACGGGCATGTGCTGTGCAGCGCGAGCCCGTTGGCGGCCGGGCAGGGTGCCCTCGCCCTGCATGACACGGCCGCCGCCCTGACCCTGGCGCAGGCGGTCACGGCGCTGACGTACGAGGGCTTCCGGGCCAACACCAGCCCGCTCGACCCGCGGGTGCTCGCCCTGCGCCCCGCACCCGGGCAGTCCCGCGCGGCGGGCGCACTGCTCGCCCTGCTGGACGGCGGTGAACTGACCGACCCCCGCGCCGCTCGACGCGTCCAGGACCCCGTCAGCCTGCGCTGCGCGGCCCAGGTGCACGGGGCCGCGTACGCCGCCCTGGACTTCGCCATCGCCGCGCTGGACCCCGAGCTGAACGGCTGCGGCGACAACCCGGTGGTCCTGGCCGACACGGGCGAGATCCTCTCCTCCGGGAACTTCCACACCCCGGCCCTGGCCCTCGCCCTCGACACCCTCGCGCTGGCCCTCACCCAGACCGCGTCCCTCTCCGCCGAGCGGATGCGCCGCCTCCTCGACCCCGCCGTCAGCGGACTGCCGGCGAACCTCTCGCCGTACGGCCCGGAGCGCTCCGGCTTCGCGCCGCTGACCAAGACGGCGCAGGCGCTCGTCGCGGAGATCCGCATGCTGTCCGTCCCGGTGTCCACCGACCCCCGGCACGGCGCGGCGGGCGTGGAGGACGACTCGACCAACGCGGCGCTGGGCGCCCGGCGGCTCACGACGATGCTGACCCGGCTGCGGCAGGTGCTCGCCGTGGAGGCCGTGGTCGCCGCGCAGGCGGTGGATCTGGCGGCGCCGGCCGTACTGGGGCGGGGTCCGGCGTTCCTGCGGCGCGCGATCCGGGAAGTTGTTCCCCGCCTGGACGACGACCGGCCGTGCGGGGTGGACGTGGAGACGGTGCGCCGCGCCATCCTGGAGTCCGACGACGTCCGGAGCACCCTGCGCGCCCTGTCCGGGGAAGCGTCGGCCTTGGTGGGAGGAGCGGCATGACCAACTGCGACGTGCACCAGCATCTGTGGACCCCCTCGCTGGTGACGGCCCTGCGGTCACGCCGCGAACCACCGTTCCTGGACGGCTGGACCCTGTATCTCGACGGCGAGCCGCCCTACGAACTCCCGCCCGCCGACCACGACATCGCCCGCCGTGCGGAACTCGCCGGCGCCGACGGTCTCGGCCGGGCCCTCGTCTCGCTGTCCTCCCCGATCGGCGTGGAGTGGCTGCCCGCGACCGAGGCGCGCCCCCTGCTCGACGCCTACCACGAGGGCTCGGCCGCGCTGCCCGAACCGTTCGGCGCCTGGGCCGCCGCCTGTGTCCGGGACGTCGACGCGAAGTCCACGGCCGAGGATCTCGACCGGGGTTTCGTCGGTCTGCAGCTCCCGGCCAACGCCCTTGCCGACGCGGCCGGTTACGCGCGCTGCGCCCCGCTCCTCGACCTCCTCGAAGAGCGCGACCTGCCGCTGTTCGTCCACCCGGGGCCCGCGCCCGGCGGGGCGGAGGGGCCCGGCTGGTGGCCCGCGATGGTCCCCTACGTCCAGCAGATGCACTCCGCCTGGTTCGCCTTCCGCGCCTTCGGCCGGCCCCGCCATCCCCGGCTGCGGGTGTGCTTCGCCCTGCTGGCCGGGCTCGCCCCGCTCCACGGGGAGCGTTTCGCCGCCCGGAGCGGCGGGAGCGACGCCGGGGTGGACACCGGGGTCTTCGTCGAGACGTCCTCCTACGGCCCGACCGCCGTCGAGGCCGTGGTCCGCGTCCTCGGCGTGGACGCCGTGGTCCAGGGTTCCGACCGCCCCTACGCCGAGCCCCCGCAGCAGCCCGGCTTCGGCCTGGGCGGGGCGGCGGCGTACGCCTTCCGTATCGCCAATCCGCGGCGGCTGCTCACCGGGAGGGACTGCTGAGGGCCACCGGGGTCGCGGGCTTCTCGGTGCCGTGACCCCGGCGGCGTCCGTCAGCGCAGCCGGTACGCGTGGATCACCGTGTACTCGGCGGTGTTGCCGTCGGCGTCGACCGAGTTCGCCCGCAGGGACGCGAAACCGCCGTCCGGGTTCCTCAGCTCCGCACGCCTCGTGGTGGACGGGGACGAGGGCGAGGGTGTCGCTGCGGACGGGGCCTGTCCCGGCAGCACGCTCAGGGTGAGCGTGAGCAGGACGAGGCAACCCGCCGCACGTCTGTGGCGCGGCAAGCATTCCTCCTGGTGGGGATGGAACGCGGGCCTTCGCGACCGGTGGCGTTCCACAGGGCGAGGCTGTCGTGCCCATGCAACGCACCAACGGTAACCACCCGGCCGCCAGATGATCCCTGAGCAGCCGTCAGCGTCCCGAGCGGATCAGCCCCGTGAGATAGCGCCACAGCGAGGAGCGCTGCCGGGCGGAGACGTCCGGCGTCACCGCCTCCGCCGTGTCCCCCGGCCCCGAGCCTCCCCCACCCGCCCCTTCCGCCGCCACGTCGTCCAGCGGTGGCGCTTCGGCGCCCGGCGCGAGTTCGTACCGCACGGGCAGCGAGCGCAGGCCCCGCATGAAGGGCGAGGAGCGCCAGGGCAGTTGGTCGACGGGGAGGGCGAGGTCCAGGTTGGTGAAGCGCTCGAACAGCCGGCCCACTCCGACGGCGGCGACCGTCGAGGCGAGTTCCCGGGCCGGGCACTGGCGCGGGCCCGCGCCCCACGACAGATGCGCCCGGGTGCTGACCGTGGTGCTGGGTGCCACATGGTCGGCGAAGAGCGGGTCGGCGTGCGCGGCGGCGGAGGAGACCCAGACCGGGTCGCCCTCGCGGATCGTGTACGCGCCGAGCCGGGTGTCCTTCGCGGCGAACCTCGGTACGAAGTTCACCAGCGGCGGCTTGCGCATGACGACCCGGTTCATCGCCTCCCGGACCATGCCGGCGGAGAGGCTGGCCCGCACACTGTCCTCGCCCGAGAGGACCTCGACGACCGTGTTGGAGATGAGGATGCCGACGTGGTCGGAGGTCATGCCCAGCAGCATGAACAGCTCACGGGCCAGCTCGTCCGGCGAGAGGTCGGGGTGGGCGGCCAGCAGCTGGGAGGGGAAGTCCTCGCCCGGCGTCTTCCGCTTCAGCTCCCCCAGTTCCGCCAGCGCGCCCAGCAGCCGGTCCAGGGCGGGGCCCGCGTCGGGGCCCGCGTCCAGCACCCGCCACATGTCCATCAGGGCGTCGTCGCCCTGGGAGCCGGGGAAGCCGAGCAGATGGCTGGCCACCATCAGCGGCAGCGGCCGGGAGAACTGCGCGGACAGGTCCGCCAGACCCGTGCCGCCCGCCTGCCCCATCAGGGTGATCAGCTCGTCGGCGTAGGCGGTCACGGCCGTCTTGAGCCGCTTGGCCTGCGGGTTGCGCGGGTCCTGGAACGGCTTGAGCGCCTGGTCCCACGCCGTCCGCAGCGTCCGGTAGCCGGGGCCGCCCTGGATCAGGACGTGGTTGACCTCCAGGGAGGGTCCGAGCGGCCAGTCGGCCGGGACCCTGCCCTCGGTCCTGGCCCGCCAGTTCTCCAGGCCCTTGGGCCACCCGGCGTCGTCCTGGAGCACCTGGAGCGCCTCGCGGTAGCCCAGGACCAGCCAGGCGGGTACGCCCAGCAGATCGACCGGTGCCACCGCGCCGTGGCGCTGCCTCAGTCGCTCGTACACCAACGAGGGCCGCGTCTCGTAGTCCCGGGTCAGCAGCGGTTCGGGAGACATCGCCTCCAGCCCCGCGCCGTCGAGCTCCACGGACACGCCCTCACCCGATTGGGTTTCCCTCACCATGCCGCCCCTCCGACACTCCCCGTACCGGACCACCTTCAGCCGGTAGCCGGAACGCTGGGACCCTACCCCAGGGTCACTTCCGGGGGAACGGCGGGCATCACCACTCACAGCCCCGGCTCCGTGACGCACCGCCGTGCGCGCGGCGGCCGCGGCGCCGCCCGTCACCGCCCGGCGCGGGCCGCCTTGACGAACTCCCTGATCAGACCGGGGTCCTTGACGCCTCGGCGCTGTTCCACACCGCTGGAGACGTCGACGCCCCAGGGGTCGGTGGCGGCGACGGCGTCCCGCACGTTCTCGGGGGTGAGGCCGCCCGCGAGGAGCCACTTCTCCCCGGCGGCGGCCTGCGGCACGCTCGCCCAGTCCCAGGCGATGCCCGAGCCGGGCACGGGCGCGTCGAGGAGGAGCATGTCCTCGCCGAACTCCCCGCAGCGCGGCACCGAGTCGTCGAACGCGGCGGCGCGGATCAGGGTCCGGCCGTCGGCCGCCAGCTCGTCGTAGTAGGCGCGGTCGTCCGGGCCGTGCAGCTGGATCGCCCGGATCCCCGACTCGGCGGCCAGGGACCGTACGTCGTCGAGGGGTTCCCGGCGGAAGACGCCGACCGTCAGGACGTGCTCCGGCACCCGGCTGCCCAGCCGGGCGGCGGTGGCGGCGTCGATGCGGCGCGGGCTGGCCGAGAAGACGAAGCCGATGGCGTCGGCGCCCGCCTCGACGGCCGTGTCGACGTCCTGCTCGGTCTTCAGGCCGCAGATCTTGATGAAGAGGGAGTCCCTGGAGTTGCTCACGGCCCCAGCCTGCCGTATCGGCGGCGCGGCGGGCACGGCGGCCACCCGGCGGGCACCCGGTCCGGCCCGGCCGGCACCCGGTCCGGCCCGCCGGACGCGGTCAGCGCCACGCTCCCGACAGATGCCGGGTGACGACCGCGCTGAGGGTCCGCACCCCCTGGGTGGAGCCCGGGTCGATGCCGGTGAGTTCCCGTACCCGGCGCAGACGGTAGTCCAGGGTGCGGGTGTGGACGTTGAGAGCGGTGGCCGTGGTGCCGCGGTGCATGTCGTGGCGGTAGTAGACGTCCAGGGTGAGCATCAGGTCCGGTCCGGAGTCCAGCTGGCGGGCCAGCGAGCGCAGCCAGCCGTCGACGAACGGCACGTCCCCGACGGCGAGTTCGACGAAGACGTCCGCCAGGGCGTACGGCCGCAGCCGGGCGGAGGCCGGGCCGAGCGGGGCCGCCCGGCTGATGCGGCGGGCCCGGTCCAGGGCGTCGGCCAGCCCGGGCAGCGGCGCGGTGGCGGTGCCGACGGCGCAGGGGCGGCCGAGGGCGCGGGCGAAGTCCCGTACGAGATCCGGCAGATGGCCGGGGGCGAGGTCGGGCAGGAGGTCGGGAGCGGTGGGCGGCGGCACGTTCTCCGCCGCGGCGGCGCCGGGCGTCAGGGGCACCAGAGCGATCAGCTCACCGCTTCCGTCGCCGCCCCGCGGACCCCACATGACCGGCACCTGGTGAGCTTTCACCAGGGTCTCGATCTCGTTTTCCAGGAAACGGTCGACGGCGGGCGGGTCCGGCAGCCGGAACACGGTCACGGCGCAGCGATCGGGCAGTTCCATGTCGACGGCCGCGGCGAGTTCCGCCGCAATCGGATCGTCGTTCAGTAATGAGCGGGCCAGCAGGGCGACCTGTTCGGTGTACGGCATTCTGCGGCGCAGTACGCGGACGAATCCCTGACGGTAGGCGCCGATACCCCGCTCGCCCTGCGGGGCGAACCAGGTCATCATCCGCATGAGTTCGTCGACACCGCCGCCGCGCTGGGCGTCGGTCGCCTCGTTGATCTCGCGCAGCATCAGCGCGGTGTGCAGCCGCAGCACCAGCTGCCGGCTGTCGAGGGACATTCCCGCACCGGCCCGCAGCTCTCCCATGGACGCGATGTAGCCAAGATCGTCGTCGCTCAACTCGCTGTTGTCCGGCGACAGTTCGACGGTGCGGTGGCGCAGCCACACCGAGTGTTCCAGTGTCTCGGCCCGCGCCCGGGGGTCCTGGTCCAGGAACCCGAACTCCGGGACCTCGCGTGTGTACGTCTCTACCTCCCGGCGGGCGTTGGTCGACGCCTGACGGGCCAGTTCGGCGAAGAGGCTCCCCATGGACGCGAGCATGTCATTCCAGCCGAACCGGCCGACAGGCGAGATCCGGACGGCGTTCATCACTCCGCATAAAACGGCGGCAAGTATGCCCACAGGGTTTTTGTCACAGTGCGCAAAATTCCCGGATCGGGGCGTTCCCGTCACGTCTTCCGCTTGTGGAGGAGTCGTAAAGCGGCCTTAATGAGAACCGCGTGCCCACCTGTGGGGGAAGACCGCGGCAAACATTCCGGAGCGACTTCGGAACGGTTCCGGCAATCAGTACGGGCACGGGTACGAAATTCCTCAGCCAGGCGCCGTGCGAAGGCGCTCACCCAAACGGGAGGGAAACTCCGATGAAAGCAGGCACACGAAAGAGAATCATGGCGGCGATGGCGGTCATGGTCACGTCGACCGCGCTCATGCTCGGGACACCGGGCACCGGTTCCGCCGCCCCCGCCGCCGCCCCCAGCCTGCGCGCCTACGGGATCACCGGTGACGGCACCCTGATGGCCGCGTTCTGGACCGACCGGGCGGACGTGCTCAACTGGGTCAGGGCCGTCACCGGCCTCAGCGGCGACACGGCGCTGATCGGCATCGACTTCCGGGTGCAGAACGGCACGTTGTACGGCGTGGGCAACAAGGGCGGCATCTACACGATCAAGATCCCGACGGGCACCCAGGACGTCGTGGTCACCAAGGTGTCCCAGCTCCAGTACGCGCTGAACGGCACGAACTTCGGCGTCGACTTCAACCCGGCGGCCGACCGGCTGCGCGTGATCAGCGACAACGGCCAGAACCTGCGGCACAACCTCAATGACAACACGACCATCCAGGACCTGAACCTCACCACCCCGCCGATCGAGGGCACGACCAAGGGCGTCTCGGCCGCCGCCTACACCAACAACGACCTCGACGGGACCACGGCGACCACGCTGTTCGACATCAACACGACCAGCGACCAGGTCGTCATCCAGGCCCCGGCCAACAACGGCACGCTCTCCCCGACCGGCAACCTCGGCCTCGACGCCCAGATCAACGCCGGCATGGACATCTACAGCACGCTGAGCGGCGGCAAGACGGTGGACAACACGGCCTTCGCCAGCCTCACCGCCTACGGCGCGAGCACGCCCTCCCTCTACACCCTCAACCTCTTCACGGGGCAGACCACGCTCGTGAACGACGCCGCCAAGTCCAAGTTCCCCCTGAACATCACGGACGTGGCCGTCTCCCTCACCGGCAGCTGACCCCACAGGCCCCACCCTCGCCGCGGCCCGGCCGGCACCGGACCGCGGCGAGTCGTCGCCCCGTCACCTCACCGCATCTCCTCCAGGTTCAGGTCGGAACCCACGACCAGGGTCACCACCCCGGAGGCGGCGTCCGCGGACCGCGCCGCCTTGGCGTCGGGCAGCCGCGAGACGAGGACCTTCGCGTGCTTGGCGAGGTCGGCCGGGTAGGCGACCGTGGTGGCGTCGGTGTTCTCGGGCGCGTTGCCCGTGCCGACGACGGTGAAGCCCGCCTCGCGCAGTTTCTCGGCGACGGCGGCGGCGCGCCCGGTGACCCCGGTGCCGTTGAGGACCTGGACGCGTACGGTGGACGCGTAGATCAGGTCGTTCTTGGCCTGTGCCTTCAGCTTCTCCTTGTCGACCTCCTTGTCGTTGGCCAGGGAGGTGAACAGATCGGCGGCCTGCGGGTACTGCCAGACGATGTTGGCCTTGTCGGCGGGGACGTCGGCCTCGCGCGGGTAGTTGGGGACGGTCAGGAAGGCCAGCCGGTCGCTCGGGATGCCCTTGAGCTCGGAGGCGAGGTCGTAGAGCGGGTCGATACCGGCGAGATCCTCGTCCGTGGTCAGGGACTTGGTCGCGGACTGCAGGAAGTCGTAGAGCGAGGTCGGGCTGGTCAGCTTGGACTTCGCCTTGGCGGCCAACGCCTCCATGAACTCCTGCTGGCGGCCGATGCGTCCGATGTCGGAGCCGTCGCCGACGGCGTAGCGGGTCCGTACATAGCCGAGCGCCGTCTCGCCCCCGACGGTCTGACAGCCCGCCTTCATGTCGAGGAGGGCCTTCTTGTCCTTGATGGCCTGCTCGGGGCAGACCTCGATGCCGTCCAGGGCGTCGACCATTCCCTTGAAGCCCTGGAAGTCGACGGACATGAAACTGTCGATGCGCAGACCGGTGTTGGCCTCGACCGTCCGGATCGAACAGGCGGCGGCGCCGGCGACCTCGCCGCCCGAACCGCCGATCGCGAACGCCTCGTTGATCTTCGCCAGATGCGGGCCGGACGTACTGCCGTCGCCCTTCTCGCACGCCGCTATCTCGACCCATGAGTCACGCGGGAACGACACCACGGTGGCCCATTCCCGGTTCGCGGGGATGTGCAGCACCATCAGTGTGTCCGACTGCATGGTCGTCAGGTCGTTGCCGTACTTCGCGTTGGCCCCGTCACGGCTGTCCGAGCCGACGACCATGATGTTCTTCGAACCCGGACTGAGATTGGCCGGGCGCTGCCCGCCGAGCTTGGCGTCGACGTCGGCGCCCGTGATGTTGTTGTCCAGGTCCTTGTAGACCCAGGCACCGACGCCTCCGACACCGAGGACGAGCACGGCCGCGCCGCCCGCGAGCCAGCTCACCGTCCGGCCCCGCCGTGTCAGCCGCGTCCCCCCACCGCCTCCGGCACCCGCGCGCCGCCTTCCCGTACCACTCACCGGCCTTCCCCCGCCTCGGCCGCACCCGGCCGGTCGACTACCCCCTGGGCGTCCGGTACTTGTGATCACCGAACCCCGCAGGACTCTACATGCATGTAGATATACGGACCGGCTCCGCACACGTCTCACTACACACCGCGTTCACCGACGTCACAGAACCGGCGTCACAGAGGCGTCGCGGCGTACAGGATCAGGACCATCGTCACGGCCGAGTTCGCCGACGACATCGCCGAGACCGCCGCGCCGACGGCCGCTCCCCACGCGGCCAGCCCCACCGAGGTGAACACCGAAGGCCGGCTGCGCACGGCGGGCGGCGGACCGAGCAGGGCCGCCACCCGGCGCGGCACCGGCCCCGACGCGGCGAAGCCGGCGAGCGTCGCCACCGGTGAACCGGCGGACACCAGCGCCGCCTTGCCGATGGCACGCGCCACGACCCGGCGGCTGCCGACCGCGTGCGCCGCGTCCTCGTCGGCCCACCGCTCCGCCGTGTACGAGACGGCCGTGCGCAGGGGCCGCAGAAACGGGTTGGCGCGCGCGGCCGGCCGGACGGCCAGCAGCAACCGGTGGTGCCGGGCGGCGAGATGGGCCCGCTCATGGGCGAACAGCGCCCGCCGCTCGGCCGGTTCCAGACAGGCCAGCAGGGCCGTGGTGACCACCACCCGGTCGCGACGGCCACCGGGCAGCGCGTACGCGTACGGCGCCTCGTCGGACAGTACGGCCACCTCGGTGTCCGGCAGCCCGGCCAGGGCCCGGTGGGCGCGGCGGCGCACCCGCCGGTGCCGCCGCAGGGTCCGGCCGCAGGCCAGCAGTACGGCGAGGAGCGCCGGGACGGCCAGCCGCCCGGCGACCCCGTCGTACGGGACCGCCGCGCGCACCTCGGGGTCGGACCAGCCGTCGGGCAAGGGGTTGCCGGGCAGTTGGGCGGTGCCGACCACCATCAGCAGGCCCAGGCACACCGTGCTGCACACCGCCGTCACCACGGCCACCCCGGTCAGCAGCCGGGTGGCGGTGCGTGGATGCAGCCGCTGCTCGGCCAGCCGGGCGATCGGCCACGCCGTGAGCGGCAGGACCAGCGGCAGAAAGACGAAGCCCCCCATGAGGCTTCAGATGTCCCCTTCGCCCTTCGCCCGCCCCAGCAGCTCGCGCAGCAGACGCTCGTCGTCCGGCGCCAGGGAGGTGACGAAGCTGGCCAGCACCGCCTCGCGGTCGCTCTCGCCGTCGAGGACCCGGCGCATCCGGTGCGCGGCCAGGCCCGCCTGGTCGGAGGCCGGGGTCCAGACGAAGGAACGGCCTGAGCGCTCCCGGGTCACCGCCCCCTTGGCCAGCAGCCGGGTCAGGATCGTGATCACGGTCGTGTAGGCGAGGTCCCCGCCGAGGCGTTCCTGCACCCACCCCGCGCTCTCGGGGCCGTCCGCCTCGCGCAGCGCGGACAGGACGAGCGCCTCCAGCTCACCCTGCCCCCGCCGCCGGGGACGCTCCTGGTCCGTCACGCGCTGTCTCCCTTCCGCCTCGCCGGATCGTATCCACTCACGATCTACAGAATTGTAGAAGGAGAGTTGCCGAAGCACCCCCCGCATCTTCTACAGTGCTGTAGATTTCGAAGGCCGGCAGAGCGCCGGTGCCTTCAACGCCACGACATCAACAAGGAGTACGCAGTGGGAGTTTCCCTGTCCAAGGGCGGCAACGTCTCGCTCAGCAAAGCGGCACCGGGCCTGACGGCCGTCCTGGTCGGTCTGGGCTGGGACGTGCGCACGACCACCGGCACCGACTACGACCTCGACGCCTCGGCACTGCTGCTCGACGCCGCCGGGAAGGTGCTCTCCGACGGGCACTTCGTCTTCTACAACAACCTCACCAGCCCGGACGGTTCGGTCGAGCACACCGGTGACAACCTCACCGGTGAGGGCGAGGGCGACGACGAGTCGGTCAAGGTGAACCTCGCGGCCGTGCCCGCCGAGGTCGACCGGATCGTCTTCCCGGTCTCGATCCACGACGCCGAGAACCGGGGGCAGAGCTTCGGCCAGGTGCGCGGCGCCTTCATCCGTGTGGTGAATCAGGCGGGCGGCGCCGAGATCGCCCGCTACGACCTGTCCGAGGACGCGGCCACCGAGACGGCGATGGTCTTCGGCGAGCTGTACCGCAACGGCGCCGAGTGGAAGTTCCGCGCCGTCGGGCAGGGTTACGCCTCCGGGCTGGCCGGGATCGCCGCCGACTTCGGCGTCAACATCTGAGGAGGGCGCAGTGACGGGGCCGTATCGCCCTGCCGGCCTGCGTCCCGAGGACCGGGCCGACTTCGAGGCCGTACTGCGTCGGGCGCTGGACACCCGGGACATCCGGGACGCCCTGGGCGCCGACCCGGGCGGGCTGGCCGTACGGCGGCTGCGGGCCCGGGTGTCGGCGGACGCGGACGCGATCGTGGCGGCGGCGTGGGGGGAGTACCGCGCGTATCTCGCCGCGCTCGCGTCCGCCACCCGCGCCGGGCGTGCCCAGTGGGAGGACGAGGCGGCCGGGAACGCCGACGGGCGGGCCTGGCGCCGGGCCGCCGACGCCGAGTTGCTGCCGCTCGTGGCGGTGCTCACCCCGGCGCTGGGCGGGTCCTCCGCCGCGGTCGTGCTCGCTCTCGGGTATCTGTTCCAACTGGTCGGCGTGCGGGGCACCTTGCCCGGCTCGCTCGTATCGGCCGGCTGGACCCTCTCCCTGTTCGCGGCCATGAGCGCCCTCCTCGCGTTCGCCGCGCTGTTCCGTACGGCGCTGCGCGGACACGGCGACCCGGCGGGTCCCGGCGGGCCGGAACAGGCCCGACTCGCCTGGCAGCAGGCCCTGTTGCACCGGGGCATGCTTCCCCACCTGCGCCGCTGCCTCCACGAGGACCCTTCCCTCAGCGGGGCCGGCTCCGGGAAGCAGCGGGGCTGGTTCAGGAATCGTCCCGCTTGACCACGCACAGGGCCCAGATGATGAAGGCCGAGAAGGCGATCATCACGATGGACCAGACGGGGTAGTACGGCAGGGACAGGAAGTTGGCGACGACGATGAGCCCGGCGATGGCGACGCCGGCGATACGGGCCCACAGGGACGCCTGGAAGAGTCCCAAGCTGACCAGGACGGCCACCGCGCCCAGGACGAGATGGACCCAGCCCCAGCCGGTGAGGTCGAACTCGAAGACGTAGTTGCGGGTGGAGACGAAGACCTCGTCCTCGGCGATGGCCATGATGCCCCGGCAGATGCCGAGGATGCCCGCGAGCATGAGCATGACGGCGGCGAAGGCCGTCAGCCCCTCGGCGAACGGATGCGAGTGCTTCCTCGAACGCATGTGGCCGAAATGTGTGGCGGTCATACCACTGCCTCGATTCGATGTCGTGGGTGTCGTGCGGTGTCATGCGGTGTCATGTCGTGCGGTGTCGCACGGTGACGTGCGGTGACGTGCGGTGACGTGCGGTCGCCTCAGTGCCCGGCGGCGGACGGGCCGGAGCCCGTGCCCGACGAGGGGCCGTGGCCGCTCAGGACCAGTTCCTTGGCGCGGCGGAACTCGTCGTCCGTGATGTCGCCGCGCGAGCGGATCTCGGACAGCCTGGCGAGTTCGTCGACACTGCTGGTTCGTCCGCCGCCGCCCTTGGCCGTCTCGCGGATGTAGGAGTCGAAGGCGGCCTGCTGCGCACGCGCCTGCGCCACCTCCCGGCGGCCCATGTTCTTGCCGCGGGCGATCACATAGACGAACACGCCCAGGAACGGCAGCAGAACCGTGAAGACCAGCCAGCCCGCCTTGGCCCAGCCGCTCATGTCGTCGTCGCGCAGGATGTCGACGACGACCCGGAAGAGCAGCACGAACCACATGACCCACAGGAACAGCCACAGCATGGACCAGAAGACGCTCAGCAGCGGAAAGTCGTAGGCGAGATACGTCTGATCACTCATGTCTCTCCTCCGTCCCGGACGTCCGCCCGGCAGGTGACTCCGCCGTCCTCGGCGCCCACGGCGCCGGTCTCGGCACCGTTCTCAGCGTGCCCACGGCAAGGGGCGGGCGGCCTCACCCCGGGCGGGTGAGGCCCGCCTCGTCCGGTGCGGGGTCCGGGGCGGGGTCCGCGGCGGCGCCGGCCACCGCCACGAGCGCCAGGACCACCGCGACCAGCACGGCGACGAGGACGACCGCGCCGACCGTGGGGCGGTTCCAGAGGAGCAGCGCCAGGGCGCCCGCCCCGAGGACGACGCCGTTGGTCCACCGGGGGTGGACGGCCAGCAGGCGGCCGGCCCGCCCCGTGTCCACTCCGGCGCTCCGCAGCGCCCGCCCGGCCTCCGTGGTGCCGCGCCGGGCCAGGGCCCGCACCCGGCGGACGATCCGCCCGGGGCCGTACAGATAGGCCGCGAGCGCCGTGGCCAGGAAGAGGACGAGGAGGGTGCGGGTGCTGTCGCGCAGGAAGCGGAGGAAGGTGTCGAAGATCGCCGCGGCGGCGTCCGGTGGCAGTGCCGCGGGGGGTACGGCGTCCAGGTAGACGCGGCGGACGACGGCCAGCGCGACGAGCAGCACCCCCATCATCACGCTGATGCCGAGGGACGTGATCAGCAGCATCACCCGGTGGCCGGGCGCGGTCCACACGGCCAGCGCGGCGAGGGCGACGGTCATGACGGGCAGCCACGTCCCGAGGATGTCCAGCAGCCGCATGCCGTCCTGTGCCTTGCCCAGTTCGTCGGTGTGGAACAGCGTGACCTTCCGGTCGCTGTCGGGGATGGCGGCGGCCTTGTCGAAGCCCGCGTCGACGAGGCGCTGCCGCACCTGGTCGACGACGGAGCCGACGTCGAGCTGGATCGTGTCGCCGGTGGCGCGCAGGGCGCCGTCCCGCTGACCGGTGAGCATGTGCACCACCGCGGCGTGCGCCCGGCGGTTCGCGCCCTCCCAGGTCTGCTGGAAGACCTCGCTGGTGATGACCCGGCTGACATTGCGGTCCACGACGGTCCGGACCACCGCGCGTAGCGGGCCGTCCAGGGCCCCGGCCCCCGCCACGACGGCCGGGGGCGCGCCGTTGTCCGCGAGCACCTTGGTGAGGGCGTCCGTCACCGCCGCGACGTCCACGTTCTTGACGACCTCGTCGGTCAGCCGGTCGATCACGACCTTCTGAACGGCCGGGTCGGACGCCAGCGGGGCGACCGTCTCGACATACCGGTCGGTATCGGCGACCGTCTCATGCACCCAGGCCGCGACCACGGCGAGCGGCGCGAACAACAAGGTCACCACCAACAACACAGCGGCCCCCACCTTCCGCACCCGCCGATGCCGCACCCCCGCATGCCGCCGCAACCGCTCATACTCGGCCCGCTCGTCGGCGGTGAGCAGGCGCCCGGTTTCGGGGGTGGGGGTGGCCGAGGTGCCGGGGGTGCCGGCGCCGCCTGAGGTGCTCTCCTCACCGCCCGATCCGGTCTCACCGCCCGATCCGGGTTCCCGGCGCGGTACGGGTTCTCCGCCCGAGCCGCTGCCGTCGCCCGGGCCGTTTCCGTCTTCCGGGTCCGAGTGGGGCGGTACGGGGTCCTTGCCCGAGACCATGGCTCCTCCTCGATGGGGTGTGGCGGCGGGTGGCGGAGGGCCTGCCCGGTGTCGGGCAGTCGTGCAGGCGCGCGGCCGTGCTGAGGCTCAGGTGGTCCCGGTGGTCGGCCGCCGTGCCCCCGTGAGGCCCGCCCGGTGGAGGGCGGACCGCCAGGCGAAGGCGACCGCCGCCTCGGCGAGGCCGAGCAGGACGAGCCACAGGCCGAGCAGCCGGGTCAGCGCCGTGGCCGACTCGGTCGGCAGGGCCAGCACCACGATCCCCGCGACGATGCCGAGCACCGCCGCGCCCAGGACGAACCCGCGGTGGGGCAGGTCCTTGGCGGCGATCGCGGTGTGGAGGGTGAGGATGCCGGTCGCCAGCCAGACGATCCCGACGATCAGCGAGAGCGCGGCGATCGTCTGCAGCGGGTTCCGCAGGCAGAGCACCCCGGCCAGGACATACAGCAGCGCCAGGAGCAGCCCCGACAGCCGCTCGCCCGGCTCCTCCCGTGCGAAGACGTCGACGAACCGGAACGCCCCGATGGCGAGCAAGTACAGGCCGACGAGGACCGCGAGGACGTGCAGGGTGCCGTCCGGCCAGACCAGGACGATCAGGCCCGGGACCAGCGTGGCCACCGCCGAGCCGAGGATCCACTTCCAGGACCCGCCGACCCGCCCCAGCGCCTCCGCCGGGTCCCCCAGGGCCCCGGAAGCCGCCCCACGGGGCCCGGCACCCATTCCTCGGGCCCGGTCCTCCGCCCCGCCAGGCCGGGCGTCCGCCCCGGTACGCGGTTCAGGGCCACGGGGCTCGGTCATGGTTCCTCCTCGCGGTTCCTCCGCGCGCGGCCGGCGGGCCGCTTCCGCACCGCCGACGCGCGGCGGCGTGGGCGGTGTGCGGCGGTGTGCGGTGATCTCACCGGGCCAGCGTGCCGCCGCCCGCCGCACCGCCGGATCACCCCCGACGGGTGATCCCCGCTCCCCGGGCGCACGATGGGGTGGGGGTACGCCTGGTCGGCGGTTCAGGAGGTGTGTCTCATGACCCCATCGAGCGCATTCACGGTGTCACTGCCCGTGGCCGAGAGAGCGGCGTACGGCCGCGACGCGCGCAAACGCGCCTCGCGGTCCTGCCACGGCTGGTTCGAGGCGGACGCGGACGCCGGACGGACCGACCCGATCGAGGTGATAGAGCGTCAGTCGGCGACAAGGATCCAGGAGTTGGTGCCGATCCGCTACGGCCGCATGCTCGAATCCCCGTTCCGCTTCTACCGGGGCGCCGCGGCGATCATGGCGTCGGACCTCGGCCCGCTCCCCAACACCGGCCTGACGGTGCAGCTCTGCGGCGACGCCCATCTCCTCAACTTCCGCCTGCTGGCCTCGCCCGAACGCCATCTCGTCTTCGACATCAACGACTTCGACGAGACACTGGCCGGGCCGTTCGAATGGGATGTGAAACGACTGGCGGCCAGCTTCGCGATCGCGGGCCGCGCCAACGGCTTCCCCACCGAGGTGCAGGACAGCACGGTACGGGCGTGCGTGAAGGCGTACCGGCGGCGGATGCGCGAGTTCGCCGGCATGTCCACCCTGGACATCTGGTACGCGCAGGACGACGCCGACCGGCTGCGGGAGCTGATGACCTCCTCGATGGACAAGGAGAGCAGACGCCGTACGGCCGAGGCGACGGAGAAGGCCCGTACGCGCACCCATATGCAGGCCTTCGAGAAGCTCACCCGGGTCACGGCCGAGGGCAGACTGATCGCACCCGACCCGCCCCTGATCACCCCGCTCCGGGACCTGCTGGCGGACCCCTCCGGGGAGGGCCAGGAGAAGGAACTCCACAACGTGCTGGAGCAGTACATACGGACCCTGTCGTCCGAGCGCCGGCATCTGCTGCGGCACTACCACGTCGTCGACATGGCCCGGAAGGTGGTGGGCGTCGGCAGCGTCGGAACCCGCTGCTGGATCGTGCTGCTGCTCGGCCGCGACGACACCGACCCGCTGCTGCTCCAGGCCAAGGAGGCACAGGAGTCCGTCCTCTCCGCCCACCTCGGCGGCGACCAGTACGACAACCAGGGCCGCCGTGTGGTGTCGGGGCAGCGGCTGATCCAGACGACCAGTGACATCTTCCTGGGCTGGACCCATGTCGTCGGCCTGGACGGGCGCGAACGGGACTTCTACGTACGGCAGTTGCGCGACTGGAAGGGCATCGCCCGGCCGGAGACCATGGATCCCGGTCTGCTGAAGCTCTTCGCACGGCTGTGCGGGGCCAGCCTGGCACGGGCCCACGCCCGCTCCGGCGACCCGGTCGCCATCGCCGCCTATCTGGGCGGCAGCGACCGCTTCGACCGCGCGCTCGCCGAGTTCGCACAGGCCTACGCCGACCGGAACGAGCGGGACTTCGAGGCGCTGGGGGTGGCCGCGCACACGGGCAAGATCCGCGCGGAGACCCTCTGAGACACCGCCGGTCCTCTTCGGCTCACTTCACTCGGCTCACTTCACTCCGGCAGCTGGCGCATCTCCAGCACCCGCAAGCCCAGGGACTGGCATCGGGCCAGCAGCCCGTACAGATGCGCCTCGTCGACGACCTGCCCGAACAGGACCGTGTGGCCGGACATCACCACATGGTCCAGCTCGGGAAAGGCGCTGGTCAGCACCTTCGACAGCTGTCCGTCGACGCGGATCTCGTAGCGCATGAGCGGTGGTCCCCCATGGCCGGGTGCGAAGGGTTCACGAAGGGTTCACTGCGATCGTCCGTCGCGGGCCACCGGCCGGGCCTCACCCGGGGAAGGTGAGTCAGCGGTCAGAGAGGTCGGTCGGGAGTGCGCCGAGGGGGCGGGGGTGGGCCGGACGTCAATGGGCCAGATGACGTCAATGGGTCAGATAGAGCTTGAACCCGATGATCAGGAGCCCGAGCAGCAGATTCACCGAGGCCGTGACGGCGACCAGCCCCCATGAGGCGTCGGCACGGCGGGCCGCGGCCGCCGACCAGCTCACCTGTCCCGCCACGGCCACCGAGAGCGCGAGCCACAGGGCGCCCGGCACATCGAGGCCGAGGAGCGGGCTGACCGCGACGGCGGCGGCGGGCGGTACGGCGGCGTTGACGATGGGCCACTCCTCGCGGCACGCCTCCAGCACGACCCGGCGGCTCGGACCGCGCTGCGCCAGCCGCGCCCCGAACAGCTGGGCGTGCACATGCGCGATCCAGAACACCAGGCCGGTGAGCAGCAGCAGGAGGACGAGTTCCACGCGGGGGTAGGCCCCCAGGGTGCCGGCGCCGATGATCACGGAGGAGGCGAGCATGGATCCGTAGACACCGCCGGTGTAGTCGGCACGGGCCCGGCGCTCGGGGCCGTGCCCGGTACGGGACGTGGCAGGCCCGGTCGCGGGCATCGTCCCGGCCTCCTCAGGGGGCCGAGCCGCGCGCGGCGGCCGGGGCGTCGGTGCCGGGCGGCTGCGAACGGCCCGTGCCCGGCGGCTTCGCGGGACCGGTCCGGCCGCTCGGCAGATGCGGGGTGACCAGGAAGGCGGCCAGGGTGATACCGCCGGTGGCGAGGATGGCCGCCTTGAGACCGTCCAGCTGGGCCGACGCGTAGGAGTCGGTGACGGCGTCGACCTCGGAGGGCGGCAGCCCGGCGCGCTCGGCGGCCGTCCGCACCTGCTCGGTGGAGACGAAGCTGATCCCCGCCTCCAGCGCGACGCTCGTCTGCTGCCGGGCCTCCTGCGACAGCCTCGGGTCGTCCTCCACCTGGGCGGTGAAGGCATGGGCGAGGGAGCCGATGAGCAGCGATCCGATGAGCGCGGTGCCCAGGGCGGATCCGAGGTTCTGGGCCGTGAACTGCAGTCCGCCGACCTCGCTGCGTTCCTCCTCGCCCACGCTGGACTGCACGACGTTGCCCAGTTGCGAGGCGAGCAACCCCATGCCGACGCCGAGCAGGGCCATGGCCAGGGCGAACTGGGTGTCGTCGATGACGGGGTCGATGGTGGCCAGCAGCCACACGATGGCGGCGGCCAGGGTCGCCAGGGCGATCCGCACGACGCGGCGCGGTCCGGCGAGCCGGCCCAGCCGGGAGCCGAGCAGGGAGGCGGCGAGCATGGTGACGGACACCGGGAGCAGTCGCAGTCCGGTCTCGAAGGCGTCGAAGCCCTGCACGACCTGCAGATAGAGCGGGATGGTGAAGAACAGCCCGAGCAGGATGAGGTTCTGGGCGAGCAGCGCCAGCAGGCCCGAACGCAGTACGGGTCGGCGCAGCAGGGGCAGGTGGACGAGGGGGTCGGCGCCCTGGGCGGCCCGGCGGTGTTCCCAGTGCGCGAAGGCGGCCAGGACGAGTCCGCCGGCGCCGACGACGAACAGGGTCGGCGCGAAGCCCAGGACGGTGAAAGGCGGGTTGCGGGGCTGCACCCAGCCCCAGGTACTGCTCTGCAGCACACCGAGCACGCCCAGTCCGAGGCCCGCCGCCGACAGCACGGCGCCGACACCGTCCATCGTGGGGCGCGGTCCGGTCCGCGGGGTCTCGGTGATCACGCGACGGAAGCACAGCACGACGAGGACCACCACGACCTCACCGACGAAGACCAGCCGCCAGCTGAGATACGTCGTCACCCAGCCGCCCAGCAGCGGGCCGACGGCGATCCCGGCCCCGGCCAGTCCGCCGATGACTCCGTAGGCGACGGCCCGGTCCCGGCCCCGGTACGACTCGGCGACCAGGGCGGCCATGGCCGGCAGCACCATCGCCGCGCCGAGCCCCTCGATGACGGACCAGCCCAGCGCGAGGACCCACAACGTGGGTGCCGCGGCGGTCAGGGCCGAGCCGGTGCCGTAGACGACGAGGCCGAGGAAGAAGAGCCGACGGCGGCCGAAGATGTCGCCGAACTTGCCGCCGATGATCATAAAGGCGGCCATGACCAGCGCGTACAGCGTGATGACGGCCTGGATGGCGGTGACCTCGGTGTCGAAGTCCTCGACCAGTTGGCTGATCGAGACGTTCATGACAGCCGTGTCCAGCACCATCAGGAACTGCGCCGTCCCCAGCACGATCAGAGCCCGCCAGTGCTTCACGGTGTTCTCCTCGCCGAGTCGGCCCGGAACGCCGGTGGGAGCGCCCGGACAGCGGCCGCTCCACCGACCGGCCGCCACCTCCATCGCAGCTCAGAAGCCGGGCCGCCGCCTCACCCGCCACGGGCGAGGCAGCCGACCGCGCAGCCGGTGACCACGGACCGGCAGAGCCGGGAACAGCATGAAAGACGGAAGAACAGCGTGAAAGACGGTAGAGACTCAGTGCTCGCAGAGGGAGAATTCTCGTTCGTAGAGCTGCTCGTTGTGTTCGTCGACGAAGAACTTGCGTTCCCGCATGAGTTGTTCGCGGTACTCCTTGGCCTGGTCAAGCGTCATGGTCGAGGTGTCGGACCATGGTTGTTGCGGTGGCACATCGGATGTCGAGACGATCTTTTCCGACGGGTCGACCAGGAAGAACGCGAGGATTTTGCGATATCCCGGGCGAGTGTGGTCCATGAGACGGAAGGGGCTGACACGGTGCTGCAAAATGTTCGGAAATGCCAGGCAGCGGCCCGCCGGGGTCGCTGCCGATCCCAGCATCTGGTTCAGCGCGTCTTCGTCCTCCAGGCCGTAGACCTCACGCAGACCGTTGTCGTCGTTCTGTTCGTAGTCCGGGTCGTCGAGTGCCGCCCGAAAGCTCAGCCGGCTCTCGGTGATGTTCTCGCTGTCCCAGTAGTAGATGGCGGTCGAGACGATCCGCTCGTTCAACATCCCCTCGACATGCCAGGAACCACCACCGTATTCGGGCTTGTCCGGGGTGAGATGAATGGTGGCGAGCTTGACGATGACCTGGAGACGGCGACCGCGCAGGTCGACTCGGGCGGATTCGTCGGGCAGCTCGGGCGAGTTGAACTCCGGGGCGTCCGGGACGGCCGGGCGGCGGTTCTCCCACCAGTCGTCCTGGGCTGTTTCCCATGCGCGGACGGCTTCCGCGTAGGCCCCGTCATCGCTGTAGGAGGACTTGTCCGGATACTCGGGCTTCGAGTCGTACCACCCGTAAGGATCGGCCTGGATCCGGAGGGGCCGTGGGTGGCGCAGATCGGTGAGCACGTTCTCCAGCAGCGGGCGCATGCGCGCGAACAAGTCCGGCAGGACGGAAGCCAGTTCGCGATGGGTCTCGGGGTGGACGTTGTTGACGTACGAACGGAAGGCGACATCGCCGTCGTCACTGACGTCGACGTCCGTGGGCAGCCACTGGAACTTCTCCGAGAACTCGTACCTCGAGTAGCGGTCCGTCGAATTCTTCCAAGCCTGCTCGGGCGCGCCGCTCACCTCTCTCACCAGGCAGAACAGTGAGGGGTGAACCAGATCCAGTACCTGACCGTCGGATCCGGGATGCCAGTCCCGTGCCGCTTCGGGGACCTGTTCCAATACCCGAACCGCCTCGCGCAGCCGGGATCCGAGTTGCTCGTCGACCAGGGTGTCCGACTGCCACACCCCGTCGACGGCGGACACCTCGACGCCGGTTCGTCCGTCCCGCAGCGCGGCGTAGTGCACGAGTTCGGCGAGCACGTAGCGAACCTGCGCTTCGGTGAGGCCCTGGGCGACCGCTTCTCGCGTCCACCTGGCGACGATGTCGGCATCGTTCATCTTGTCGAACCACCCCGGCTTCGCCCGGATGTGTGAGCTGCACCGCATCATCTGAAGTTCCCGCAGCGTCCGGGGTGTCGCGAACGCTATGGAACGGGAAGCGTGAAAGGGCAGCGGGAAAGCAGGCAGGCCGGTCAATTCTCTTGGTCCCCCCGGTCGGTGTGCGGTGGCGGGAAGGATACTCAAGCGGACTGACACCGCGAGCCCTGGCGCCTGTCGTCGCAGGACGAATGACGGTCGCTCAGTCGTCGTTTCCGGTGTTCTCGCCCGGCAGGAGCCTCTGGCGGGCCCAGAGGCTCAGCAGTGCCGTTCCGCCGACCAACAGCGGCACCGGGTCCCGGGCAGGCGGAGCCAGCACATATCCCAGCGCGGTGGCCGTGCAGACCGTCAGGGGGATGAAGGCCGCCGCACCCTCCATCCCCCATCGCAGCGCGGGCTGAGCGGTGTCCAGGGCGCTCGCCCCGCCGGGCACCCAAGGGCCGACAGCGACCACCAGAAGTCCCGCGGTGGCGCAGGCGTCGACCAGTTGACAGGACATCACCTCAGGGCCGTGCGGGCCGACCGTCCACAGTCGCAGGGTGTCGCCGATCAGCATGAGGGACAGCCCGGTGATCCCGACCCACAAGGTGGCTCTCCGCTCGCTCCGTACGAGACGGCGCAGCGCGAACAGAAAACTGAGGAACACGACTTCCGCGGCCCACAGGACACCGACCATCCCCGTCCCCAGCCGCCAGCCGACACCGGCTCCGCGCAGCAGCACCCATCCCGTCATGAACACGACCGCGGCTGTGACGACCCCGTCGAGCACGCGCCGCAGCAACACGTGTCGGCTTGTCCCCGCATCGGCCGCGACCACCAGACCGGCCATCCCCAGACCGACCGTCAGGGTCACTCCGGTGACCACCACCGAACTCAGCGACGAAGGTGTGTCCCGTCCCGAAGCCGGAGCCTGAGCCGACAGTAGGGTGACCGCTCCCCGGTACACACCTCCGGCCACCGCCGACCCTCCCAACAGCAGCAGACGCGTCCGCACCCGTCCGCTCGTTCCCCTCGCGCGGAGCATCAGGGAGGCCGCCAACCCGCAGCAACCGGCGGACGGCCCGAAAGCCACCATCCGCGTCGCGCCGCCACCGGCTGCCCACAGCCCGCCGAACGTCAGCGCCGTTCCCACGAGACAGGCCACACCGACCGCGACCCAGGTCCGTGCCCAGGTCCGACGGCGGTGGCCCGCCCGGAACCCGAGCACGTCCGGTGACTTCCCCAACCCCGACATCAGGTGCGCCTTTCCACCGGTCCCCCGCCCGCGGGGACTCCCCCGCTGTCCCCGGCCCCATGCAGAAACCGTAAGGACCCGGCACCGGCCGCGAACGGAACCATCGGTTCATTCACTCGTACTGCGTAAGGGAGGAGAGATCACCGCCCTCTCCGCCGCGCGCAACCGCCGTCTCGGCAGGGACTTCGCACCCGACACATCGGCGTGGCGGGTTCACAGCAGCCGCAGCTCCCGAGCCCGTCGTACCGCGTCGTTGCGGCGGTTGACCGCCAGTTTGCGGAAGACGCTCTTGAGGTGGGTCTTGACGGTGTTGACCGAGACGCACAGGTCGGCGGCGATCTCCTCGGTGGACATCATGCGGTCCAGCCGGCGCAGCACATCGCGTTCGCGGCCGCTCAGTTCCTCCACGACCGGTGGCCGGTCCTCGGGCCGGGGCGGACCGGTGTGCGACGGCGATCCCGGGGGTTCCGGGGTGAGCCAGCCGGTGGCGAGGCTTCTCAGCGGTGCGGTGTCGAGGAGGGGGCGGAGCCAGCCGCCGGCTTCGGCGAAGGGGCGGCGCAGCCGCTCGCGCCGGGCCTCGTGGAGTGCCTGGGCGACGAGTCTGCGGACGGCGGCCGGGTCTCCGACGGCGTGCGCGGCCTCGGCGCGGACCAGCAGGGCCCGTACGGTCACCGCGGGGCCGGTGCGGCTCTCGGGCGGCAGCCCGTCCAGCAGGTCGAGCGCGGCGCGGGGGGCGCCCGCGGCGAGCCGGGCCCGCGCCTCCGCCACGGCGCACACCGGCTGGTGGCCGGGTACGGCGTGCAGCAGTGCGGCGGCCTCCTCGGGCCGGCCCCGGGCGAGGTGGGCGGCGGAGGCGACGAGGGCCGTGTGTCCCTCGGCCCAGGGTGAGGCGACGTCGACGTCCACGGCCGGTTCCGCCGCCGCGAGGGCGGCCCGGGTGTCTCCGGTGGCCAGCAGCAGTCGGGCGGTGGCGAGGGACCGGCCGGCCTCCGTCACCGGGTCCCGCAGGGTGGGGTGGGTGTCCGCCGCCGCGTCGAGGTGGGCGCGGGCCAGCCGTAGTTCGTCCCGGTCGACGGCCACCGCCGCCAGGACCAGCCGTCCGATGCCGAAACCGGACGGCTGCGGCAGGCTGTACCGCTCGGACAGGGCCAGCGCCGCCGTGGCCTTGCGTTCCGCCCGGCCGAGCCGGCCGTGCAGATAGTCGATGAGGGCCAGCCGGCCGAGGGAGTCCTCGCGCGGCAGTGCCGTCGAGGCGTCCCCTGAGCCGTCGGCGACCAGGGACAGGGCGGCGTGTGCCTCCTCGAAGCGCCCGGCCCACAGCCGTGTCGACCCGAGATGGGCCAGGAGCAGGGCGGTGAGTTCGGGGTGCTTGTCGAGGAGGTCGGCGGGGACCTGTTCGCGCAGTCTCGCGGCGGTGCCGGCCGCCAGTTCCGCCCGTCCCGGTGAGCCGGTGAGCCGGGCCGCCAGCGCCTCCAGCAGAAGACAGCTGAGCCGGGCCGCCGCCCGGTCCGCCGTGTCCGCCCCCTCCGTCCGTTCCGGCTCCCCCACCAGGCTCCGTTCCGCGTGCCGCAGATGGGTCAGGCCCCGGTCGAGTTCGCTGTGGGAGAGCTCACGGGCCGCCCGTACGAGGTTCGCGGCGGGGCCCGTCGCCTCCGGGCCCATCCGGGAGAACAGCTCGGCGAGGTCGTCGGAGCGCAGGCCCGTGAAGAGCCGGCCGATGGCGAGGTCGTCGACGAGGGCGCCGGCGGTGAACTCCCAGTCACCCGCGGCGGCCCCGTGGCCGAGCGTCTCCGTGAGGGTTCCCGAGTGGCGCAGCCACTGGGCGGCACGCCGGTGGAGTACGGGTTCCAGGCCGGGGCGGCGCATCCGCAGATGGGCGCGGAGGATCTCGCCGAAGAGCGGGTGGAGGCGGTACCAGGCGTGGCCGAGGTCCTCGACGAACGCGTTCCCGCGGTGCAGCCCGGCCAGGATGCCCCCGGCGTCGGCGCGTTCCGTCAGCGCGTTCGCGAGCTCGGGGCAGAACCGCTCCAGGACGCTGACTCGCAGGAGGAGGTCCTGTGTCTCGGGGGTCTGCCGGTCGAGGACCTCGGCGAGCAGGAAGTCGGCGACGGCCGTGCGCTCGGCCTCGAACCGCTTCAGATAGGTCTCCGGGTCCGGGCTCTCCCGTGCGGCCAGCGCGCACAGCCGCAGCCCGGCCGCCCATCCCCGGGTGCGTTCCACGAGCGTCCGGGCGACCGGCACCGGGAGCCGCAGTCCGTGCCGTTCCAGCAGGACGGCGGCCTCCTCGGGGGTGAAGGCCAGCTCGGCGTTCCTGATCTCCGTCATGTCGCCGGCCGTCCGGTGGCGGTGCAGCGGCAGCAGCGGTTCGGTGCGGGTGACGAGGATCAGGTGCATGCCCGGCGCCGCGTGGTGCAGGACGAACTCCAGCTGGTCCGCTATCTCGGGGTCGGTCACCCGGTCGTACTCGTCGAGTGCCACGATCACGGGCCGCTCCCGGGCGCTCAGCTCGGCGGCGAGCCGTGTCAGCAGCGTGCGGTCCACATGGCCGGCGTCGGCCGGGCAGCCGATCTCCGGTGGCAGGGGCACGCCGGCGCCGCGCAGTGCCTGGAGGAAGTAGGCCCAGAACATGCCGGGGCCCTGGTCGCCGGCCTCGGTGGTGAGCCAGGCGACCGGCCGGTCGCGCCGCGCGGCCCAGTCGGCGACCAGCAGGGTCTTGCCGGCGCCGGCGGACCCGTTGACCACGGTCAACGGCGTCCTCAGGGCCTGGTCTAGGTGGTCGGTCAGCCGTTTACGCCGGAGGAACGTGGCGGGGCGGGCCGGTACGGCGAACCGGGTGCGCAGGAACGGGTCGCCCTGCGGATCGGCACAGGGGACGACGGGCCCCGAACCGCTTTCCTCGGACCCTGCCACGGCGCTCACCCCCACGGGTCGTCAGGAGTCGGGCAGCGCTCCTCGTTCAGCATCCCAGTGTTCCCGCGCGCCTGCGCGCCGCACGGCCGCCGGACGATTCTTACCGTAGCGATTACTCCAATTGGATCGAACGCTACGGTAGGCGACCTTGATGGTGCTCACCGCGGCCCTCCTTCCGTGTCCGGTGCGGCGAACCGGGCCCGCACCCGGTGTCGTTCGACACCGTATCGAGTGAGCGTACGGCGGTAGTGTGGGCCGTATGACCGCCGACGTTCCTCGGGGAACCACCGCCTCGCGCGCGACCGACCGTCCCGGTGACGGATCGCCGTTCGCTCTCGGTCTGCTGCTGCGCCGGGCGCACTGGCGTGCGGCCACGGTGATGACGGAGGCGCTGCGGCCCCTCGGTATCGAGCTGCGGCACTTCGCCGTACTGATCGAGCTGGTGAGCCACGGGCCCACGGTGCAGCGGGACCTGGCGACGGCGACGGGGTCGGACAAGGCCGGGATCATGCGGATCGTGGACGATCTGGAGCGCAAGGGTCTGGCCGTGCGCAGGCCCGTGCCGGGGGACCGGCGGGCGCGGGCGGTGGAGATCACCCCGCGGGGGCTGGAGCTGTTCGACGCGGCCCATGAGGCGGCGGAGCCGCTGGCCGAGCAGCTGGTCGCCGGACTGGCGCCCGGCGAGCCCGCACGGCTGACGGATCTGCTGACCCGGCTCGCCCATCCCACGGGCGACGACACCGTCTGACGCCCGGGGGCGGGACGTCACACGGCCCCGCCCCGTGGACCGTTGTCACACCGCGAGGCGCTCCACGAGCTCCCTCGCCTTGAGGGCCGCGTCCTCGAAGGCGCGCTTGCGGGAGTCCTCGTAGAGAGGGACCAGCTCGGCCATGGCCGGGTTGCGGGGGGCCAGGGTGAGTTCCGGGACGATGAAGTCGAGGTCCATGCCGAGGGTGCGGTGGAGGACGGCCTCCAGGTAGTTCCGTACGAACTCGAAGCCCTCGCGCGGGGTGCCCGGCGCGTAGGAGCCGCCGCGGCTGGCGACGACGGTGACCGGGATGCCCCGGGTGGAGGGGGTCTCGCCCGAGGTGCGGCCGGGCAGGATCACGTTGTCAAGCCAGGCCTTGAGGGTCGACGGGATCGAGAAGTTGTGCATGGGGGCGCCGATCAGGACCGCGTCCGCCCCCTCCAGTTCCTCGATGAGCCGTATCCGCGCGGCGAACGCGGCGGCCTGCTCCGGGGTGCGCTCGGACGGGGCGGCGAAACCGGCCGTCCAGCCGTCGGCGGTGATGTGCGGGACCGGGTCGGCGGCGAGGTCGCGGTAGATCACCGTGCCCTGCGGGTGCCGCTCCTCCCAGACCTGGCGGAAGGCGTCCGAGACCGAGCGGGACAGGGACGCCTCGCCGGGAAGCATGGACGAGTCGATGTGCAGCAACGTGGCCATGACCATCTCCAAAGTGCGATGCCCGAGGCGGGGAGCCGTGGGCAGAGACCGAACTCCCTCTAGTTAAACACGAGATGGTATCGAGTGATACCATTACAGTTGCAACGAAGACAGGGGCGTCGAACGAGAAGGAGGTAGGCGGTCTTGGACGTCTACGAGGCGGTCACGAGCCGACGGGCGGTGCGCGGATTCACCGACCGGCCCGTCCCGAGGGAGGCGCTGAAGCGGGTGCTGTCCACCGCGACCCGGGCGCCGTCCGCATCGAACCTCCAGCCCTGGCACGCCTACGCACTGACCGGCAGACCGCTGACCGACCTCAAGAAGCGCGCCGGTGAGCGCGTGGCCACGGGCGACGCCTGGGACGAGCCGGAGTACGAGATGTACCCGCCCGCGCTCAAGTCCCCGTACCGCGAACGCCGTTCCGCCTTCGGCGAGCAGCGCTACGGCGCGCTCGGCATTCCACGCGAGGACCTGGAGGCCCGCCAGCGGGCCGCGTCCGCGAACTGGGACTGCTTCGGCGCGCCCGCCGCCCTGTTCTGCTACATCGACCGCGACATGGGCCCGGCCCAGTGGTCCGACGTCGGTATGTATCTCCAGACCGTCATGCTGCTGCTGCGCGCCGAAGGGCTGCACAGTTGCGCGCAGATGGCGTGGGCGAAGTACCACCGGACCGTCGCGGAGATCCTGTCACCCCCGGAGGGGCTCGTCCTCTTCTGCGGCATGTCGATCGGCTTCGAGGACGGGACGGCGGACCGCACCCCGACGGGCCGTGCGCCGCTCGACGAGACGCTCACCTTCATCGACGGCTGAACCCCGTGAGATCCCGAAAGCGAGATCCCCGAAAGGGAGATCCCGACGGTGAATTCCCGGTGGTGAACTCGCGGCGGTGAACTGCCGGCGGTCGGCCTCGGCCCCGTCAGTGCGACTCGCGGCTCACCTCGGAGCCGCTGGAGCCGATGAGGAAGTCGAGGTCGGCGCCGGTGTCGGCCTGGAGGACATGGTCGACGTAGAGGCGTTCCCAGCCGCGCCGGGGAGCGGCGAACCCGTCGACCGTGGCCCGGTCCGGATGCCGGCGCGCGAGTTCGTCGGCGGGTACGTCGACGTCGATACGGCGGGCCTCGACATCGAGGGTGATCACGTCGCCGGTCCGCACGAGGGCGAGGGGGCCGCCGGCCGCGGCCTCCGGGGCCACATGCAGGACGACCGTGCCGTACGCCGTGCCGCTCATCCGGCCGTCGCAGACACGGACCATGTCACGGACGCCCTGTTCGAGGAGCTTCTTCGGCAGGGGCATGTTGGCGACCTCGGGCATGCCCGGGTAGCCCTTGGGTCCGCAGCCGCGCAGGACGAGAACGGAGTCGGCGTCGACGTCGAGGTCCGGGTCGTCGACACGGGCACGGAAGTCCTCGATGGAGTCGAAGACGACGGCCCGGCCCCGGTGGCGCAGCAGATGCGCGGAGGCGGCGGCCGGTTTGACGAGCGCGCCGTCGGGGGCGAGGTTGCCGCGCAGGACGGCGATGCCGCCCTCGGCGACCAGGGGTTCGGCACGTGGTCGGATGACCTCGGCGTCCCAGACCTCGGCGTCGTCGAGGTGGTCGACGAGCGGTTCGCCGGTGACGGTCAGCGCGTCCGGGTCGAGCAGGTCGCGGACCTCGCGCAGCACGGCGAGCAGCCCTCCGGCGCGGTGGAGGTCCTCCATGAGGAAGCGTCCGGCCGGCTGGAGGTCCACGAGGACGGGCACCCGGGAGCCGATGCGGTCGAAGTCGTCGAGGGTCAGGTCAACGCCCAACCGGCCCGCGACGGCCAGGAGATGGACGACCGCGTTGGTCGAACCGCCGATCGCGGCCAGCGCCACGATCGCGTTGTGGAAGGAGGCCCTGGTCAGGAAGGTGCCCGGCCGTCGGTCGGCGCCCACCATGTCCACCGCCAGCCGGCCGGAGCGGTGCGCGGCCTCCAGGAGGCGGCTGTCGGGGGCGGGGGTGCCCGCCACACCGGGGATCACCGTGCCCAGCGCCTCGGCGACCAGTGCCATGGTCGACGCGGTCCCCATCGTGTTGCAGTGCCCCCGGCTGCGGATCATCGCCGACTCGGAGCGGGTGAACTGCTCCTGGGAGAGCGTGCCCGCCCGCACCTCCTCCGACAGCTGCCACACCCCGGTGCCGCAGCCCAGCAGACCGCCCCGGAAGGTGCCGTTGAGCATCGGCCCGCCGGGGACCACGACCGCGGGGAGGTCCACCGAGGCGGCGGCCATCAGCAGCGAGGGGATCGTCTTGTCGCAGCCGCCGAGGAGGACGACCCCGTCGACGGGGTTGGCCCGCAGCATCTCCTCCGTCGCCATCGCGGCCATGTTCCGCCACAGCATCGCGGTGGGCCGTACGTTCGTCTCGCCCAGCGACACCACCGGCAGGTCCAGGGGGATGCCGCCCGCCTCGTAGACGCCGTTGCGCACCGAGGCCGCGACCTCGTCCAGATGGGCGTTGCAGGGGGTCAGGTCCGAGGCGGTGTTGGCGATGGCGATCTGCGGCCGGCCGGTGAACGCGTCGCCCGGCACGCCCCGCCGCATCCATGCCCGGTGGATATAGGCGTTGCGGTCCTGTCCCCCGTACCACTGCGCGCTGCGGAGCGTCACCCCGAGCCCCTTCCGGCCATCGGTACGGCGGTCTACAGTCTGGAACGCCATGCAGCATACGCAGCCGTACGAAGGATCGACAGACCTCGGCGAGGACGGCCCGACGGGCGCCGGGGGCAACCGGCTCGTGGGGTCGGACCGGGTGCTCGCGGTCCTCAAGGAGCTGGCCCGGTATCCCGACGGGGTGGGGCTGGAGGAGCTGACCCGGGTGGTCGGCAGCCCCAAGCCGACCGTGCACCGGGCACTCGCCGCCCTGCGCCGGGCCGGTCTCGCCGACCAGGACGCCCGGGGCCGTTACAGGCTGGGCGACGAGTTCCTGCGCATGGCCTTCGCCCATCACGAGGCACGGCCCGAGCACCTCCGCGTCCGGCCCGTGCTCGCGGCGCTGGCACACCGGTTCGGCGAGACCGCGCACTACGCGGTGCTCGACGGCCATGAGGTCGTCTACCGCGCCAAGGTCGACCCGGCCGGCGGCGCCGTCCGGCTGACGTCGACGATCGGCGGGCGCAACCCCGCCCACCGCACCGCCGTCGGAAAGGTGCTGCTCAGCGGGCGGTTGGGCACGCTGGAGGAGGTCGAGGCGTGGATCGGCGGCTCGCCCCCGGAAGGTCGTACGGCACGGATGCCGCCGCGCACGGCCGCCGCTCTGCACCGCGAGCTGGAGGCCACCCGTGCACGGGGCTACGGCCTCGACGACCAGGAGACCGAGACGGGGGTCAACTGCCTCGCCCTGCCCGTGTTCCTCACCTCTCCGACGGCCCCCTCCGGAGCCGTGAGCGTCAGCGCGCTGGCGTACCGGACGCCTCTGGCGACGCTGGTCGACGCGCTCGACGAGATCCGCGCGCTCCTCGGCCGTCTCGGTGAGCCGCACCGGTGACACCACGAGGCGAAGTGTCCCGACCGTCCCCCGTTGAAAGGCCTGTGAAGTCCATGCGCGCGTTCGTCCTCACCGCCCCCGGTACGTACGAGGTCCAGGAGGTCCCGGCGCCGGTGGCCGGGCCCGGCGAGGTCGTCGTCGACGTGGAGCGGGCCGGGGTGTGCGGCACCGACATGGAGTTCTTCACCGGCACGATGGCCTACCTCCACGAGGGGCACGCCGCGTACCCGATGCGGCTCGGCCACGAGTGGGCCGGGCGGGTGTCGGTGGTCGGCGACGGGGTCGACCCCGGCTGGGTCGGCCGGCGCGTCATGGGCGACACGATGCTCGGCTGCGGCGTGTGCCGCCGCTGTCTGAGGGGCGGCCGTCATGTGTGCGAGCGTCGCCAGGAGGTCGGCATACGCGGGGGCCGGGCCGGTGCGCTGGCCGAGCGGCTCGCCGTACCGGCCTCCTCGCTGCACGCGTTGCCCGATTCCGTGGACGCCGTGCTCGGGGCGCTCGTGGAGCCGGGCGGCAACGCCCTGCGCGCCGCGGAGGCCGCCGCGACGCGGCCGGGGGACCGTGCGCTGGTCCTCGGCCCGGGGGCGATCGGACTGCTGGTCGCGCTGTTCCTCCGGGCCGCCGGTACGGAGGTCCACCTGATGGGCCGGGACGCCGATTCCCTCGCCTTCGCCCGAAGCCTCGGTTTCGCGCACGCCTGGACGGAGGACTCGCTCCCCGGCCTCCCCTTCGACGCCGTCGTGGACGCCACGAACGCGGCCCATCTGCCGGGCAGCGCCCTGGAGTTGGTGGAGCCGGGCGGCCGGGTGGTCTACATCGGGCTGGCCGCCGAGCCCAGCCGGATCGACACCCGCGCGCTCGTCCTCAAGGACGTCACCGCCGTCGGTATCCTCTCCGCCTCCCCGGGCCTCGACGCCACCATCCACGCGTACGCCACCGGAGCCGTGGATCCCCGGCCCCTGGTCGCCGCCACGGTCACCCTCGACGAGGTCGGCCCGGTACTCGCCGGCACCCGCCCGGCCGGAGCGGGCGCCGGCCCGAAGATCCACGTCACCCCTGGCCGGGGCGGCGCGGGCTGAGGTCGGCAGCAGCCCGGTGGGGCTTCTCGCGCAGTTCCCCGCGCCCCTGAGAAGCCGGGGCTGCGCCCCACGCTTTTCAGGCCCGCAGCCCCGTCGCTTTCAGGCCCCGGGGCCGTGGTCTTTTCAGGCCCCCGGGGCCTGAAGCTTTTAGGGGCGCGGGGAACTGCGCGCCGGCCCCCACCTACCCGCACCCGACACGCCACCTCCGTCACCGGTGATCAACAAACACCGCGCACAACCCAGGACACGGCGCCCTCCCACCCGGCTCGCGGAGCGCCACGGCGGGGCGGTTCCCGCGCGTGACCGGGACCGGCTTACCGTACGGGGAGATCACGATCTGCCCGGGAGTTCGTATGGCCGCCAGCCGCCGGAAGAGACCCGCCGAGGCCGATGACGCCTTCGAGGCCATCGAGCCGCCCCGCAACGCCGAACTGGTCCTCGGCGTACTGGCGGTGACGGCGCTGGTGGAGGCGCTCGGGGTGCTGTCCGGGTCCGAGGTGTGGCTGCTCGGGCTGCTGGTGTTCCTGCCGGGCACGGCCTCGGCGCTGTGCACGGTCCGGCAGACGGCGTTCGTGGCGGCGTGGACCACGTTCGTCGTCACCGCCACGGCGGTCGTGCGCGATGTCGACGCGGGCCGGTGGCTCGACCGGCTGCTGCTGGTACTGCTCACCCTCACCCTGGGTGTGGCCTCGGTGTACGCCTGTCACCGGCGGATCGGGCGCGAGCACGAGATGTTCCGGCTGCGTTCCACGGCCGCGGCCATGCAGCGGCACATCCTGCACCCCCTCCCCCTGCTCACCGACGACGTCCTGGTCAACGGGGTCTACGAGCCCCTCCAGGAGGACCGGCTCGTCGGCGGCGACATCTACGACGTGGTCGCCTCGGCCTGGGGGACCCGGGTGCTGATCGGCGACGTCCAGGGCAAGGGACTGGCCGCCGTGGGCGCCGCGTTCGCCGTCATCGGGGCCTTCCGTGAGGCGGCCCACCGCGAGCCCACGCTGACCGCGCTCGCCGACGCCCTGGACGCAGCCGTCGTCCGCCACAACTCCTACGCCGAGAACACCGGCGACGACGAGCGCTTCGTCACCGCCCTCGTGATCGGTGTCGACGCGCTGACCGAGGAGGCGCAGGCCGTCAACTGCGGGCACATCCCGCCGCATGTGCTGCACGAGGGGACGGTCACGACGGCCGAGCTGGACTCCGGTGTCCCCCTCGGTCTCGCCGAGCTGGCGGTCGAACCCACGACCGTGGGCTGGTTCCCGTTCCCGGACGGCGCGACGCTGCTGCTGAGCACCGACGGCCTCACCGAGACCCGCGCCGCCGACGGCACGTTCTACCCGGTCGACGAACGCCTCGCCAAGCACCTCGAACTCTCCCCCACCGAACTGCCCCGGGCCCTGTACGAGGACGCCCGCGCGTACGCGGGCGGCGGCGGCCGCCACGACGACGTCGCCGTGCTGACGGTCCGCCGCTCACCGCGTCACTGAACCAGTAGCGAAGAATCAGTACCGACGAACCAGTACCGAAAAGGGTTTCCGTGGTAGGGGACGGGCGCGAGGGGGCGCCTGGGTGTCCTGAAGCGATCGTCCCGTGAAAACGCCTCTCTCCCGGCTCTCTTGACACTTCAACAGCCCGCTCCTACGTTGCGAAAACCTTTCAGGTCCGTTTCCGCACTCCCCGGTTCACGAACGTCGGTGCCATCGCGAGCGAACGCGTGTTGTCAACGGGACAGGGAGCATCCGATGAGAAGACCGCACGTCCTCCTGATACGGCGTCGGCGCACGAGGTGTCTCCTCGTCGCCCTGGCGCTCAGCGCATGTTCCGTCGTCGCCGCTCCCCCGGCCGCCGCGGCGCAGACCATCGGGTTCCCCACCTTCGGCGGGCCCGCGATCCCGGCTCCGCCCGTCGCCCACACATCGGGCGACATGATGAAGGCCGTCTACGACGCGGAGAGTTCGGGCACCGACTTCTGGATGGACCGCCTGCTCGCCCGCTCCGGCAACGACCCCGCCGGACCGTGGCTGATGAGCCGCGGCCGGGCCCTGTTCATGAAGGAGCACAACCCGGCGCAGCTCGGCTTCGGAGGCAAGGCCGCCTACTGGGAGAGCATCAACGACAGCGCCGCCTACACCGTGGCGGTCACCCCGGGCACCTTCACCGAGCAGGTCGCCCAGCGCCGGCAGACGCCCAGCCACTGGAAGAGCGTGCACACCAACGGCTCGGTCACGGTCGACCAGACCAAGTTCATCACCGACAACAACGTCGCCGTGACGAACCTGTCCATCAAGAACAACGGTTCGAGTTCCACGACGCTCCAGCTGCGGGCGACCTCGCCGTACGCCACCTCCGGCACCGGAAGCGAACTCACCGGCCAGGTCAACGCGTACAACAACCTGACCACCCTCCGCCCGCGTCTGACCGGCGACGGCTTCGGCGTCTCCGGCGGCGGCCTCAACCGGTCCGTGACGGTCGCGGCCGGCGCCACCGTGACGGCCAAGGTGGTGATGGGCTTCGTCACCGACGAGATCCCGCAGTCGCTGACCGAGTACAACGCCTACGCCGGGTACTCGCCCGCGACCGCGTTCGCCACCCATGTGAAGGCCTACAACCTGTGGTGGGCGCAGAACGTGCCCTACATCGACGTACCCGAACCGGCGATCAAGAAGAACATCTACTACCGCTGGTGGCTGATGCGCTTCAACAGCCTCGACGCGGACATCCCCGGGCAGACGTTCCAGTTCCCGACCTCCACCGAGGGCGTCCTCGGCTACAACAACGCCATCGCGCTCACCCAGCCGATGCACATCGACGACCTCAAGTATCTGCGGAACCCGGCCTACGCGTACGGGGACTGGCTGAGCGTCGGCCAGACCTCCAAGGGCGGCCGTTTCCTCGACAATCCGGGTGACCCGGAGAACTGGTCCAACAGCTACACCCAGTACATCGCCGAGGCGGCCTGGAAGAGCTACCAGATCCATGGCGGCCAGCCGGGCATCGCCGCCAACCTGGCCCGCTACGCCGAGGGCGACATCAAGGGACAGCTCGCGCACTACGACCATGACAACAACAAGCTGATCGAGTACGACTGGGGTGCCCTGACCGGCAACGACGCCGACGCGGTGTCCTTCCACTGGAAGCCCGGGAACATGGACCGCGCCGAGTCCGCGTACCAGTACAGCGGCGCGCTGGCCGCCGCCCAGGCCTACGAGTCGATCGGCAACACGGCCAAGGCCACCGAGATGCGCACTCTGGCGTCGCAGATCAAGGACGCCATCGTCAATGTGCTGTGGAACCCGGGCCGGCAACTGTTCGAGCACCGGTTGAAGTCGACCAACGAGTGGGTGCCCTGGAAGGAGATCAACAACTACTACCCGTTCTCGGTCGGCGCCGTCCCCAACACGGCGACGTACAAGCAGGCCCTGCGGCTGTACGACGACCCGGCGCAGTACCCGATCTTCCCCTTCTACACGGCCAACCAGGTCGACAAGAAGGCCGCCGCCGACGCGGGCAACCCGGGCTCGAACAACTTCTCCACCATCAACTCGACCGTGCAGTTCCGGCTGTACTCGTCGGTGCTGCGCAACTACCCCAACTCCTGGATGAACGCCACCGACTACAAGAAGCTCCTGTACTGGAACACCTGGGCGCAGTACGTCGGTGGCAACACCCAGTGGCCCGACGCCAACGAGTTCTGGGCGGACTGGAACGGCAGCTCGGTCAACTACCGTTCCTGGATCCACCACAACATCCTCGGCAGCAGCAACTGGACCGTCATCGAGGACGTGGCCGGGCTGCGGCCGCGCAACGACGCCAAGGTCGAGCTGTCCCCCATCGACATCGGCTGGAGCCACTTCACCGTCAACAACCTCCGCTACCGGGGCGCCGACCTGTCCGTCGTCTGGGACGACCCGGCCGACGGCGTGGTGCGCTATCCGGGCATCCCGGAGGGCTACTCGGTCTACGTCGACGGCGACCGGGTGGCCACCGTCAGCTCGCTGGTGCCGCTTGTCTGGGACCCGGCGACCGGTGATGTCACCACCAGTGGCACGGTCACCCACCGCGCCGCCAAGTCCGGGCTGAAGGCCCCGAACCAGGTCGTGCAGAACAGCCCGCAGATGGTCGACATGCTCGCCAAGGCGGGCGTCGATCTGACCGCCGAGCTCACCAACCTGGCCTCCGGCGCGACCGTGTCCGCCTCGCACACCGGGTCCGGCAGCACTGTCTCGGGCGCGGTAGACGGCTACCCCACCAACGAACCGTTCTGGGGCGCCGGCGGCTCCGCAAACAGCCAGGACTGGTACGAGCTGAACTTCGGCACCGCCCGCACGCTGAACGAGGTCCGGCTGCACTTCAAGGACAGCCGCCCGGCGAGCGCGACGTACCGGGCACCCTCCGCGTACACCGTCCAGTACCACAACGGGAGTTCGTGGGTGAACGTCCCCGACCAGACGAGAAATCCGGCGGCGCCACGGGCCAACTACAACCGGGTGCAGTTCCCCGCGGTCACCGCCCAGCGCGTCCGGGTGCTGGCCACCAACGCCTCCGGCGCGAAGACGGGCCTCACGGAGGTCAAGGTGTTCAACCGGGGCGGGGTCCAGCCGCCGGGCAACCTGGCGAGCTCGGCGACGGCCTCGGCGTCGTACACGTCCTCCTGGGAGAGCGTCGCCGCGGTCAACGACGGGATCGATCCGCCGTCGTCCAACGACACCGTGAACCCGCGCTGGGGGACCTGGCCGGAGACCGGCCAGCAGTGGGCGGAGCTGACCTGGCCGTCCGCGAAGACCCTGAACAGGGCCGAGGTGTACTTCTTCGACGACGACCAGGGCATCGACATGCCGGCCTCGTGGAAGCTCCAGTACTGGAACGGCTCCGCGTATGTCGACGTGCCGGGCGCCGGGTCCTATCCGCTGGCGAAGAACCAGTACAACACGGTCACTTTCGACGCCACGAGCACCACCCGGCTACGGGTGCTGCTCACCGGCAACGGCACGAACTCCGTCGGACTCCTCGAAGCAAAGGTGTACGGACCGTGACTCGTCCCAGACTCCTGTGCGCGTTCCTCGCGTCGGTCACCATGGCGGTCGCCTTCCTGGTCGCCCCGCAGCCCGCTGCCGCCGCCGTCTCCTTCACCTCGACGGGGGTGAACCAGAACGGCGGCAACTGCCTTGACCTGCCCGGTAGTTCGACGACCAACGGCGCTCAGCTCCGCGCCTTCGCCTGCGCCGGCGGGGCGAACCAGAGCCTGTCCTTCACACCGGTCTCGGGAACGGCCGACACCTATACGATCACCACCCAGTCCGGGCAGTGCGTCGATGTGTACGGCGCCTCCACGGCCGACAACGCCGCGGTCATCCAGTGGCCCTGCCACGGCGCGACCAACCAGCAGTGGCGGCTCACGCCGGTGTCGGTCTCCGGCACGGACAAGACCTTCAACCTGGTCTCCGTGGGCTCGGGCAAGTGCGTCGCGCCGAGCGGGGGTTCGTCGGCCTCCAACACCAACCTGGTGCAGCTGCCGTGCGCGACGGCGAACGGGAGGGTGTGGCGGCTGCCCGGCTTCACCGGCGGCGGCACGGCCCCTAGGACGTTCACCAACCCGCTGGCCCAGCGCGGCCCCGACCCGTGGCTGACGTACCACGACGGCTTCTACTACCTCGCCACCACGACCTGGAACTCGACGGTCACCATGCGCAAGGCGAGCACCCTCGCCGGGCTCGGCACCGCCAACGAACAGGTGATCTTCAACCTGACCCGGCCCAACGGGGCGGGCACGATGTGGGCCCCGGAGTTCCATCTCCTCGACGGCCCCAACGGGAAGCGCTGGTACTTCTACTACACGGCCGGCCGGGAGCCGTTCGACCTGGGCACCCAGCGGATCCACGTCCTGGAGAGCGCCGGCCTGGACCCGATGGGCCCGTACACCTTCAAGGCCGATCTGCTCGACCCGACGCAGGACAACACCTGGGAGCTGGACCCGGGCATCCTGCAGCTCAACGGCCGGCTGTACCTCCTGGGCACGTACTACAACGGCTCGCAGCCCATGTTCATCCGACCGCTGTCGAACCCGTGGACCGCGAGCGGCACCCGCCGTGTGCTGTCGACCCCGACGTACAGCTGGGAGACGGTGGGCGGCGCGGTCAACGAGGGCGCCGAGGTGCTGCAACGGGGTGGCAAGACGTTCATCATCTACTCGGCCAGCCACTGCTCCACACCCGACTACAAGCTGGGCATGCTCACCTACAACGGCGGCGACCCGCTCAACTCCTCCTCGTGGGTCAAGTCACCGAACCCGGTCTTCCAGCGGTCCAACGCCAACGGCGTCTACGGCCCCGGTCACAACGGCTTCTTCAAGTCGCCCGACGGGACCGAGGACTGGATGGTCTACCACGCCAACAGCTCCGCCTCCGGAGGCTGCGACATGAACCGGTCGACCCGGGCGCAGAAGTTCACCTGGAACGCCGACGGCACCCCGAACTTCGGCACCCCGGTGGCCCTCGGCGTCACCTTGACCGCTCCGTCGGGCGAATAGGCTCCAGGCTCCACCGCGCTACCGGACAACCACCAGGCACCGCCCCGGCATCAGGGGACGTCAGTCCTGCACCAGCTGATCGGCCAGGCGATGGGCGTGCGCCAGCAGCGTCCCGTAGGTCACCAGCGCGTCGGGGTCGTCGGCGACGGCGCCAGGCAGCCGTCGACGGAAGGTGTCTAGGGCGCGGTGGAGTTCCCCGACGGCCTCGCGCAGCGCCTCCGCGGCGGAGTCGTCGTGGCCGCTCGGGGCGAACCGGGTCCGGCTGTAGAGACGGACGGCATGTGCGGTGCGGTGCAGGAAGTCCGCGTAGGGATCGGCGATCGCCGCGGCGGGCCGGGCCACGTCGCCGCCGTGGTCCGCGCCGCCGCCGTGATCCGCGCCACCGTGGTCCGCGCTCTCCCACACCGTCCGGGTCACACCCGTGGTGTGGACGGCGACATGGTCGAGCACGGCCAGCGCGTCGCCGTACGCCTTCCCGGGCGGGGCGACGCCGTGCCTGTGGCGGCCCCAGGGGTTCACACGCATGCTCTCCCGGCTCCAGCCGATCGCCGACCGGGCCTGCTCCACCAGGCGGCCGAGCCGCAGTGCGCGCTCGTGCCACTCCCCCGCCTGACGGGCGTTCCACTCGCCGGCGGCCAGCCCGTCCGCGACCGCGTCGAGGATCTCCTCGGCCTCGCGGGCGGCGTCCCGCAGGGCGGCGCGGGTGTCGCGCAGGTACACCGGGGGCCGGATCAGCGCGTTGACCGCGACGCCCACCACCGCGCCGAACACCGCCTCCCCGACGCGGGCGGCCGACGCGGCGACGGTGGCCTGACCGCCGGTCAGCACGAAGAGCGCGCCGGTGGCGGCGTAGACGCCCTGGCTGCCGAGGCGCTGCCACTGCCCCAGCAGCAGCACGGCCGGCAGGACCAGGGCCATGGTGAGCAGGGTGTTGGGCAGCACCAGCGCCACCGCGGTCGCCACCACCGTGCCCACCGCGATCGCCGCGACCTGCTGCAGCCCGTGCGCGAGCGACCGGTACACCGTCGACTCCACCAGGACGACCGCCACCCAGGGCGCCACGAACGCCATCGGCGCCGCCAGCCACCAGCCCGCCACCGCCCACGCCACCCAGGCGGCCAGCGCCGCCTTGCCGGCCTGCGCCATCAGATCCCGTTCACGGCCCGGCCCTGCCCACGCCCACCGCACCGTCCGTACGGCGGCAGCGGCACGCCGCCGCATCTCCCGTACCGCCCTGCCAGTCCACTCCATGACACACCAAGTGCCACGGCAGCGCCGAGACGCACCCGCAGGCCGCGACTTCATGGCGGACGGGGCTCCGGCGAAAGGCCCCGGTGGCGCGGCGGCGGCGCGGGAACGCGCCACCGCCGGTGAAGAAACGGCTGTCGCAGCCGTTTCTTCACCGGTCGCGCGTGCGAGGCTGGGCGAAAGGACTGTCGGGACGAGGGTGAAGCGGAGGGCCGTGTGGACTGGGACCGGTTCGCACAGCAGCTGGCGTCGATGGCGCGGGATCTGCTCGCACAGCATTCGGTGGACGCCACGCTGGCGCGGATCACCGCCTCGGCCACCGAGCTGGTGGAGGGCTGTGACGCCGCCGGCATTCTCGTGCTGCGCGGCACGGCCGTGGAGACTCTCTCCCCCACCGACCCGCTGGTGGTGGACAGCGACCGGCTGCAGGAGCGGCTGCGGGAGGGGCCGTGCTTCGACGCCGCCCTCAGCTCGGACGGAGAGCGGGTCTACCGCATCGCCGACCTCTCCGAGGACCCGCCGCGCTGGCCCGCCTACGCCCCGCGCGCCCGCCGTCTCGGTGTGGGCAGCATGATGGGCTTCCTGCTGTTCACCGAGGACGAGGACCTCGGCGCGCTGAACCTCTACTCTCGCGCGCCCGGCGCGTTCACCGAGGTCAGCGAGCTGGCCGGCTGGTTGCTCGCCTCCCACGCGGCGGTCGCCTTCTCCAGCGCCCGCACCCACGCCCAGCTGGAGCAGGCCGTCGCCACCCGCCATGTGATCGGCGAGGCCATGGGCATTCTCATGGGCAGCCACCAGCTCTCCGAGAAGGAGGCGTTCGACGTGCTGCGCCGCTTCTCCCAGGAGAACAACATCAAGCTCCGCGAGGTCGCCCGCCGCGTCTGCGAGCAGGGCGGCCTCTGACGGGTTCTCTCCGAAGGTTCCGTGGGGACGGCTCCTCCGGCACGCAGTCAGAACCAGAGAAGCCTGGCCGGGGCGACCCCCAGGGGAACGCCGTCGAACCCGGCCTGCCCTCCAAGTCCCCCCGCCTCGTCTCCCCACACCTCACGGTGCCCCGGTTTGGGTTCCCCGCAGAGGGGAACCCGGTGGGGCGCATCCGGAGGAAAGAAGATGAGACGTCGTGAGTAGTACGCACACCGTCGAGAAACTGGTCGTCCGCGAGAGCGACTGGGCCAAGGCCCGCCACCGGCGCGGGAGCGGGAGGGGCGTACGCATGTGCCTTCCCGCCCTCACCGACCAGGACGGCTCCCGCACGGCGGAGGCCGGGGCGGACTCGCACATCGTGAGGGGTGACGACTGACCACCCGTTCGTGGGCGAGCGGACGGGGCTGGCGACGGGCCGGCAGGGACAAGCGGAACTGCCCCTGCCGGCCCGTCGCCCGTCCCCGTCGCCCGTCGGTACGCGTGCTCGTACGCGTACATGGTCCTCGGTACGCGTGCATCGTCCTCGGCACACGCACGAGTCAGTCGTCCGCGTACGAGGAGTCAGTCGTCCTGTCCCCGGCCGCTCAGCGCGTCGCGCATACGGTCGACGAGGCCCATGCCGGGGGCGAGGAGCTTGTTGGCCGGAGGGGTGTCCGGGGCCGACGGGTGGGGCCGGGTCGGCGCCGTCTTCTTGGCCGTGCGGACCTTCTCGCCGAGGCTGTTCAGGGCGTCCGCCGAACAGGCCGCGCGCAGCCGGGGGAAGAGGTTGTTCTCCTCGTCCTGGATGTGCGCCCTGATCTCGGTCATCAGCTGGGCGACGAGCAGATCGAAGTCCGGGTCGTCCGCCTCGCACCGCTCCAGGGCCTTCATGGTGCGCTCGGCCTCGGCGTGGTCCTCCAGTTCCCGGTCGGCGATCGCGTCACCGTCCGGGATGTGCTCACGGACCGCCGGGTAGAGGTAGGCCTCCTCGGCGACCGAGTGACGCACCAGCTCGATGGTGACCTTGTCCACGTAGTGCTTGCGCTGGGGGTCCCCGGAGGGCAGCGCCTCGATCTCGCCGAACATCTCCTCCACTTCGCCGTGGTCCGTGGTCAGTTCGGCGATGACGTCTCCACCGTGTCCCATGTCCCTCGCTCCTCTCCTCGGTGATCCTGGGCGGCCTGGGTCTCCGCATCCGTACCCGTCGGCCCGCCCCGCCTTTCGGCCCGCTCCCGAGTACCCGCGAACGGCCCAGCCACGAGGCTCCCCGACCGGGTGACCTCCGGGTCCCTCCGGGCCCCGAACGTATGCGCACTACGATCTCCGCAGACGAACGTGCGGGGGTGCGGGGAGTGACGGGTCCCTCTCCCGGCCGAGCACCGGCACCGCGCGGCACCACACCGCCCGCACTCTCAAAGGACTCCTTCACCGCGATGCTCCACGGCACCCGTTCGACGACGGCGCCCCTCGACTGGAACAGCCGTCTGCGCCTGTTCGGGCACACCGGGCGCCCCCGGAGCGACATCCGTGAACGCCTGGTCCCGCCCTTCCCGGAGCCGGGCACCCGCCTCTGGGAACGGGTGGGCCTCGGCCCGGAGCCGGCGTACCGCGTCGCGAGGGCGATGGAATGGGTGGGGCCGCTGCTCGTCGCCTTGCTGGCCGGAGCGATGCGTTTCTGGCGCCTGGACCGTCCGCACGAACTCGCCTTCGACGAGACGTACTACGCCAAGGACGCCTGGTCCTTACTGCGGTTCGGCTACGAGGGCACCTGGCCGGACCGCAAGATCGCCGACCCGCAGGTGCTGGCCGACCCGCAGGTGATCACGCTCACCGACACCGGGAGCTTCGTCGCGCACCCGCCGATGGGCAAGTGGGTGATCGCTCTCGGGGAGTGGATGTTCGGCCTCGAACCGCTCGGCTGGCGCTTCATGCCGGCCGTGCTGGGCACGCTGTCGGTGCTGATGCTGTGCCGCATCGGACGCCGGCTGTTCCGTTCGACGTTCCTGGGCTGTCTGGCCGGCGCGCTGCTGGCGGTGGACGGCCTGCACTTCGTGATGAGCCGCACCGCGCTGCTCGACCTGATCGTCATGTTCTTCGTCCTGGCGGCCTTCGGCTGCCTGCTGATCGACCGGGACCACGCGCGCGCCCGGCTCGCGGCGGCACTGCCGGTGGGCGAGGACGGGCGCGTCCGCCCGGACCGGGACACCGGCGACCGGGCGGGGACGGGGTGGCGTCCCTGGCGGCTCGCGGCCGGCGTCTGTCTGGGCCTGGCCGCCTCGACCAAGTGGAACGGCCTGTACTTCCTGGTCTTCTTCGTGATGCTGACCCTGCTGTGGGACGTCGGCGCCCGCCGGGTCGCCGGGGCGAGCCGGCCGTACCGTGCGGTGCTGCGCAAGGATCTCGGTTTCTCGGTGCTGTCCCTCGTCCCGGTCGCCGTGGTCACCTATGTGGTGACGTGGACGGGCTGGTTCCTGTCCGACGACGGCTACGGGCGGCACTGGGCGGACGGCCGCGGCGGCGCCTGGTCGTGGATACCGGCCCCGCTGCGCGGCTTCTGGCACTACGAGGCCGGCGTCTACCGGTTCAACGTGGGACTGGACGCCTCCCACACGTACGAGTCCAATCCGTGGAGTTGGCTGGTCCTCGGCCGTCCCGTACTGGTCTCCTACCAGTCGCCCGAGCCCGGGGAGGCCGGCTGCCACGCGATCACCGGCTGCTCGCAGACGATCCTCGCCCTGGGGACGCCGATGCTGTGGTGGTCGGCGTGCGGCGCCCTGGTGTATCTGCTCTTCCGGTGGGCCCTGCGCCGCGACTGGCGCGCGGGCGCCGTGCTGTGCGCCGTGGGCGCGGGCTATCTGCCCTGGTTCCTCTACCAGGACCGCACGACCTTCTCCTTCTACGCCGTCGTCTTCGTGCCCTACCTGTGTCTGGCGGTGGCGATGACCCTGGGCGCCCTGCTGGGCCCACCGGGGGCGAGCCCCGACCGCCGTGCCCGGGGAGCCATGGTGGCGGGCGCGCTCGTCCTGCTCATCGCCTGGAACTTCATCTACTTCTTCCCGATCTACACGGCCCAGACGATCCCGTATCCCGACTGGCGCGTCCGGATGTGGCTCGACACCTGGATCTGAACCACGATGGCCGATCATCCGACCGAACGGCTCGTACTGCATCCGATGACGGTCGGCGAGGCCGGGCGCCTGGTGACGGGCGAGCCGCCGGGTGCTGCCTGTCGGGCGCCCGGATACGGGGGTACGCCACCGCAGCCTTCCGTGAACTGCCGCTGTTCGCACGGGCGCACGGCGCCGCCCGCGTGAAGGGCGACGCCGTGAACTGACCTGACACGACAGCCCCGGCGGCCCGTCCCGGACCCGCTACCGCCTCGGCCCCGCGAAGGCGTAGGCCGTCGTGCCGGCGATCGCGAGGGTCGTGGCCGTCCATGTGGCCGTGGTCGTGCCGGGCGGCAGCAGCATCCAGGTCGCCGCCTGCATCGGCACGCCGGTCGGAGGCGGGACGAAGACTGAGAACGACAGCCAGGCGATGGGCAGGGTCCACGCGTACGCGGCCCCGCACACCACGGCTCCGAGAGCGGCGAGGCCCATCAGCCCCGCGCTGTCGCGGACGACGAACCCGGGGGTGGCCAGGTCCTCCCCGCCCACCGTCTGTACCGCGAGAAGCACGGCGCAGACGAGCAGGCCGCCGAGCAGCACATGTGCCGCTCTGCGGGGCCGCCAGCGGATCGCGGCCGTGCGGTCCAGCGCGAGGTCCTGGCCGCCGAGTCCGATGGACACCGCCGCCACCCCCGCGAAGAGGACGAACACGGGCAGCTTCGGATCGGCCGGCCCCCCGGCGCCGTCCCGGGCGGCGAGCGCCCACACCGCCACCGCGCTGATCACCACCGCGGCGAGCGACGCCGGCACCTGCCGGGAGCGCGCGTACAGCGTCAGCCATCTCACCGGGACGTACCGCCGTCCAGGACGTCGAGCGGGTCGCCCTCGCAGTCGACGGCGGCGGTGTGCGCCGCCTTGACGCGGGCGATCTGTTCGGACCAGGGCAGCGCCTTGAGTTCCGTGAACACCGGTCCCGCGGCGGCGAGTTGGTCGCTGGACGCGTGCATGGCCCCGTCGAACGGCTTGAGGTCCCCGAGGACCCAGCCCGCCGCCACACCCTGCGCGGCGACCTCGCCGAGCGTGCCGCTCTCGTTGGCGCTGCGGGCGGAGCAGAGCGGCACCATGCCCTGGGCGAGCAGCACCCGGGTCAGTTCCTCGCCCTTCGCGTCGGCGATCACGCTGTCCTCGAAGTCGAAGAGCACGGACGTACGGGAACGTTCCGGCGGGTCGAAGAGCCCCCGTGGGGCGGTGCTCTCCCGGACGGAGGTCGGTGCCTCGCCGCCGAGGACGTCCCGCAGGAGGCCGAGCGCCTTCTTCCCGGGCTTCGCCAGACCGGGGAGGTAGTCCTGATGCACCGTCGCCACGCACACCGGGCCGTCGCACATCGGTGCCGCGGCGGCCTCGTCGAAGACGTACGCCCGGCGCGGGTCCCCGGGCAGGAGGAGCAGGGCGATCGCCGCGCCCGCCAGGACGGGTACGAGGGCGAGCAGACGGGCGCGCGGGGTGGCGGCGGCCAGCAGCGCGAGGCCGGTCGCGGCCATGCCGAGCAGCCAGACCGTCTGGCCCAGGTGCACGGGGGCGGAGAGCGTGAGGAACACGTCGCGCACCTCGTCCACCGCCGGTGACAGCAGCGCGAACCGGGTCGGGGCCGTGGACGTCGGCACCCCCGATTCCGTCGTCAGCCGCAGGAGGTTGACGAACACGAAGGCGGCCACGGCCAGCGCGGGCGGCAGCAGCGGGGAGGGGAGGAGGCGCCCGAGGCCCATGCCCAGGAAGGCCCCCGCGACGAGGCCCAGTCCGGCGACGAGCGGGATCGGCAGCCAGCCGAGGTGGTTGTACTCGGTGGCTCCGAGCACCTGGACGCCGCCCAGGAGGACGAGGAGCGCGAAGGCCGAGGCCAGCGTGATCGCCGACGCGCCCGCGGTCGTGGCCGCGCGGTGCCGGGCGGGGCGTGGTGTGCTCGTCAGCAGCTCGGACATCCGCGATCGGTGGTCGCGCAGCCCCTGGAGGGCCCCGAGGGCGATGGCGAGCGGCCACAGGACGGCCAGCAGGAACCGGGTCCACAGGGCCATGGACGTCCACTGGCTCGTCCACAGCTCGGTGCCCTTCCACCACGGGCCGCTCAGCAGGTACAGGAACGCCAGGGCGACGGTGAGGGTCACGACGCCGGCCCACGGGGCGACGGAGCGTCTCAGTTCGATGCGCAGGACACGGACGTTCACCAGGTGCCCCTTTCCTGCCGGGGGTCGGCCAGCAGCGCCGAGTATCCGCGCTCCAGCGGGCTGTCGCCGACGTGCTCGGGTCCGCCCGCGGCGGCCAGTTCGTCCGGGGTGCCCTGGAAGACCAGCCGGCCCTCGGCGAAGAGCACCACATCGGTGCAGGCGGCGGCGACGTCCTCCACCAGATGGGTGGAGACGACCACACAGGTGTCCGTGCCCAGTTCCTGCAACAGCTCGCGGAAGCGCAGCCGTTGGGCCGGGTCGAGGCCGACGGTCGGCTCGTCGAGGAGCAGGACCGCCGGGTCGTTGACGATGGCCTGGGCGATCCCGACGCGCCGCACCATGCCGCCCGACAGGGACTTCATCCGGTCGTCGGCACGGTCCGCGAGGCCGACCCGCTCGACGGCGCGCTGTACCGCCGCCGGGATGTCCGCCTTGGGTACCTCCTTCAGCCACGCCATGTACTCGACGAACTCGCGCACCGTGAAGCGCTTGTAGTAGCCGAACTCCTGCGGCAGATAGCCGATCCGGCGGCGCAGCGCCCGGTGTTCGCCGAGGCCTCCGGCGGACTCGCCGAGCAGTTCCAGGGTGCCCTCGGTGGGGCGCAGCACGGTGGCCAGCGCCCGGATGAGGGTGGTCTTGCCGGCCCCGTTGGGTCCGAGCAGGCCGTGCACTCCGGTGCCCAGCGACAGGTCGAGCCCGTCGACGGCCATTCGCTTCCGGCCGACCCTCACCTTCAGCCCCGTGGCCCGGATCTCCCAGGCGTAGGGCGTCGGTGCGAGGTCGGCCGCGCTCACCGCGGACATCAAGGTGTGTTCCTTCCGTCGGTTCATCGATTCGTTCACCGATTCGTTCAGCGATCGGTTCATCGGTTGGCTCATCGGCTGGCTCATCGGCTGGCTCATCGATGGGCTCATCGGCTGGTTCATCGATGGGCTCCCAGCACGGCGTACGCGCCCCTGCGGGCGATCACGACACCGATGCCGAGGGCGAGGATCAGGCCCCACACGGGCAGTCCGTCCGTGCGCAGGACGACGGGCGTACCGCTGGTGGCCAGGGCCGGCGCCACGACCACGGCGGCCCACACCGCGATCAGCGCGACGGCGGCACGGGTCACGCCGACGACTCCGCCGAGCGCCAGCGTCGTCGAGGTGAACGCCAGACAGGGCAGCAGCCACTGCGCGGCCGTCACCCCCGTCGCCCAGCCGCCGGCCAGCAGCGCGGGCACGACGACGGCGAGTACGGCCGTGGTGCGCCGCAGCACCAGGGGAAGCCCGGCTCTGGGCACGGAGGCCGTCAGCTCGTACGCCGGGTCCAGGCCGCGCGACCACGACGCCGCCACGCCCAGCACGGGCAGGACGGGGGCGAGCAGCAGCACCGGCGACACCTGGCCGGAGCCGTACCCCATGCCGGTGTCGACGAGGTCGAGCAGCAGCGCGAGCAGGGTCACGCTCATGACCATGGCCAGCCAGGGCGCCATCGTGGGGGTCAGCCACCTCGACAGCCGTGCCGACCAGCGTCGGCGGCGGGGCATCGTGGGGGTGGTGGCCAGCCGGGGCTGGAGGTCGGACCAGACGGTGCCGAGCAGTGCCGTCACATCGGGCGCGCTCGCCTCGGCGGCGGCCGACAGCCGGTCCCGGCAGACCCGGCAGCCCTCCAGATGGGCTTCCAGGGCCCACACCTCGTCGGCGGCGATGTCCGTGTCGCCGCGCGCGTAGCCGTCGATGAGTCGCGTCGACGCGTGTTCCACGCTCATGCCAGGGCCCTCCGCATCTCGGTCCGGGCCCGGCGGGCGCGGGTCTTGACCGTGCCCTCGGGCACGCCGAGCAGGACCGAGGTCTCCCGGACGGACAGTCCGTCGAGCACCATGGCCTGCAGTACTTCTCTGAGTTCGGGCGCGAGGCGTCTCAGCGCGTCCCCGACGTCACCGCCGACGGTCGCCGCGAGCGCCTCGTCCTCGGCGGCGGGCGCCAGGGGCTGTGCGGCTGCCGCGGGCGGCGGCTCCGCGTGGTGGGCCCTGCGGCGGAACGCGTCGACGAGTCGGCGGGCCGCGATCGTCCACAGCCAGCCGACGGCGGTCCCGCCGACCGCGGCCCCGGCGAACGCGCCCGCCGCGCGCCACACCGCCAGATACGTCTCCTGCATGACCTCGGCGACGATCTGCTCGTCGGCGCAGCGGCGCCGCAACCGCACCGCCAGCCATGGCGCGGTGCGCCGGTACAGCTCCTCGAACGCCGCGCGGTCACCCTTGGCCACGAGCCGGACGAGTCGCTCCTCGTCCGGCTCGGCCGGTGCCTTCCTGACTGATCTCACACCGACTAGACGCGGGGCCCGGGCGCCGGGTTTTCCGTCGGGAGTGATCCCGGTCACATCGCTGTCGTGTGCGGGTGACCGGCGGGGGGGCTCACTTCGTGAAGCGGTACTTCAGGTGGGTGGCGAGGGGGGTGTCGACCACCCGGACCGGTTCGAGGTCGCGCCGCCCCGCGCCCACGTCGTCGAAGAGCCGCAGCCCTGCTCCGATCAGCGCGGGCACGACGTGCAGTTGCAGCTCGTCGACGAGTCCTTCCCGGAGGTACTGCCGCACCGTGCTCGCCCCGCCCGCGATGTCGACGTTGCGGGTCCCGGCCGCGTCCCTCGCCCGGTCGAGGGCGTCGTGGATGCCGTCGGTGACGAAGGTGAAGGTGGTGCCGCCCTCCTTGACGAGGGTGGGCCGGGGCCGGTGGGTGAGGACGAGGACCGGGGTCCTGAACGGCGGGTTGTCGCCCCAGAACTCCTCGCCCAGGTCGTACATCGTCCGGCCCATGACCACGGCTCCGGTGGCGTCGAACCACTCGCGCATCAGCTCGGAGTCGCGGTTCTCCTCCCCGCCGGTCATGCCCTGGCGCTCCCGCCAGCTCGCCAGCCCGTGGATCCATTCGAAGAGCGGTTCGGCGCCGTCACCTCCAGGGTTGTCGGGGGCGACGCCGGGGCCGGCGACGTACCCGTCGAGGGAGATGGCCAGGTCCGCGGTCACGATCATGATGGGGCTCCTGAACGTCGTGGGGTGTACGGCGGGTGTACCGCCTCACCCTCACGTCGATCGGGTACCGCCGCATTCGACATGCCCGAGACGCGCCGCATCCGCTGCGAGCGGGGGCGCGGCGGCGAGGCCGCCCGGACCGTGGACCCCGTGCCGCATCGCCCCGCATCCGCGCGGGCGGCTACGGCAGCCGGTCGTCGGGGACGACGTGCATCGCCGCCTCCTCCGCGCCCGCCGCTCCGCCGTCGATGCCCTCGTCCTCGGCGACGAGCTCCTTGGTGGTGTCCGGCCGTGTGCCCTCGTCGGGTGCGACCAGGCGTCCGGCGCGGTCCGCTCCGGCCTCCGGGTCGAGCGGTTCGCCCTCGCCGTCCGGCAGGTCGCCGATACCGTCCCCGGCCGGTACCTCCACGTCGGGGACCTCCTGCCGCAGCCGATCGTCCAGGGACTCGCCCTCGTGCTGCTCGGCCGCCGTGGTGCCGCTCCTGGTGACGCCCAGGGGCTTCTCCGGCGGCGAGTAGCCCTCGTCCAGGATGTCGTCGTACGTACGCTCGTCGACCGCGTCCTGGAGATCCAGCGGGGCGGCGTCCTCCTGCTCCTCGTTGTCGCCCGTGGGCTGGTAGGCGTCGTCCGCCCTGTTCTCGTCACTCATGATCGCCTCCGGGGACGGTCGACTGTTTCCTGTCCCGTGCGGAGTACCGAGTTCCCCGGAGGCGACACCTCCGGGACCACCACCAACGGAGTGCCGCCCTCCGGTGGGCACCCCGTTGCGGGGATGGCGCCGCGGCGGTCCCGCCGTGAGGATGCTCCCTCGCACCACCCATACCGCACGGGGTCGAAAGGGGCTCACCGATGGGTTCGCACGCGGCACCGAAACGTCGTGGACGGGCACTGTGGCCCTCCATGGGTCTGCTGCTCCTGGTGGCGCTCCTCGGTGTGCCGCGTGCCGAGGGAGCGCCCGTGTCGGCCGACGCCTGCCGCGCCTCGGGCACCGAGCTGCCCCTCGGCGACTGCGGGCCGTTCTGGCAGGTCCTCGCGGAGGACTTCGACGGGGACAGGGTGCCGCTGGGCGCGTTCAGCGACTGCGAGCACCGTGTCGACACGTCCGCCGCGTACTGCGGGGGCCTGCGCGGCGCGTACCGCGACAACTGGTGGACGTACCCCACGGGTTGGCGCGACACGGCCAACGACCGGGGCCGGGACGTCGTGGGTGTCTACCACCCCGAGGACACCGTGAGCGTGGGCCCTGCGGCGAACGGTGACGGCCGGATGTACATCAGGATGTGGCGGCCCGCCGACGGCGGCCCCGTGCACGCCGCGGCGGTGGTACCCCGTGCCGTCATGCAGATGAGGTACGGCAAGTACAGCGCCCGTATCAAGGTGACGAAGCTCGCCCCGGGATACAAGTCCGCCTGGCTGCACTACGGCGGGGGCTGCGAGATGGACCATCCCGAGGGGGAATGGACCGGCGACCTCACCGCCTTCCACCACCCCTGCGGCGGCGGCGAACAGGGCTACTTCCCCGGCAGCGACGACTGGACGCGGTGGCACACCGTGTCGACGGAGTGGACGCCCGGACATGTGCGGTTCTTCGTGGACGGCCGGCAGGTCGGCCACGACACCCGGGACGTGCCGGACCGGCCCCTGTCCTGGGTGCTGCAGAACGAGAGCGCCCTCCAGGGGCCGGGCGCGGCGCCGGGCAGCAGCGCGCAGCTCGACATCACCTGGGTCGCCGCGTACGCGTACGACTGGAAGTGACCGGAGCGGATGACCAGGTGAACCCGGCGGAGCTTGCCCGTGCCGCGTGCCCGGCGCACGCTGGTCGTATGGCTGCGCACGACGACCCCGGCCCCACGCTCATCACGTCCGTGCAGCGTGCCTTCCGCCTGCTGGAGGCGGTGAGCGCGCACGAGAACGGCGCGCCGGCGAAGCAGCTGGCACGGGAGACGGGGCTGCCCCTGGCCACCGCCTACCACCTGCTGCGGACCCTGGTCCACGACGGGTATCTGCGGAAGCTGGCCGACGGCGGTTTCGTCCTGGGCGACAAGGTGCAGACGCTGCACGCCAGCGGTCGCGGGCAGGCGCTGCTCAGCCGGATCCGTCCGACGCTCGCGGCGCTGCGGGACGAGCTGACGAGCGCCGCCTACCTCACCTTCTACGAGGACGGTGAGATCCGGGTCGCCGAGATCGTGGACAGTCCCCGGGCGCCCCGGGTCGATCTGTGGGTGGGGTTCGAGGACGCCGGGCACGCCACCGCGCTGGGCAAGTCGGTGCTGCGCGAGCTGGACGAGGACTCCCGCAAGGACTATCTCTCCCGGCACCGGATGGCCGATCTCACACCCCGGACCATCACGGACGCCCCGGAGCTGCTCCGGCGGCTGGACTCCTCCCCCGTGGCACCCGCCGTCACGGACCTGGAGGAGTACGCCCTCGGCACGGTCTGCATCGCGGTGCCCGTGTACAGCGGGGACACCCTCGGCTCGCTCGGTGTCTCGCTGCGGGCGGACCGGCTCTCCCGGCTGGAGGAGGTCCGGGCGCGGCTGCTCCCGACCGCGAGCCGCGTGACCAGGGGCCTGTCGCTCACTATCTGAAAACCATGTCCTTGTGGCGCCCGGCCCGATCCTCTTTCCTGGATCAAACGGACATTTCAACGGACATTTTCAGGAGCGCGTGCTCCGCGCACAGGTGAGGACTGGCGGCGATACATGAGTCACACCCGAGAGTTCGGCGGCGACCACGGGCCGATCCGGCCGTCGAGGAAGCGAGCGTCCGTCCCGGTCAGGCCGGCCCGTAATCGGGTCGCCGCGCAGCTGGCCTCCGGGACGCCCGTCCTGCCCGTGCTGATCGTCTCCGTGATCGTGGTCGTCGGCCTCCTCGGCGGGGCCGGGCTGACCTGGCTGCCGCTGCTCGCCGCGGGGCCCGCGCTGGCCGCCACCACCAGCGGGCCGCGCGGGGTGCTGTGTGTCGGCCTCCTCGCCGGGGTGCTGGGCGCGATGCTCGGCGTCCGGGACGGCGCGCCGGGGCGTGAGCTGGCCGCCGTCCTGTCCGCGCTGGTGGCCGTCACCCTGGCGAGCGGCCTGGCCAGCGCGTTGCGCGGGCGCCGTGAGCGGGTGCTCGCGGCCGTCCGCTCGGTCGCCGAGGCCGCCCAGCACGCGCTGCTCCAGCCGGTACCGGCGACGGTCGGCCCGTTCCAGGTCGCCGTCCGCTACAGCGCCGCCGCCGCGGAGGCCCGGATCGGCGGGGATCTCTACGCCCTGGTGCCCACCCCGTACGGGGTGCGGATGATCGTCGGCGATGTGCGCGGCAAGGGGCTGCCTGCGGTCGGGATAGCCGCGCTGGTGCTCGGGGTCTTCCGCGAGGCGGCGTACGAGGAGCCCGATCTCCTCGCCGTCGTCGACCGGATCGAGCGGAGTCTGGCGCGGAACCTCCGCTGCGACGACTTCGTCACCGCCGTGGTCGCCGGGTATCCCCGGCCGGGTGAGCTGGAGCTGGTCAACTGCGGGCACGCGCCGCCGCTGCTGGTGCGCGGCTCCGGCGTCGTACCGGTGGAGCCCGCGTTCCCCGCCCCGCCCCTCGGGCTGCGCGCCCTCACGGGCGAGACCCCCGGCCTGCAGACCCTGCGCTTCGGCGACGAGGATCAGCTGCTGCTCTACACCGACGGTGTGACGGAGGCCCGCGACCGCGACCGCGCGTTCTATCCGCTCGCGGAGAGGCTGGCGCACCATCTGTCCGACGAGCCGGCCGACACCCTCACCTCCCTGCACGACGAACTGCTCACGCATGTGGGAGGCCGGCTGCACGACGACGCGGCTCTGCTCCTGCTCCGCAAACCGACCGCTCCCGCTCCCGAAGCGGCCGTGGTCGCGTGCGGCGCCCGGTCGCGGTCATGACCCCGGGCCGCCTCGCGCTCCTCGCCCCGGCCCGTCAGCGCAGCGCGGTCTCACCCGCCCGGACGGCCCCCAGGGCGCGCTCGACGGTCCGCCGGTTCTCCCCCACGGGAGCCACGTAGTCGAGGACACCACGCGCGGCGTCCTCCCCGAGCGTCCGGGTGATCACCCAGGTGGCGAGGTACTGGGACGCCAGGCAGCCGCCCGCCGTGGCGATGTTCCCCTCGGCGTGGAACGGCGTGTCCAGCACGGTGACACCACGGGCCTCCACGAACGGCCTGCTCGTCCTGTCCGTGCACGCCGGCATGGACTCCAGCAGACCGAGCCGGGCCAGCACCAGCGCGCCGGAGCACTGCGCCCCGATCAGCTGACGCGCGGGGTCGAGCGGCAGCCGGGAGATCAGCCGGTCGTCGGCGACCACATCCCGCGCCTTCACCCCACTGCCGACGAGCACGACCTCCGCCTCACCCACGAACTCCAACGGACGCTGCCCGGTCACCTCGACCCCGTTCATCGACGTCACCACCGCCGTCGGCGTCGTGATGAACGCCTCCAGCCCGTCCTTGCGGCACCGGTTGATCAGCGCGGAGGCGATGAAGCTGTCGAGTTCGTTGAACCCGTCGAAGGTGACCACGGCTACCTGCATCATGACTCCCTCACCCGTGCCCCTGTCTGTGTCCCTGTCCGTGCCCGTGCCCGTCGTCCGGTCGCATACTCGTTGTCTCCCGGTCCCGTGGGTGCGGCCCAACTCCCCCGCGCCGAGCGGTCATTCATTCTCCGTCATCGTGCTGTACGCCTCGTGGCGGACGTCGGCGTTCGCGTGGCCGCGCAGCAGGCGCAGGAGTGACCGCCACTCCTCGGGCCAGCCGAGGGCCGTGCCGGTGCCGTTGACGAGGCCGACCGCCAGCAGGCCCGTCGCGGTGCCGCCGTCGCGGGCGAATCGGTCGGCCGCGGTCAGCAGGGTCTCGGCGCGCTGCCGATGGGCACGCTGGGCCGAGGACGTCCGCAGTCGGCCGGACGTGTGGACCGCGACGCTCACCCCGGCGCCCTCCAGGGCGTCGGCCAGGTCCCGCAGTCGTTCGAGGAGGGCGGCCGGTTCCGTGGTGCGGTCGGCCAACTCGCGCAGCAGCTGGGCGCGTTCCGCCGCGAGCAGGGGTTCGGGCGCCAGCTGTTCCGCGACCGCTTCGAGCAGTTCGGGGCACACTCCGTCGACGTAGCCGAACGACGTCAGGCTCCGCAACCGTTGCAGGGCCGGCAGGTCCCGGTCCGCCAGCGCGTCACAACCGCCGTCCGTGGTGTGCGTCGCGGTCAGGAGGTCGGCCACCGTGCCGTGGAACACGCTGCCCGGCGCGGCACCGCCCACGGGGTGCGGCAGTTCGGAGGCGGCCAGATCGCGCAGCACCCCCGCCGCGCTCCGCCAGTGCGTGCGGTCGCCGAGGTCGCGGACGGTCCGGGCGACAAGGGCCGCCAGTTCGGGTGAGTAGCGGCACCACACCCCGAGGGCGCGGAACACGGCATAGCCGCCCCCGAAGCCCTCGGCAAGCGCGAGGGACCTGTCGTACGCCGCGACGACCACGGCCGCGTACGCGCGGCGGTGCGTCCCGGCCAGCTCCCAGGGGGTGACGGCCAGAAGGGCTTCGTGCACGGCACGGGCGTCGTCGTGTGCCACGTCCTCCAGCAACGGCCAGGACTCCGGCTCGCCGAGCAGCGCCGGCAGGGCGCGGACGACGGCGGCCCGTACGTCCGGGTGCCGGTCGGGGGCGTGGAAGGCGCCCGCCAGCAGGGACACCGCGCGCCGGGGCGGCAGGAAGCGGGCGGCGAGGCGTACGGCCTCCTTGCGGGAGGTGACCTTCGTGGGCTGTTCCCCGGTGAGCAACGCGCCCAGGGCCTGGGCGAGTTCGGAAGGTGCGGTGAAGCGGGCGGCGCGTGAGGCCGCGTACACGGCGACCCGGGCGCGGTCGCCGCCCGCCTGTTCCAGCAGCGCCGGGAGGGTGTCGTGGGGCCGGTCGGTCCAGGGCAGCGCGCCGAGGGCCGCCTCGGCGACGACCACCTCCGTGTCGTCCTTGTGCGCGAACGCCAGGGCCCGCCCGAACCCGGGCACCGGGGCCGCCGCCCGGATCAGGGCGGACCGTTCGTCGAGCGGCAGCGAGTCGTCCGCGACCGCCCGTGCGGCCAGCCGTACGGCCGCCGCCTGCTGGCGGGGCAGCCAGCGGTCGCTGTCGCGGAGGTCCGGCAGCGGGCGCCGGGCCCCGTCCACCAGGAAGCGGCCGTAGGGCGGGGTGTCGTCGAGCAGGGTGTCCAGCAGATCGGTGCGCCGCCGGCTCAGCACCCGCCGTACGGCCGGGAGGACGACCGACGACGGTTCGAGCGCGACGATCCCGGCGACCCGTTCGTCGCGGGTCGCCGGTGCGGCCAGCCACAGGTCGGCCGCCGTCCGGAACGTCTCGTCGTCGCCGCGTTCCAGGGCCGTGGCCAGCCGGTCCTGCAGTTCGGGCAGCCGCCGCGCGCGCGGTCCCAGGGCGGCGGCCAGGCCCAGCAGCAGCCGGAAGTCGGCCCGCCCGGCACCGGCGTCGAGCCAGGGACGCAGGGCCTGGAACACCTGATGTTCCTGGCCCCGCCGCAGCTCGCGGTGGAGCGGGCCGAGCTCGGGTAGGCCGGTCCGGCCGGTGAGGCCCTCCAGGGTGCGCAGGGCCCAGTGCCGCAGGGCCACCTCGTCGTCCGTGGCGTGCTCGACGAGCAGCCGTACGGCGAGGGTGCGCAGTGCCGTCAGGGTGTCGGCCGAACTGTCCCGGGCCTGAAGGGCGTCGGTGGCGATCGCGTCCAGCAGCGGGGCGTGGCCGGCGGCGAAGAGCCGCGGGTGCGCTTCGGCGAGTGCGCCGAGCGCGGCGGCGCGTACCGGGTCCCGGTCGTTGCGCAGCCGGCGTCCGGCCGTGGTCAGCAGCTCGGTGACCGCCTCCCGGCCGCCGTCGCGGGCGGCGCAGGCCACGAACAGCGGCCAGGCGGTGGCCCGGTCGTCGGCGTCGGACCGCCCGATCGCGGCGAGCAGGTCGGAGCGTGCCTCGTCGAGCGGGCCGTGGGCGAGGGTGTCCAGGTCGTCCCACCAGTAGTCGGTGCCGTCGAACTCGGCCGCCGCCCGCCGGACTTCCGCCCAGCGGCGCTCGCGGGGCAGCAGCCCGAGGACGCTCAGCGCCGTGTTCCAGCGGGTGCCGCCGTCGGCGACCGCGTCCACGAAGGCGGGGCGCAGGCCGGGCGCCAGGGCCTTCACCAGCGCGGTGAAGTGGCCGTCGCGGTACAGCCAGTGACGGCCCAGCGCGGTCAGCGACGCGGGCTCGGCCCGCACGAGCCGGTGCAGCACGCCCGGCGGCGGTATCGGCTCGTGGCGCTGTTCCTGACGGTCGGGGGAGGTGATCCAGCGGATCACCCGGTCGGCGTCGGCCGTGACCAGGGGGCCTAGGCCGTTGTTCAGCGCGGGCGGCAGACTGCCGGGGCCGTGCCGCTCCAGCAGGGTCAGCACCCGCTCGGGGCGCAGGGGCGCGAGCGCCGCGACCGTGGTGGCGTTCAGGCGCCACCAGTCGTCCCGCTGCTGTCCGCCCGCCCGGTCGGCGAGGGTCCGCTCGGCGTGGTCAAGGACCGGGTCGGGATGCCGGAGCGCGAGCCGGGTCCAGCCGTCGACGGCGTGCGCCAGGCCGGGCAACTCCCGTGCCACGAAAGGGGTGGAGCAGGCCGGCAGCAGCCGCGCGGCCTCGGCGTCGCCCCACTCCGCGCGCAGTCGCGTCACCAGCCGCTCGGCGAGTTCGCCGCGGCCTCCTGCGGCGAGCAGCCGGGCCAGCCGCTGCCGCAGCACGGCCGGCGCGTCGTCGTACGCCGCCTCCACGGCCCGGTCCGGTACGGGCAGGTCGCGTGCGGCGCGCCGCGCGTACCCGGCGACGACCGGGTCCGGGTCGGCCAGCCGCTCCGCGAGGAACCCCGCGTCCCGTCCGACGAGGGCCGCGAGCGCGGCGAGCCGCCGCTCGTACGGTCCGCGCGCGTCCAGGTCGGCCAGGAACGGGGCGAGCGTCCCGTCGTCCGCGAGCCCGCGGGCGGTCCGTGCCGTCAGGGTGAGGCGTGCGGGGAACGGCAGCGGTTCGAGGGCGGAGAGCAGTCGCTCCGCGGCGGTCGGCATGCGGCGATTCTGCCCGGCATGATCCGGTCAGGCGATCGATTAAGTGGGGGCGCGGAGGCGGGCGGGCCGACGTCGCCAGGGTGCGGGTGCGTGGAGCTTCTCGCGCAGTTCCCCGCGCCCCTAGAAGCAACGGCCCCTGCGGGCCGTTGAAAAAGCACGGGGCGCAGCCCCTGCTTTTTCAGGGGCGCGGGGAACTGCGCGACCAGCCCCCACCGGACCCG